>NZ_JAAXYC010000067.1 GCF_018619185.1 Streptomyces sp. McG3 | reverse complement strand
GAGATGTGTATAAGCGACAGCCCCGTCCCTCATGCGAAACCCCGCCCCATCTCGTCCAGGATCTCGTCGATCACCTCCGCCGGCTCGCGGGTCAGGTCCTCCTCGATCCACATGCGCATCGCGATCCGGAGCGAGGACAGGAAGCCTGCCGCCAGGACGATCGGGCGGACCGGGGCCGAGGCCGGGCCGGGGCGGGCGGCGACCGCTTCGGCCAGGTCGCGTTCCAGGGTGGCGTGGTTGGCCAACTGGCGCGCCAGCAGCGAGGGGTGGCGCATCGCCAGGCGGGTGCGCACCGCCCACTCGCGCTCCGGGGGCGCCACGCGTTCCGCGAACTGGGCCACCGCCGCGCGCAGGGCCGGCCAGGCGGGTTCGTCGGCGGGGCGGTCCCTCACCGTGCGGACCAGGGCCCTGATCTGCTGCTCCTCGCCGTAGAGGAGGGCGTCCTCCTTGTTGGTGAAGTAGTTGGAGAACGTCCTGCGGGAGATCCCGGCCGCGTCCGCCACCGCCTCGACCGTCACCTGGTCGAAGCCGTGCTCCACCGTCAGGCGCAGGGTCGCCTCGTGCACGGCCTGCCGGGTGGCTTCCTTCTTGCGTTCCCGGAGTCCCGGTCCCGCGGTGCTGCTGTTCATGGGGGCATTATCCCCCGGGTGCGAGATTGTTGCGCAGTGGGCAAAATTGCCCAGTGTGCATGTATGGTGAAGTCTTCTCCCTCCCGTACCGGCGGCCCGCGCGGACACCCGTCACGACCGCCCCGTACGGGCCTCTCGTACGAACTTTCCGGAGGTTGCGCGTGAGCGCAGCAGACACCGCCACCGCCCCGGCCGGGGCCCCCGCCGCCGCACCCATGGACCACCGGCACGTCCTGCGGGCCCTGAGCGGGCTGCTCATCGTGCTGTTCGTGGCGATGATCAGCAGCACCGTGGTCTCGGTCGCGCTCCCGCAGATCATCGGGTCCCTCGACGGCACGCAGTCGCAGTACACCTGGGTCGTCACCGCGACCCTGCTCGCCTCCACGGCCTCCACCCCGATCTGGGGCAAGCTCGCCGACCTGTTCAGCAAGAAGCTGCTGCTCCAGATAGCCATCGGGCTCTTCGTCGTCTCGTCGGTCGCCTGCGGATTCGCCCAGTCCACCGAACAGCTGATCGCCTTCCGCGCCGTACAGGGGCTCGGCATGGGCGCGCTCCAGGTGCTCGTCCAGGTGATCATCGCCGCGATGATCAGCCCGAAGGAGCGCGGCCGCTACAACGGCTACCTCGGCGGCGTCATGGCCGTCGCCACCGTCGGCGGGCCGCTGCTCGGCGGGTTCATCACCGACGCCTCCTGGCTCGGCTGGCGCTGGTGCTTCTTCATCGCCGTGCCCTTCACGCTGGTCGCCTCCGTGATCCTCGCCCGCACCCTGCACCTCGCCGAGGTCCGCAGGCCCGACACCAAGGTCGACTACCTCGGCGCGTCGCTGATCGCCGCCGGGGTCAGTCTCCTGCTCCTCTGGGTCACCTTCGTCGGCACCGACTTCGACTGGATCTCCTGGCAGAGCGGCCTCATGGTCGGCGGGAGCGCGCTCATCCTCGGTGCGGCCGTTCTCGTCGAGACCCGGGTCAAGGAGCCCGTCGTCCCGATGCACGTCGTCCGCCGCCGGGACCCCGCCCTCGCCATCGTCGCCAGCCTCGCCGTCGGCATGGCCATGTTCGGCGGCGCGGTCTTCCTCGGCCAGTACTTCCAGATCGGCCGGGGCTACTCGCCCACCGAGGCCGGACTGCTCACCATCCCGCTGATGGCCGGCGTACTCGTCTCCTCGACCGTCGCCGGGCGCCTCGTGTCGAAGACCGGCAAGGTCAAGCCGTTCATCGTCGCGGGTGTGATCGTTCTCGCCCTCGGCTTCCTCGGACTGTCCTTCATCGACCACCGGACCTCGCTCGTCCTGGTGTCGCTGGGGATGCTGGGCGTGGGCGTCGGGGTCGGCATGTCGATGCAGAACCTGGTGCTCGTCCTCCAGAACACCGTCCCGCTCAGCGAGATCGGCGCGGCCAGCGGAGCGATCACCTTCTTCCGCTCCCTCGGCGGCACCATGGGCGTCTCGGTGCTCGGCGCGGTCCTCGCCCACCAGGTCGCCACCCGGATCACCGACGGGCTGACGAAACTCGGCGTCGACCCGGCAGCCTCCGGCTCCAGCGGCTCCACCCTCAACGTCGCCGCCATGCCGCCCCAGGTCCAGGACGTCGTCCGGGCCGCGTACGGGGAGGCGACCGGCCACATCTTCCTCATCTCGGCCGGCATCGCCGTGATCGGTGTGATCGCCTCCCTGTTCCTGACGCCCACCAAGTTGCGGGACAGCGTCGATCTGTAGGAGAGCGGCACCGGATCCGGGCCAGCAGCCCGTTCTCGCGCCCCGTACGGGCGCCGGAGCGGGCTGTTGTAGTGTTACCACCCCCGTACGCCACGGGGATCGACGAGATCGACCGAGGAGGTGAGCCCCATTACCGCTGGATCAGACTGGGTGCTCACCCCGCGCGATCGCGTCGTACGACCGGCAGTAGCCGACCGGACGGCATAAGTCGATCGCGGAGCGCCCATCGGTTTCCCCGAAAGGCTTCGCTCGTATGCCGGTTCCCCCGTCGAGTTCCCTCTCCTCCACCGTCCTCGCCCTCCGCCGCGCCGGCTGTGTCTTCGCCGAGGACGAGGCCCGGCTCCTCCACGAGGCCGCCGCCTCCGTCGACGAACTGTCCTCCCTCGTCGAGCACCGCGCCGCCGGGCTGCCGCTCGAACACGTCCTGGGCTGGGCGGATTTCCACGGCCGCCGCTTCGCCGTGGACACGGGCGTCTTCGTGCCCCGCCGCCGTACGGAGTTCCTGGTCGCACAGGCCGCCGCCCTCGCGCCCCGCCGGGCCGTCGTCGTCGACCTCTGCTGCGGTTCCGGTGCGCTCGGCGTCGCCCTCGCCTCCGCTTCGGACGCGGCCGAACTGCACGCCTGCGACGTCGAACCCGCCGCCGTGCGCTGCGCCCGGCGCAACATCGGCGACCTGGGCCACGTCTACGAGGGCGACCTGTTCGCCCCGCTGCCCGCCACCCTGCGCGGCCGGGTCGACGTGCTGCTGGCCAACGTCCCCTACGTCCCCACCGACGACGTCGAGCTGCTGCCCGCCGAGGCCCGCATCCATGAACCCCGCGTCGCCCTGGACGGCGGCGGCGACGGGCTCGACGTCATGCGCCGGGTCGCGGCCGAGGCGCCCCGGTGGCTCGCGCCCGGCGGCAGCCTGCTCGTGGAGGCGAGCGAGCGGCAGCGGGACACGGCGGTCGAGGTCCTGCGCGCCGCCGGGCTGAGCCCCCGGGTCCTGGTCTCCGAGGAGTTGTACGCCACCGTCCTCGTCGGGACGGTCCACGTCCCGGCAGTCGGGACGGTTCCCGTCGGGGCCGCGGAGCAGGCGGGGATTCCTCCGTGGGGGGACCCCGCCGCCGCCCCGAACGCACCCGCACAGGACTAGGCTCGAACCGCTGTGACGCGGCGACGTGGCCGCGCCGCCGCGACACCACGCTACGCAGTTCGGTTCGGCTGGCAGGAGAGCACGGGATGACGACCGCGCCGGGGCGCAGAAGCAGTACGTTCACCAGGCTGCTGCGGCACGGATTCACCGACCCGTCCGCCGCCGACCAGCTCCTCAACCTGGACGCGCTGGCCTCCGTACGGTCCGATCCCGTCCTCCTGGAGGCGCTCGGGGCCACCGCCGACCCGGACCTGGCCCTGCGCGGCCTGGTCCGGATCGCCGAGGCCGAGGCGGAGAGCGAGCGTCAGGTGCTGCTCGACACCCTCGTCACCGCCAAGCCCCTGCGCGACCGGCTCCTCGGGGTCCTCGGCGCCTCGGAGGCGCTCGGCGACCATCTGGCCCGGCACCCGCGCGACTGGCGGGCGCTCGTCACGTACGAGGCGGTCGACCTGCACCCCGGGGTCGCCGAGTTCGAGCGCGGGCTCGCCGCCGCCGCCGACCCGGACTCGCTGCGGGTCAACTACCGCCGGTGTCTGCTCACCCTCGCCGCCCGGGACGTGTGCGGGACGACCGACCTCGCGCAGACCGCCGCCGAACTGGCCGACCTCGCCACCGCCACCCTCCGCGCCGCTCTCGCCATCGCCCGGACGGCCGCACCCGAGGACGCCGCCCGGTGCCGGCTCGCCGTCGTCGCGATGGGCAAGTGCGGCGGGCGCGAGCTGAACTACGTCTCCGACGTCGACGTGATCTTCGTCGGGGAGGCGCGCGACGGGGTCGACGAGACCAAGGCCATACAGGCCGCCACCCGGCTGGCCGCCCACATGATGAGGATCTGCTCCGAGACCACCGTCGAGGGCACCATCTGGGAGGTCGACGCCAACCTCCGCCCCGAGGGCCGCAACGGGCCGCTCGTGCGCACCCTCAGCTCCCACCTCGCCTACTACCAGCGCTGGGCCAAGACCTGGGAGTTCCAGGCGCTGCTGAAGGCCCGCGCGGTGGCCGGCGACCCCGAGCTGGGCGCGGCGTACGTCGAGGCGGTGTCGCCGCTCGTCTGGGGGGCCGCCGACCGGGAGAACTTCGTCCCCGACGTGCAGAAGATGCGCCGCCGTGTCGTCGACAACATCCCCGCGGACCGGATCGAGCGGGAGCTGAAGCTCGGCCCCGGCGGACTGCGCGACGTCGAGTTCGCGGTGCAGCTCCTCCAGCTGGTGCACGGGCGCAGCGACGCCTCCCTGCACAGCGGCTCCACCCTGGAGGCGCTGCGGGCGCTCGCCGAGGGCGGGTACGTGGGGCGCGCGGACGCCGCCCAGCTCGACGAGGCGTACCGCTTCCTGCGCTCCATGGAGCACCGCATCCAGCTCTACCGGCTGCGCCGCACCCACCTCGTCCCCGATGACGAGGCGGATCTGCGGCGGCTCGGCCGGTCGCTCGGGATGCGCACCGACCCGGTGGCCGAGCTGAACAAGGCCTGGAAGCGGCACGCCTCCGTCGTACGGCGGCTGCACGAGAAGATCTTCTACCGGCCGCTGCTGGACGCCGTCGCCCAGTTGGCCCCCGCCGAGTCCCGGCTCAGCGCGAAGGCGGCCGCGATCCGCCTGGAGGCCCTCGGGTACGCCGACCCGGCGGCCGCCCTGCGGCACCTGGAGGCCCTCTCCTCGGGGGTCTCCCGCAAGGCCGCCATCCAGCGCACCCTGCTGCCGGTGCTGCTCGGCTGGTTCGCGGACTCCGCCGACCCGGACGCCGGCCTCCTCGGCTTCCGCAAGGTGTCGGACGCGCTCGGCAAGACCCCGTGGTACCTGCGGCTCCTGCGCGACGAGGGCGCCGCCGCGGAGAACCTCGCCCGGGTCCTCTCCGCCGGCCGCCTCGCCCCGGACCTGCTGATGCGGGCCCCGGAGGCGGTGGCGATCCTCGGCGACCCGGAGGGGCTCACGCCCCGCACCCGGGCCCACCTGGAGCAGGAGGTGCTGGCCGCGGTGGGGCGTGCCGGGGACGCGGAGTCGGCCGTCGCGGTGGTGCGCGGGGTCCGCCGCCGCGAGCTGTTCCGCACGACGGCCGCCGACCTCATCGGCTCGTACGGCACCGAGGACAACCCCGCCGAGCAGGATCACGGGGCCCTCGTCGACCGCGTCGGCTCGGCCGTCAGCGACCTCAACGCCGTCACCGTCGCGGGCGCGCTGCGGGCCGCCGTCCGCGCGCAGTGGGGCGACACCCTGCCGACCCGGTTCGCCGTCATCGGCATGGGCCGCTTCGGCGGGCACGAGCTGGGTTACGGCTCCGACGCCGACGTCCTCTTCGTCCACCGGCCGCGCGAAGGTGTGAGCGACGAGGAGGCGGCCCGGGCCGCCAACACGGTCATCGGGGAGATGCGGCGGCTGCTCCAGCTGCCCACCGCCGATCC
The DNA here is from genome assembly GCF_018619185.1 of Streptomyces sp. McG3. Classification (GTDB taxonomy): domain Bacteria; phylum Actinomycetota; class Actinomycetes; order Streptomycetales; family Streptomycetaceae; genus Streptomyces. Next base: position 25,656 of record NZ_JAAXYC010000067.1, on the reverse strand, counting down.
GCCGCTGCTGATCGACGCCGATCTGCGCCCGGAGGGCAAGAGCGGGCCGCTGGTCCGCACGCTGAAGTCGTACGAGGCCTACTACCGGCGCTGGTCGCTGGTCTGGGAGAGCCAGGCGCTGCTGCGGGCCGAACCGGTGGCGGGCGACGAGGAGCTGGGACGCGACTTCATCGAGCTGGTCGATCCGCTGCGGTATCCGATGGAAGGGCTCGGCGAGGACGCCGTACGGGAGATCCGCAGGCTCAAGGCGCGGATGGAGTCCGAGCGGATGCCGCGCGGCGCCGACCCCACGCTCCACACGAAGCTGGGGCGGGGAGGGCTGAGCGACGTCGAGTGGACGGTGCAGCTGATGCAGATGCGGCACGGCTGGGCGGAGCCGGGGCTGCGCACGACGCGTACGCGTGAGGCGCTGGCCGCGGCGTGTGCGGCGGAGCTGATTCCGGTGGAGGACGCGCAGACGCTGGACGAGGCGTGGGTCCTGGCGACGCGGGTCCGCAACGCGGTGATGCTGGTGCGGGGGCGGGCGGGCGACACGTTTCCGTCCGACCCGCGGGAGGTGGCGGCGGTCGGGCGGTACCTGGGGTACGAGCCCGGGCATGTCGGGGACATGTTGGACGACTACCGGCGGATCACGCGGCGGGCGCGGGCGGTGGTGGAGGAGCGGTTCTACGGGGCGGCGCCCTAGACGCGTGCTCCCGGGGCCCGGCCCCGGGGCCCCTCGGGGCTCCGCCCCGGGCCCCGCTCCTCAAACGCCGGAGGGCTGGAAGGGAACGCCGCCGGAGGGGAGTGAGGGAACCCCGGAGGGGCTGGAAGGCAACTCCGGGAGGGAGGAAGGACCCCGCTCCTCAAGCGCCGGAGCGGCTGGATTCGGGGTGCTTCTCCGGCTTCGGCTCCGATGCCGGGCGTGGCAGTCGGGCGCGCAGGGCGGTCAAGCGTCCCCGGCGGTCCGGTACCCACTTCGGGAGCCGGTGCGGCAGTGAGCCGTACCAGACGCGGGAGACCGCGTAGCCGAACGCGAGGCAGGCCATGCCGCCCACCGCGTCCAGCCAGAAGTGGTTGGCGGTGGCCACGATGACGACCAGGGTGAGCGTCGGGTAGAGCAGGCCCAGGATGCGGGCCCAGGGTGCCGAGGCCAGGGCGAAGATCGTCAGCCCGCACCAGAGCGACCAGCCGATGTGCATCGACGGCATCGCCGCGTACTGGTTCGACATGTTCTTGAAGTTGCCCGAGGCCATCGAGCCCCACGTCTCGTGCAGGAGCACGGTGTCGATGAAGTTCGCGCCGTTCATCAGACGGGGTGGCGCCAGCGGGTAGAGGTAGTAGCCGAGCAGCGCTACGCCCGTCGTCGCGAAGAGGACCAGCCGCGTCGCCGCGTAACGGCCCGGGTGACGGCGGAACAGCCAGACGAGGACGCCGATGGTCACGACGAAGTGCAGCGTCGCGTAGTAGTAGTTCATCGACACGATCAGCCATGTCACGGAATTGACCGCGTGATTGACCGTTTCCTCGAAGGCGAGGCCCAGGGACTTCTCCGCCGACCAGATCCAGTCCGCGTTGCGCAGCGCCTGGGCCTTCTGCTCCGGGACGGCGTTGCGCACGAGCGAATACAGCCAGTAACTGACCGCGATGAGCAGGATCTCGAACCAGAGCCGGGGGCGGCGGGGCATCCGCAGGGAGCGGAGCCGGGCCAGCAGTCGGCCGGTCTTCCCGGAAGCCGGGGGAGTGGTGGACGCGGTGGCGGCTTCGGGGGCCGCCTCGGCCGCGATGGGTGAAGGATCGGCTGTTGACCGGCCTTCGTGCGTTGTCACCCGTGTTTCACCCATAGGCAGAGAGTCTTCCATAGTGATTCCCCTGCCCCCGATCATCCTCCGGTCGGGTTCCGGTCGCACATTCTGCGTCTCAGGGACGAGAGGGCGACCCTGAGCCGCCTGCGGGGCCCGAGGCCGTCGAGCCGCGAACCACCAGCTCAGGCATGAAGACGAACTCACTGTGGGGTGCCGGGGTTCCGCCGATCTCCTCCAGGAGCGTGCGGACGGCGGCCTGGCCCATCGCCGTCACCGGCTGCCGGATCGTCGTCAGCGGCGGGTCCGTGAACGCTATGAGCGGCGAGTCGTCGTAGCCCACGACCGAGAGATCGCGCGGCACGTCCTTCGACAGCCGGCGGGCCGCCCGGATCGCCCCGAGCGCCATCATGTCGCTCGCGCACACGACCGCCGTGCAGCCGCGCTCCATCAGGGCGGAGGCGGCGGCCTGGCCGCCTTCCAGCGTGTACAGGGAGTGCTGGATCAGCTCCTCCACCTCGTCCGGTGCGAGGCCCAGCTGCTCCCGCATCGTGGCGTGGAAGCCCTCGATCTTGCGGAGCACCGGCACGAAGCGCTTGGGGCCGACCGCCAGACCGATACGGGTGTGGCCCAGGGCCACCAGATGCGTCACCGCGAGGCGCATCGCCGCCCGGTCGTCCGGTGAGATGAAGGGCGCCTGCACCTTGGCGGAGAAACCGTTCACCAGGACGAACGGGACGCCTTGGCCGCGCAGTTGCTCGTAGCGTTGCATATCGGCGGAGGTGTCCGCGTGCAGCCCGGAGACGAAGATGATGCCGGAAACGCCCCGGTCCACCAGCATTTCGGTGAGTTCGTCCTCGGTGGAGCCGCCGGGCGTCTGGGTCGCCAGTACCGGGGTGTAGCCCTGCCGGGTCAGCGCCTGGCCGATGACCTGCGCCAGCGCCGGGAAGATCGGGTTCTCCAGCTCCGGGGTGATCAGGCCGACCAGTCCCGCGCTGCGCCTGCGCAGCCGCACCGGGCGTTCGTACCCCAGCACGTCGAGTGCCGCGAGGACGGATTCGCGGGTGGTCGCCGCGACTCCGGGCTTGCCGTTCAGGACCCGGCTGACCGTTGCTTCGCTGACCCCCGCCTGAGTTGCGATATCGGCAAGCCGTGCGGTCATGGGATGGGACTGTACCGGGCCCGTGTCGGATTGCCCACCGTGCGAGGGGTGGTGCGGGGGAGGGTGCCAGGGGGTTCTCCGGCAACGCCTTGCAAGGACTTGCGGCCCCGGATCGCGGGCTGCGGTCGGATCGTCGCACTGCGGATATGCCGTGTCCCGCCTGCCCCTGCCAGGGGTGAGTGACCCTCGTCAAGGGGCTTGACGGCAACCTTGAGGACACGCGAATGTAACGATCACCAAGGCTTGCAGAAATCTTCCGCAAGCTCTTTCGGTCGTCTTTCATCCTTGTTACGTTCACGTCGACCCGGCGCCGCGACGGAGCGGTACGGCAGTTGAAGGAGTTCAGATGCGACGTGGCATAACGGCCACCGCCCTGGTCGCGGCCCTGGCGCTCGCGGCGACCGCCTGCGGCAGCGACGAAGAGTCCGGCGGCGGCAAGAGCTCGGGCGAGCTCTCCGGCACGGTGACCTGGTGGGACACCTCCAGCGTCGGCAGTGAGGACAAGGTCTTCAAGAAGCTGGCCGAGGGCTTCGAGAAGAAGCACCCGAAGGTCGACGTCAAGTACGTCAACGTGCCCTTCGGCGACGCGCAGAACAAGTTCAAGAACGCCGCCCAGGCCGGCGACGGCGCCCCCGACGTGATCCGCTCCGAGGTCGCCTGGACGCCGGACTTCGCCAACCTCGGCTACCTGGCCCCGCTGGACGGCACCGCCGCCCTGAAGAACCAGGACGACTTCCTCAAGCAGGCCGTCGCCTCCACCGAGTACGACGGCAAGACCTACGCCGTCCCGCAGGTCATCGACTCCATGGGCATCTTCTACAACAAGAAGCTGCTCAAGGAGGCCGGCGTCGAGGCGCCCGCCAACCTGGACGACCTCAAGACCGCCGCGAAGAAGATCAAGGACAAGACCGGCAAGACCGGTCTCTACCTGCGCGGCGACGACCCGTACTACTTCCTCTCCTTCCTCTACGGCGAGGGCGGCGACCTCGTCGACGCCGGATCCAAGTCCATCACCGTGGACAAGCCCGAGGGCGTCAAGGCCTTCAAGGCGGTCAAGGCCCTGGTCGATGACGGCACCGCGAAGACGGACGCCTCGGACGGCTGGGAGAACATGATGCAGTCGTTCAAGGGCGGCGACGTCGCGATGATGATCAACGGCCCCTGGGCCGTCGCCGACACCCTGACCGGCAAGGAGTTCACGGACAAGGACAACCTGGGCATCGCCCCGGTCCCGGCCGGCTCCGCCGCCCAGGGAGCCCCGCAGGGCGGCCACAACCTCGCCGTCTACGCGGGCTCCAAGAACCTCGACGCCTCCTACGCCTTCGTCGAGTACATGACGTCCGTGGACAGCCAGGCCACCGCCGCCGGCGAGCTGAACCTGCTGCCCACCCGTACCTCCGCGTACGCCAAGCAGGAAGCCGTGGACAGCGAGATCGTCGGCTTCTTCAAGCCGGTCGTCGAGACCGCCGTCGAGCGCCCCTGGATCCCCGAGGGCGGCAGCCTCTTCGCCCCGCTCGGCATCGAGTACACCAAGGTCCTCACCGGCCAGACCACGCCGGAGAAGGCCGCGAAGTCGACCGGCGACTCCTACCGCAAGCTCCTCGAGGGCTGGAAGTAACAGGAAGGTTGGCCGACTGATGGCTGTCCACACCAGCCAGTCGGTGGTGAAGGCCGCGGGCGAGAACATCGCCCGCGGCCGGAGCCGCGGTACTGGCACCCCACCACCGAAGCCCGGCCGTCTGAGGCGGGCGCTGTCGGTCCACTGGTACGCCTGGGCCATGGTCGCCCCGGTCGTCGTCGTGATCGGCGTGATCATCGGCTATCCGCTGGTCCGTGGCGTCTACCTCTCGATGACCGACGCGGACGAGCGCAACGTCGCCCGCTCCATCGGCGTCAACGAGATCCCCGCCACCTACGAGTTCGTCGGCGCGGACAACTACATCGACGCGCTGACCGGCTCGCAGTTCCTCGGCACGCTCGGCTGGACGCTGGTGTGGACCGTCTCCTGCGTGAGCGTCACGTTCGTCCTCGGCATGGCCCTGGCGAACATCCTCAACCGCCGCATCGCCGGACGCTCCGCCTACCGCATGGCCCTCATCCTGCCCTGGGCCATCCCCGGCTTCGTCTCCGTCTTCGCCTGGCGCTTCCTCTACAACGAGGAGCGCGGTCTGCTCAACAAGGTCCTCGGCGGCGCCGGCATCGACGCCGTGCCGTGGCTGAACGACCCGACCTGGGCCAAGTTCGCGGTCATCGCCGTCAACGTCTGGCTCGGCATCCCGTTCATGATGGTCGCCCTCCTCGGCGGACTCCAGTCCATCCCCTCCGAGCAGTACGAGGCGGCCGAGATGGACGGTGCCACCGCCTGGCAGCGCTTCCGCCACATCACGCTGCCCGGACTGCGCCCGGTCTCCACCACGGTGGTCCTGCTCTCCACCATCTGGACCTTCAACATGTTCCCGGTGATCTTCCTGCTGACCCGCGGCGGACCCGGCGAGGCCACCCAGATCCTCGTGACCCAGGCGTACAAGTTCTCCTTCGAGATCAGCCCGCGCGACTACGCGCAGTCCTCCACCTGGGGCGTGCTGATCCTCGTACTCCTGATGCTCTTCGCCCTCGTCTACCGGCGAGTCCTGCGCTCCCAGGGAGACAACTGGTGACCACCGCGACCGACACCCCCGCCCGGCACGGCGCCCCCAAGGTCCGGCTGCGCGGCGAGCGCTCCCCGCTCGCCTCCGTCGCCCTGCACCTCACCCTGATCGTCGCCTCGGTGATCGCGGTCTTCCCGGTGCTGTGGGTCCTGCTGACCTCGCTCAAGCCCGCCAAGTTCGCGACCACCACGGACTTCTTCCGCGAGACGACGTTCGTCAACTACACGAACCTGATCCGCGACACGGAGTTCCTGAACTGGTTCGCCAACTCCGTGATCATCTCCGCGCTCTCCACCGTGATCGGCGTCTTCGTCGCCGCCACCACCGGATACGCGGTGAGCCGCTTCCGCTTCCCCGGCAAGCGCGGACTGATGTGGACGCTGCTGATCACCCAGATGTTCCCGGTCGCCGTCCTCATCGTGCCGATCTACAACATCATGTCGAGCCTCGGGCTGCTGAACCAGCCCGCCGGACTCGTCATCACCTACCTCACCATCTCGGTGCCGTTCTGCGCCTGGATGATGAAGGGCTTCTTCGACACCATCCCGCGCGAGATCGACGAGTCGGGCGAGGTCGACGGCCTCACCCCGTTCGGCACCTTCTTCCGCCTGATCCTGCCGCTGGCCAAGCCGGGCCTCGCGGTCACCGCGTTCTACTCCTTCATCACCGCCTGGGGCGAAGTGGCGTACGCCTCCGCCTTCCTGGTCGGCGACGAGAACCTCACGCTGGCCGGCGGACTCCAGAAGTTCGTCAACCAGTACGGAGCCCAGTGGGGCCCCATGACCGCGGCCTCCGTGCTCATCGCCATCCCGGCCGCCCTGGTGTTCCTCTTCGCCCAGAAGCACCTGGTCACCGGCATGTCCGCCGGAGCCGTCAAGGGCTGACCCCCCTGGCCACCCGCACCAGCACCCGCACGCACCACCGCACCCGTCACGGCGGCGCCGGAAACCCCGACCCGGTCCCCGGCGCCGCTCCCCACCCAGACACCCCAGGGACGACATGACCCAGCACCTCGCTGCCCCCTCCACCGGCACGTCCGACGACGCCCCGGGCCACCGCACCGGCTGGTGGCAGGACGCGGTGATCTACCAGGTCTATCCGCGGAGCTTCGCCGACGGCAACGGTGACGGCATGGGCGACCTCGCCGGCGTCACCGCCCGCCTGCCCCACCTGAAGGACCTGGGCGTCGACGCGGTCTGGCTCAGCCCCTTCTACGCCTCCCCGCAGGCCGACGCGGGCTACGACGTCGCCGACTACCGGGCCATCGACCCGATGTTCGGCAACCTGCTGGACGCCGACGCGCTGATCCGCGAGGCCCACGGCCTGGGCCTGCGCATCATCGTCGACCTGGTCCCCAACCACTCCTCCGACCAGCACGAGTGGTTCAAGCGCGCCCTGGCCGAGGGCCCCGGCTCCGCGCTGCGCGAGCGCTACCACTTCCGTCCCGGAAAGGGCGACGCGGGCGAACTGCCGCCCAACGACTGGGAGTCCATCTTCGGCGGCCCCGCCTGGACCCGTACGGTGAACCCCGACGGCACCCCCGGCGACTGGTACCTCCACCTCTTCGCCCCCGAGCAGCCCGACTTCAACTGGGAGCACCCGGCCGTCGCCGACGAGTTCCGCTCCATCCTGCGCTTCTGGCTCGACATGGGCGTCGACGGCTTCCGCGTCGACGTCGCCCACGGCCTCGTCAAGGCCGAGGGACTGCCCGACCTCGGCTCCCACGACCAGCTCAAGCTGCTCGGCAACGACGTCATGCCCTTCTTCGACCAGGACGGCGTGCACGCGATCTACCGCAGCTGGCGCACCATCCTCGACGAGTACCCGGGCGAGAGGATCGCCGTCGCCGAGGCGTGGACCCCGACCGTCGAGCGGACCGCCAACTACGTGCGCCCCGACGAGATGCACCAGGCGTTCAACTTCCAGTACCTGGCCACCGCCTGGGACGCCGCCGAACTGCGCGAGGTCATCGACTCCTCGCTCGACGCGATGCGCCCGGTCGGCGCCCCCACCACCTGGGTGCTGTCCAACCACGACGTCACCCGGCACGCCACCCGCTTCGCCAACCCGGCGGGCCTCGGCACCCAGATCCGCACCCCCGGCGACCGTGAGCTGGGCCTGCGCCGGGCCCGCGCCGCCTCGCTGCTGATGCTCGCCCTGCCCGGCTCGGCCTACGTCTACCAGGGCGAGGAGCTCGGCCTGCCCGACGTCACCGACCTGCCCGACGAGGCCCGCCAGGACCCCTCGTTCTTCCGCGCCGAGGGCCAGGACGGCTTCCGCGACGGCTGCCGCGTCCCGATCCCGTGGACCCGTGAGGGCAGCAGCCACGGCTTCGGCGACGGCGGCAGCTGGCTCCCGCAGCCCGCGGGCTGGGGCGAGCTGTCCGTCGAGGCCCAGACCGGCGTGGAGGGCTCCACCCTGGAGCTGTACCGCGCCGCCATCGCCGCCCGCCGGGAGCACCCCGGCCTCGGCGCGGGCACCGACGTCGAGTGGCTGGACGGCCCCGACGGCGTCCTCGTCCTCGCCCGCCCCGGCTTCGTCTGCACCGTCAACACCACCGGCGCCCCCGTCCGTATCGCCGCCCGCGGCCGGGTGCTGCTCGCCAGCTCCCCGGTCACCGTGGACGGTGCCGAGGCCGAGCTGCCCGCCGACACCACGGTGTGGTGGACGGTGTGACACTGCCCGCGCCCAGGACCACCGCTGCGCCCCGCCTCTCCGACATCGCCGGACAGGCGGCGGTCAGCGAGGCGACGGTCAGCCGGGTCCTGAACGGGAAGCAGGGCGTCGCGGACTCCACGCGGCAGCGGGTGCTCGCGGCGCTCGACATCCTGGGCTACGAGCGGCCCGTACGGCTGCGGCAGCGCAGCGCCGGACTGATCGGCCTGGTGACTCCCGAACTCACCAACCCGATCTTCCCGGCGTTCGCGCAGTCCGTCGAACAGGTGCTGGCCGGGCACGGCTACACCCCCGTGCTCTGCACCCAGCTGCCGGGCGGTGCGACGGAGGACGAGCTCGTCGAGCAGCTCGTCGAGCGGGGCGTCGGCGGCATCGTCTTCCTCTCCGGGCTGCACGCGGACACCTCCGCCGACCCGGGCCGGTACGCCGCGCTCACCGAGCGCGGCGTGCCGTTCGTCCTGATCAACGGCTACAACGAGCGCATCAGCGCCCCGTTCGTCTCGCCCGACGACAACGCCGCCGTACGGATGGCCCTGGGGCACCTCGCCGACCTCGGCCACCGCCGGATCGGCCTGGCCATCGGCCCGCAGCGCTACGTCCCCTCCCGCCGCAAGCGCGACGGGTTCGTGGAGGCGGCCGTCTCGCTGCTCGGCATGGACCGGTCCGAGGCCGAACTGCTCGTCTGCTCAACGCTGTTCAGCGTCGAGGGCGGTCAGGTGGCGGCCGGCGCCCTGCTGGACGCGGGCTGCACGGGCATCGTCTGCGGCAGCGACCTGATGGCGCTGGGCGTGGTGCGCGCCGCCCGGGGGAGGGGTCTCGACGTGCCCCGTGACGTCTCCGTCGTCGGCTTCGACGACTCGCAGCTCATCGCGTTCACCGACCCGCCGCTGACCACGGTGCGCCAGCCCGTGCAGGCGATGGCGGCGGCCGCCGTGGGCGCGCTGCTGGAGGAGATCGGGGGCAGCCCGGTGCAGCGCACCGAGTACGTCTTCCAGCCGGAGCTGGTCGTACGGGGCTCGACGGCGGCGGTACGCAGCGGCTGAACCGCGAAGCGGCAGCCGGCTCGTACGGGGACGGGCACGCACAGGAGAGGCACCAGGAGTCGGCCCAGGACGGGCCGGCGGGGAGTTGTAGCGACTCCGGGTGCCTCTCTTGCCGTGACCGGCCCGGCCGGCCGGGCGCGTGGGGTCCGACGACGTGAAGCGGTGCCGGATCCCCCGGCCGACCGGACCGGAGTCGGGATGAAACGTAACAGGCCCGCAATATCTTGCGAAAGGCCTTGCAGTAAGAAATCGCGAGGAACTCAGGAAGAAAACTCCGTTGTTTCGCGGATGTGAGCGGGGGGTGTCCAAAGGGTTGACCGGCGGGGGGAGGGCTCGTACGGTCTGCTCCGCGGCAAGGTTTGCATTCTTGCAGCAAGAACCTTCAGGAGCCTTGAGGGCACGGCGCGTTGCCGGCTGAGGCTGCACCGTCATCCCCGCTTCCCCCACCCGCAGGAGGAAAGACATGGCACGCAGACCCCTGTCTGCCGCGCTCGCCCTGGTGGCCGGCGCCGCCGCCCTCGTCGTCCCCACCGGATTCGGCGCCGCAGGCACCGCACAGGCCGCCGCCCCGGGCGACAAGGACGTCACCGCCGTGATGTTCGAGTGGAAGTTCGCCTCCATAGCCAAGGCCTGCACGGACACCCTCGGTCCGGCGGGCTACGGCTACGTCCAGGTCTCGCCGCCCCAGGAACACATCCAGGGTGGCCAGTGGTGGACGTCCTACCAGCCCGTCAGCTACCGGATCGCCGGCCGGCTCGGCGACCGGGCCGCCTTCTCCGCCATGGTGAACACGTGTCACTCGGCCGGGGTCAAGGTCATCGCCGACTCCGTCATCAACCACATGTCGGCGGGCAGCGGCACCGGCACCGGAGGCTCCGCGTACACCAAGTACGACTACCCGGGCCTCTACTCCGGCAACGACCTCGACGACTGCCGGTCCCAGATCAACAACTACAACGACCGCGGCAACGTCCAGAACTGCGAACTGGTCGGCCTGGCCGACCTGGACACCGGCGAGGACTACGTACGCGGGAAGATCGCCGGCTACCTCAACGACCTGCTCTCGCTCGGCGTCGACGGCTTCCGGATCGACGCCGCCAAGCACATGCCCGCCGGCGACCTCGCCAACATCAAGTCCCGGCTGAGCAACCCGAACGTCTACTGGAAGCACGAGGCGATCTTCGGGGCCGGTGAGGCCGTCTCGCCCTCCGAGTACCTCGGCAGCGGAGACGTCCAGGAGTTCCGGTACGGGCGGAGCCTCAAGCAGGTCTTCCTCAACGAGAACCTCGCCCACCTGAAGAACTTCGGCGAGGGCTGGGGCTTCATGGAGTCCGGCAGGTCCGCCGTCTTCGTCGACAACCACGACACGGAGCGCGGCGGCGACACCCTCAACTACAAGAACGGCTCCGCCTACACCCTGGCCGGTGTCTTCATGCTGGCCTGGCCCTACGGCTCCCCGGACGTCCACTCCGGCTACGAGTTCAGCGACCACGACGCCGGACCGCCGAACGGCGGCCAGGTGAACGCCTGCTACAGCGACGGCTGGAAGTGCCAGCACGCCTGGCGCGAGATCTCCTCCATGGTCGGGCTCCGCAACACGGCGCGTGGCCAGGGAGTCACCAACTGGTGGGACAACGGCGCCGACCAGATCGCGTTCGGCCGGGGGAACAAGGCGTACGTCGCCATCAACCACGAGGGCTCCGCACTGAACCGGACCTTCCAGACCTCGCTGCCCGCCGGCGACTACTGCGACGTCCAGTCCGGCAGGGGCGTCAGCGTCAACGGCTCCGGCCAGTTCACCGCCACCGTCGCGGCCGGCACCGCCGTCGCCCTGCACACCGGCGCCCGGACGTGCGGGGGAGGCGGCACGAACCCCGACCCGGACCCCGGCAACGGCACCTCCGGCGCCTCCTTCGGCGTCAACGCCACCACCCAGCCCGGCCAGAACATCCACGTCACCGGCGACCACGCCGCCCTCGGCAACTGGAACCCGGCGAACGCGCCGAAGCTCGACCCGGCGGCGTACCCCGTCTGGGAGCTGGACGTGAACCTGCCCGCCGGGACCACGTTCACCTACAAGTACGTCCGCAAGGACGCGGGCTCCAACGTCACCTGGGAGAGCGGAGCCAACCGCACCGCCACCGTCCCGGCCTCCGGGAAGGTCACGCTGACCGCCGACGTCTGGCGCGGCTGACCCCACCCCCAGCGGGCCGGTGGCATCGCCCGCCGGCCCGCTTCCGCGCTGATCGACCCAGCGCTCGGCGAACCGCTCGACCTACCGATCAAGCCCCCAAGGAGCACCCTCCGTGTCCCGAACCATCCTCGGACGATGGACGGTGGCCGCCCTGTGCGCGGCGCTGCTGCCCGTCGTCCCGGCGGCCACCGCCGCCGCGTCGCCCCGGCCGCCGGCCCCGCCCTCGGACGCGAGACTCGCCCGTGAGGCGGACCGGCACGACCTCACGCGCGAGCAGTTCTACTTCGTGCTGCCCGACCGGTTCGCCAACGGCGACGCCTCCAACGACCGGGGCGGACTGACCGGATCGCGGCTGGAGCACGGCTACGACCCCACCGACAAGGGGTTCTACCAGGGCGGCGACCTCAAGGGCCTCACCCGGAAGCTCGACTACATCAAGGAGCTCGGCACCACCGCCATCTGGATGGCGCCGATCTTCAAGAACCGGCCCGTGCAGGGCACCGGCAAGGACGCCTCGGCGGGCTACCACGGCTACTGGATCACCGACTTCACCCAGGTCGACCCGCACTTCGGCACCAACGCCGACCTGGAGCGGCTGATCGACAAGGCCCACGCCAAGGGCATGAAGGTCTTCTTCGACGTCATCACCAACCACACCGCCGACACCGTCGACTACGCGGAGAAGGCCTACGGCTACAAGCCGAAGGGCGCCTTCCCCCACCTCGACGCGGACGGCCGCCCCTTCGACGACCGTGACGGCGTGAAGAAGGTGGACCGGGACTCCTTCCCGTACACCCCGGTGCAGGCCCCCGGCACCGGGAAGAAGGTCCCGTCCTGGCTCGACGACCCCACCATGTACCACAACCGGGGCGACTCGACGTGGGCCGGCGAGTCCAACGAGTACGGCGACTTCTCCGGGCTCGACGACCTGTGGACCGAGCGTCCCGAGGTCGTGAAGGGCATGGAGAAGATCTACGAGAAGTGGGTCCGCGACTTCGACATCGACGGCTTCCGCATCGACACGGTCAAACACGTCGACCTGGACTTCTGGACCCAGTGGGCCACCGCGCTCGACGCGTACGCCGAGCGGCGCGGCCGGGACGACTTCTTCATGTTCGGTGAGGTCTACTCCGCCGACACCGAGGTGACCTCCCCGTACGTCACCCGGGGCCGCCTGGACTCCACGCTGGACTTCCCGTTCCAGGACGCGGCCCGGCAGTTCGCCTCCCAGGGCGCCCCCGCCGACAAGCTCGCCTCGGTGTACGGCAACGACTACCGCTACACCACCGACAAGGCCAACGCCTACGAGCAGGTCACCTTCCTCGGCAACCACGACATGGGCCGCATCGGGACCTTCCTGAAGCAGGACAACCCGAAGGCCGACGACGCCGAGCTGCTGAAGCGGGCCCGGCTCGCCAACGAGCTGATGTTCCTCGGCCGGGGCAACCCGGTGATCTACTACGGCGACGAACAGGGCTTCACCGGCGCCGGCGGCGACAAGGACTCCCGCCAGACGCTCTTCGCCTCGAAGACCGCCGACTACCTCGACGACGACCAGCTCGGCACCGACCGCACGCACGCCTCGGACGCGTACGACACGAAGCACCCGGTCTACCGCTCCATCGCCGCCCTCGCCAAGCTCACCAAGGCCCACACGGCGCTGCGCGACGGCACCCAGACCGAGCGGCTCGCGGACGGCTCGGTGTACGCCACCTCGCGCATCGACACCCGGCGCCCGTACGAATACCTCGTCGCCTCCAACAACGGCACGAGCCCGAGGAAGATCCAGGTCGCCACCGAGTCGGCCGATATGGACTTCCGTACCCTGTACGGCGGTTCCGGCACGGTCCGCAGCGGCAAGGACAAGCGGGTCACCGTCACCGTGCCCGCCCTCTCCAGCATCGTGCTGAAGGCGGACCGGACCGTCGCCGCCCCCGCCGCCGAGCCCGCGATCTCGCTCAGGGCCCCGGCCGCCGGCGCCACCGGCACCGTCGAGATCGCCGCCGACGTGGACGGCGGACAGCTCAACCGGGTCGTCTTCGCCGCCCAGGCGGGCAACGGGAAGTGGAAGACGCTCGGGTCGGCCGACCACGCCCCGTACAAGGTCACCCAGTACCTCGACGGGACGGTGACGGCGGGAACGCCGCTGCGCTACAAGGCCGTCGTCGTCGACCGGACCGGCCGCACCTCCAGTGCCCTCGCCGCGACCACGGCGGGAGCGACCCCGCCGAAGCCGAAGCCCGTCGCCGTCGAGCGCGACCGGGCGGTCGTCCACTACCAGCGCCCCGACGGTGACTACGAGGGCTGGCAGCTGAAGTCCGGTGAGAGGACCGCCGAGTTCATCGGGCGGGACGCGTTCGGCGCGTTCGCCTGGCTCGACCTGGAGAAGGGCACCGAGTCCGTCCCGTACACCGTCGAGAAGAACGGCACGGCCGACGGCCCGCAACGGACGATCGACCTCGGCGTGACCGGACAGGTCTGGATCGAGCAGGGCAAGGACGGGCAGCGGGCCGAAGCCCCCGAGGCCCTGCCGCAGGACACCACCAAGGCCGTCCTCAACTACCACCGCCCGGACGGGAACTACGACGGGTGGGGGCTGCACACCTGGGCCGGGGCGAAGGAGCCCACCGACTGGTCCAAGCCGCTGATGCCGGTCAAGGAGAACGCCTACGGGGTCACCTTCGAGGTGCCGCTCGTGGACGGGGCCACCACACTCGGCTACATCCTGCACAAGGGCGACGAGAAGGACCTGCCCAGCGACCAGTCCCTCGACCTCGCCACGTACGGCCACGAGGTCTGGATGCTCGGCGGCAAGCCCGGCTACCTGCTCCCGCAGACCGGCGGCGGCGCGGCCCCCGACCTGTCGAAGGCCGAGGCGCAGTGGATCGACGCGGACACCGTCGTCTGGAAGGTGAAGGCCACCGACGCCACCAGCCAGCAGCTCGTGTACGCGGAGAAGGGCGGCATCTCCGTCGTCGACGGGGCGCTCTTGGACGAGGGCCGGTGGCTGCGGCTCACGCAAGCCGCGCTGAGTGACGCGCAGAGGGCGAAGTACCCGCACCTGAAGGACTATCCGGCCTTCACCGTCGACGCCCGCGACCGCGACCGGGTCCGGGAGTCCCTGCGCGGCCAGCTCGTCGCCACCCAGCGCGCCGCCAACGGCGCTCTGCTCGCCGCCACCGGCGTACAGACCGCCGGCATCCTGGACGACCTGTACGGGAAGAGGGCGGCCTCCGCCGGACTCGGCCCGGTCTTCGACAAGTCGACGCCCACGCTCTCCGTGTGGGCCCCCACCGCCCGGACCGTCTCGCTCGAACTCGACGGCCGCACCCACCCGATGAAGCGCGACGACCGCACCGGCGTCTGGTCGGTCACCGGGAAGAAGAGCTGGCGGGGCAAGCCCTACCGGTACGCCGTGACCGTCTGGGCCCCCACCGTCCAGAAGATGGTCACCAACAAGGTCACCGACCCCTACTCCACGGCCCTGACCGCCGACTCCGCACGCAGCCTCGTCGTCGACCTCACGGACCCGAAGCTCGCCCCGCGCGGCTGGTCCGGTCTGAAGAAGCCCGCCGCCACCCCGCTGCGGGACGCCCAGATCCAGGAACTGCACGTCCGCGACTTCTCGGTCACGGACCGCACGGCGAAGCACCCGGGTGAGTACCTCGCCTTCACGGACTCCCGGTCCCGGGGCATGCGGCACCTCAAGAAGCTCGCCGACTCCGGCACCAGCTACGTCCACCTGCTGCCCGTCTTCGACATCGGGACGATCCCGGAGAGGAAGAAGGACCAGCAGCAGCCCGCCTGCGATCTCCACGTCCACGCCCCCGACTCCGAGGAGCAGCAGGCCTGCGTCAGCAAGGCCGCCGCCAAGGACGGCTTCAACTGGGGCTACGACCCGCTGCACTACACCGTCCCCGAGGGCTCCTACGCCTCCGACCCGGACGGCACCGAGCGCACGGTCGAGTTCCGGAGCATGGTCCAGGGCCTCAACCGGGCCGGACTGCGCACCGTCATGGACGTCGTCTACAACCACACCGTCGCCTCCGGGCAGGACGACAAGTCGGTCCTCGACAAGATCGTGCCCGGCTACTACCAGCGGCTCCTGGAGGACGGGGGCGTCGCCACCTCCACCTGCTGCGCCAACACCGCGCCCGAGAACACGATGATGGGCAAGCTCGTCGTCGACTCGATCGTCACCTGGGCGAAGGAGTACAAGGTCGACGGCTTCCGCTTCGACCTGATGGGCCACCACCCCAAGGACAACATCCTCGCCGTCCGCGAGGCGCTGGACGGGCTCACGCCCGCCAAGGACGGCGTCGACGGCAAGAAGATCATCCTGTACGGCGAGGGCTGGAACTTCGGCGAGATCGCGGACGACGCCCGCTTCGTCCAGGCCACCCAGAAGAACATGGCCGGCACCGGCATCGCCACCTTCTCCGACCGGGGCCGCGACGCCGTGCGCGGCGGCGGCCCCTTCGACGAGGACCCCGGCGTCCAGGGCTTCGCCACCGGCCTCTACACCGACCCCAA
Organism: Streptomyces sp. McG3; assembly: GCF_018619185.1. Classification (GTDB taxonomy): domain Bacteria; phylum Actinomycetota; class Actinomycetes; order Streptomycetales; family Streptomycetaceae; genus Streptomyces. Next base: position 9,619 of record NZ_JAAXYC010000067.1, on the reverse strand, counting down.
CTCCTCCCCGGCCAACGGCACCCGCGCCGAGCAGAAGGCCCGGCTGCTGCACTACCAGGACCTGATCAAGGTCGGGCTCACCGGCAATCTCGCCGACTACTCCTTCACCGACACCTCCGGCCGCACGGTCAAGGGCTCCGAGGTCGACTACAACGGGGCGCCCGCCGGATACGCGGCCGCACCCGGCGACGCCCTGGCCTACTCCGACGCCCACGACAACGAGACCCTCTTCGACACCCTCGCCTTCAAGCTCCCGGCCTCCACCACGGCAGCCGAACGGGCCAGGGCCCAGGTGGTGGCCATGGCCGCCTCCGTCCTCTCCCAGGGCCCCTCGCTCTCCCAGGCGGGCACCGACCTGCTGCGCTCCAAGTCCCTGGACCGCAACTCCTACGACAGCGGCGACTGGTTCAACGCCCTGCACTGGGACTGCCGCGACGGCAACGGCTTCGGCCGGGGCCTGCCGCCCGCCGCCGACAACCAGGACAAGTGGGCGTACGCGAAGCCGCTCCTGGCCGCCACCGGCACCATCGCGCCGAAGTGCGCGCAGATGGACGGCGCCTCGGCCGCCTACCGCGACCTGCTCACCATCCGCTCCACCGAGAAGGAGTTCTCCCTGCGCACCGCCGGCCAGGTGCAGTCCGCCCTGTCCTTCCCGCTCTCCGGCACGGCCGAGACCCCCGGCGTGATCACCATGCGCCTCGGCGACCTGGTCGTCGTCCTCAACGCCGCGCCGACCACCGCCGACCAGCGGCTCGCCGCACCGGCGGGGAAGACCTACGCACTGCACCCCGTCCAGGCCAAGGGTGCGGACCCTACTGTCAAACGAGCCAGGTACGACGGGAAATCGGCCACTTTCACCGTCCCGGGACGCACGGCGGCCGTCTTCACGCTGCGCTGACCTCCGGCAGCACTACGGTGACGGCAGACGTCGGCAAGGGAGCCGCGACAGCCGTCCTGGTTCACCGGGCCGGTCCCGCTCCCCCTCGGGGGGAGCGGGACCGGCCCGGTGCGTGCGGCAGGAGCCCCACCCGGGGCGGTCGCCTCGCCGGCGTACCCTGCCCCAGCGCCCGGACGGTGATGATGACCAAGGTGGGATACCTTCCCGACGAGACGAGCAGCTTCGTCGGGAGGCGGGCCGAACTGGCCCGGCTGGGCACCGCGTTGACCACCCGGCGGATGACCACCCTGATCGGCCCCGGCGGCGTCGGCAAGACCCGGCTCGCGCTCCGGGCCGCCCGCTCCGCCGCCGACCGTTACCCGGACGGCGCCTGGTGGGCCGACCTCTCCCCGCTCTACGACGACGGGCTGCTGCTCCCCACCGTCTCGGACGCGGTCGGACTCGCCGACCACACCCTGCGGATGCCCGTCGAGGCGCTCTGCGAATGGCTCGGCGACAAGCGCCTCCTGCTGGTCCTCGACTCCGCCGAACACCTCCGCGCCGCCTGCTCCCATCTGCTGGCCGAGATCCTGACCACCTCGTCCGGCCTGACCATCCTGGTCACCAGCAGACAGCCGCTCGGCACCCGGGGCGAGTACGTCGTCGAGGTGCCGCCGCTCCCGGTCGACGGCGCCCCCGACGCCCTCCAGCTCTTCGCCGACCGGCTGCGCGCCACGAACCCCGGGGCCGGACTCGACGCCCCGGGCGACGAGGCGGCGGCCGGCGAGATCTGCCGCCGCCTCGAAGGCATCCCGCTCGCCATCGAGCTGGCCGCCGCGGGCATCGGCCGGCACAGCGTGGCCCAGCTGGCCACCCGGATCGGCAGCCGCTTCGACGCCCGGAGCGCCGGCTTCGGCGTGTCCGGCCGGGGCGGCGGCCTCGCCATCGCCCCCGGCTCCGGAGCCCCCGGTTTCGGCACACCGGGCGCCTCCGTGGCGGACGGGGCCGGCGAGAGCCCGGACACGGCCCGCCTCGACCTCCTCGCCGACGCGACGGTGTGGCCCCGCCGCCACCGCACCCTGCGCACCGCCATCGGCTGGTCCCACGAGCTGTGCACCCCGCTGGAGCGCCTCCTGTGGGCCCGCCTCACCCCGCTGCGGACCGACTTCGACGAGGCGGTCGCCCGCGAGGTCTGCGCGGGCGGCCCGCTCACCCCGGACGAGGTGGACCGGGCGCTCCAGGGCCTCGTCGCCCAGTCCGTCGTCCAGCGCGACGGCGACCGCTACCGGATGCTCGACACCCTCCGCGAGTACGGCCGGATGTGGCTCACCGAGCTGGGCGAGGCCCGCTCCGCCGCCGACCGGCACGCGAGAAGCTTTCTCGGCCTCGCCCGCCGCGCCCATGACGGCTGGACCGGCCCGGACCAGGTGTCCTGGTACCACAAGGTGTCCGACACCCACCCCGACCTGTGCGCCGCCCTGGAGCACCTGCTCGTCCACGACGTCGGCGGGGCCCAGGAGATGGCGGGCCGCGTCGGCTTCTTCTGGGCCTGCTGCGGCCACCTCTCCGAGGCCCGGAGCTACGCTCAGCGCGCCCTGGACGCGGGCCCCGTCGACGGACCCCACCGGACCAGACTGCAATGGGTCCTCGGCGTCGCGGCCCTGCTCCAGGGCGACTTCGCGACCGCCGAGAAGTACGGCGCGCTCTGCACGGCCATCGCCCTGTACGACCGGGACGACGAGGGCATGCTCGGCGCGGCCTACCTCTCCGGCCTCACCCAGCTGATGACCGGGGAGCCCGGAGCGGCGCTGGAAGCGGCCGGGCGGGTGCTGCGGATGACCGAGGGCGTCCCGGTGGACTCGGCCCACCGGCTGCGCTGCCACCTCATCACCGTCTTCGCGCTCACCGCGCTCGGCCGGCTCACCGAGTCCGAGGCGGCGGCCACCACGCTGCGCCGGGCCTGCGAACGCGGCGGCGAATACTGGACCCGCTCCTACGCGGACTACCAACTCGCCCTGATCGCCCTCTTCCAGGACCGTCCGGCCGCCTCCGCCGCGCACGCCCGGTCGATGCTCGCGGGCAAGCACCGGCTCCGCGACAGCTTCGGCATCGCACTGGGCCTGGACATCCTGGCCGCCGCCATCGCCGCCCAGGGCGCCGGCGCGCAGGCCGCCCGGGTCTACGGCACCGGACACGCGTACTGGCGCATGGTCGGCCATCCCCAGCGCGGCACGCCCGAGCTGGGGCCGGTCCGCGAGACGTGCGAGCTCCAGGCGCGGGCGGCCGTCGGCGACGAGGCCTATCAGCGCGCCTTCGAGCGCGGCCAGTCGGACAACGCGGAGGTCGGTCTCGCCGCCGCGCTCCGCACCGAGCTTCAGCTCTGACCCGGGCGCGAGCGGGGACCGGTACACGGATGGAGTCCCCGGGCTACCCACACCCGAACCATGTGAGTAAGGTTAGGCATACCTAAGTAGCCGCTTGGGTTCCGTCGACCTCTCCTGGAGAACTCGGATGCGTCTCTCCCGCCCCCGCGCCACGCGGCCGACCCGCGCCGAGCGCGTCCGGTCGATCCTGACCGTCGCCCACTCCATGACGGTGGTCAGCGACGGACTGCACACCGAGGTCCGCCGCCTCGACGGCACGGGTGCGATGGGCCACATCCACCTGCACGCCCCGAACGACGGCGGCCACGCGCCGAGCGCCGAACGCGTCCCGGCCCGCCTGGAGTTCACGGACATCGCCCCCACCCCCGTACGCGACCGGCTGCGCGCCCGCGTCACGGTCACCGGGCTGCTCGCCGCCCCGTACGCCACCGGCACAGAGCAGAGCACCTGCATGGAGTTCGGGCAGGCCGTCCTGGAGGACGCCGAGGGGCGCACCTTCGTCACCCTGGAGGAGCTCGAAGAGGTGGAGACCGACCCGATCGCCGCCTGCGAGGCGGGCATGCTCACCCACCTGGTGGACGACCACGCCGAACTCGTCCCGCTGCTCCTGCGCCTCGTCCACCCCCGCCCGGAGCGCGGCATGACGCGGGCGGTGCCGCTGGCGATGGACCGCTTCGGGGTGACCCTGCGGCTCGAATACCCCAGCACCCACGAGGACGTCACGCTGCCGTTCCCGCGCCCGGTCACCGAGATCGACCAGGCGGGCCCGCAGATCCACGCCCTGCTGGCCGCCGCCCGCCGCGTCTCCCACCGCAACGGCCTGCCGGCCTAGGAGGAAGCAGGGGATCAGTGCGGCAGGCGCTGCGCGGGTACGGCGGGCACGTCCGGGGCGAACGCGGAGAGCCGGGCGAGCAGGTCCCCGAACGGGCCGTCCGCCGGCTCCTGGGACAGCACCCGCAGTACGATGCCCGCCATCTCCTGGTCGTACGCCGCGCTGACCGCGGCGAGCGCGGCGAAGTCGTGCACCAGCTGCTTCTCCAGCTCGGCGCGCGGGATGCGCCGCCCGTCCAGCCAGATCAGCGCCGTCGACTCGGCGAGCGAGACCCAGGAGCGGACCACCAGCTCCAGCCGGGCCGGTGGTTCGGTCACTCCGAGGTGCGTGATGATCTGCTCGTACGCGGCCTGCCGCACCCCGTCGATCATGGCGTTCGCCGTCGAGGAACCGACGGCGGGCCCGCCCCGCATCAACGCCGAGAAACCGGGGCCGTGCTCGTCGACGAAGTCGAAGAACCGCCCCATCACCCGGAGCAGCCGTGCGCCCAGGGGCCCCTCCAGGGGCTCCAGGAAACGGGTCGCCAGCTCGTCCGCGGCTCGTCGCAGCGCCGCCTCGTACAGGCTCTGCTTCCCGGGGAAGTAGTGGTACACCAACGGACGGGAGATGCCCGCGGCCGCGGCGATCTCGTCGATGGACACATCCTCGGGCGAGCGACGGCTGAACAAGTCCAGCGCGACGCCGATCAGTTGCTGTCTGCGCTCGTCGACGCCCATCCTGCGCCGCACCCCGGTCGTCATACGGACAGCCTATCCGGGGTGTGCGTGTGCGTGCCGTGCGGAGATGTGCCGTGCGTACGGTCGTCGGCCCGGCCCGCGCGCCAAGTCCCCCCGGGGCCGCACCGATTACCGACCGGGCGGTCTTGACCGGCGGCCGGGCCGCTGCCTCCCCCTCGCCGCGAGGGGGCGAGATCCGGTCGATGAAATGCGCTGATTGCGCCTCGGTCCGGGCGGTGAACGGCGATATCACGCCCCGAGTTGAGGGGATCTGCGGGGAACGCTGAGCTCCGGGCGTGTCTTTGCGTAGGCTGTACACAAGACCACCCGGTTTGTTTTCTCGTGTGCGCGGTCGCTGTCGTACCCCTGGAACACGGTTCCGGGTCGCGTACGGCACGGCGGTGCGTTGGAGGGGCGAGATGTCACGGTCAGCGGTGTTCGGATGAACGGGCGCGCGGGGACGAAATCCCGGGCGACCGGCAGCCCCGGCGACCGGGGCGGCTGTCACCGTCGGGACGGCACTGCCGTGCCCGAGGGGCGAGCCCGGCGCTGTCCGCTTCCCTAGCCCCCGTACGACACCCGGTACGGCACCCCTGCCGACTGCGGAGCAGCCCGCCCCCGCGAGGCGCCCCGGTCGGTGTTCCGGCGTGCCCGCGCACCACATCGGCCGATCACCATCAGACTTCGCGGGGCCCTGTCGAGGGCCGGCGATCCGTACACGGGCGAGGCATGTACACAGAAGACACCGAAACCGAAGCGGTGCCCGCGGCAGGTGGACTGCGTTTCCGGATCCTCGGTCCGCTGGAGGCATCGGTCGACGGAGCGCGGCTCCCGCTCGGCGGGGCGGTCCAGGAACGCGTGCTGTCCGTACTCCTCCTGGAGCCGGGCCGTGTGGTCCCCCTGCCCCGTCTCATCGAGGCGGCCTGGGGGGAGGACCCGCCGACGACCGCCTCCCACCAGGTCCGCAAGGCCGTCTCGGAGCTGCGGCGCCGCATCCCCGGGGACGCGGTCATCTCGACCGAGGGCAGCGGCTACCGCATCACCCTGGCCACGGCACAGCTCGACCTGCTGGAGTTCAACGACCGGATCCAGGCGGCCGAGCACGCCCTGCGGGAGAACCGGCGCCCCGAAGCCGTCGGCGAACTGGAATCAGCCCTCGCGCTGCGGCGCGGGGCGGTTCTCTCCGGTCAGGGCGGCTCGGTCATCGAGTCGGCGATCACCGTGCTGGAGGAACGCTGCCTGGTGGCCACCGAGGAGTACTTCACCCTGCGACTGGAGTCGGGCGCCGGCGGTGAACTGGTGGCCGACCTGCGGAACGCCGTCGCGGAGCACCCCCTGCGCGAGACCTTCCACGGCCATCTGATGCTCGCCCTGTACCGCAACGGACGCAAGGCCGAGGCGCTGCGGGAGTACGCCCAGGTCCGCGAGACCCTCGCCGACCAACTCGGCGTCGACCCCGGCCCCCCGCTGAGCAGGCTCTACGAGAAGATCCTGCGCGACGACCCCGGGCTGATGCCGCCGGAGGACAACCGGCCCCCGGCCCGCCGGCCGGGTCACGGGACCCCGGCCCTCCAGGTCTGCACCCTGCCGCAGGCGCTGCCGGACTTCACCGGCCGCTCCAGGGAACTGACCGAACTGCTGGACTGCGTCGATGCGGCCGATACCTCCGAGAGCCGGTCCGCGCGGGTCGTGGCCGTCGACGGCATGGGCGGCTCGGGCAAGACCTCGCTCGCGGTGTGGGCCGCCCACCGGCTCGCCGACCGGTTCCCCGACGGCCAGCTCTACGTGGACCTGCGCGGGTTCACCCCGGGAGAGCAGGCGCCGATGTCGCCCGGCACGGCGCTCGGCCAGCTCCTGCGAGCCATCGGCGTCAGCGACGACCGCATACCCGGTGACGTGGAGGCCCGAGCCTTCCTGTGGCGCGCCACCGTCACCGGTCGCCGACTGCTGCTGCTCCTGGACAACGCGGCGCGCGCCGAACAGGTGATGCCGGTGCTCACCGCGTCCCCGGGGTGCCTGGTCCTGGTCACCAGCCGCTCCCGGCTGGTGGATCTCGACGGCGTCAGCTGGGTCTCCGTCGGGCAGATGACACCCCAGGACAGCGCGGCCCTGGTCGCGGCGACCCTCGGCGCGGACCGGGTCGAGGCCGAGCCCGAGCCGGCGGCCGAACTCGCCGAGCTCTGCGGGCATCTGCCCCTGGCTCTGCGCATCGCCACCGCCCGGCTGCGCAACAGGTCCTCGTGGACGCTGCGCTACCTCGCGGAGCGGCTCCGCGACGAGACCCGAAGACTCGACGAGCTGCGCTCGCCACAACGCAGCGTCGCGGCGACCCTCCATCTGTCCTACATGGCTCTGAACGAGCGGCAGCGCACCGCCTTCCGCACCCTCGGACTCCACCCGAGCACCGGCATGGACGTCCACTCGACAGCCGCTCTGCTCGGCACCGACGTCCACGACGCCGAGTCGACCCTGGAGTTCCTGTTGGACATGCGGCTGGTCCAGCAGCCGGTGGTCGGCATCTACACCCTGCACGACCTGGTGCGCAGCTACGCCCGCAGCCTCTCCGACGCCACGACGGCGGGGCAGGACGCGACGGCCGCGGAACGGCTGCTGGGCTACTACCTCGCGGCGACCGACACCGCCTGCCAGGTCCTCTTCCCCGGCCGGGAGCAGCGCCGTACCGGCATCCCCGCCCACGAGGGCGCTCTGCCGCTCTGGCCGGACGGGGAGGCTGTCCGGGCCTGGTTCGACCGTGAGCACAGCGGTCTGCTGGCCGCCGTCTCGCTGGCGGAACTGCACGGCCTGCACCGCCACACCGTGTGCCTCGCCCGCAACCTCAGCTTCCATCTGAACGCGCGCGGACAGTTCGACGACCTGTGGGACGTCGGGCGGACGGCGCTGGCCGCCGTCCGCGGGCTGGACGATCCTCAACTGCTCTGCGTCACGCTGTCGAACCTCGGGGTGGCCTGCTGGAAAGTGGGCCGGTTCGAGAGCGGCCTGGAGGCCGCGCAGGAGGCCAGGGAGGTCGCCGTGTCCCTGGGGGACCGGCACATCCAGGCACACAGCGAATCCATCATCGGCCTCCTCGCCTCCATGCTCGGCCGCTACGAGGAGGCGCTGGTCCTGCTCGTGGCCGCCGTCTCCCGGTCGGCCGCGCTGGGCGCCCGCCGGGCCGAGGCCGAGGGACGGTCCACCCTGAGCACGCTGTACGGGAACTGGGGCCGGTACACCGAGGCCGCGGAGGAGGCCGGCCGTGCTCTGGAGATCAGCCGCGCCATCGGCTACCACGGCAACCAGGTCATGTCGCTGACCGATCTCGCCTTCGCCCAGGTCGGTCTCGGGGAGCTGGCGGCGGCCGACGCGAACCTGGCCGAGGCGCGACGGCTGAGCGAGACGCGGACGGCCCAGGGAGACGTCGGCCTGGTGCTCGCCCTGTCCGCCCGGGTGGCGCACGCCCGGGGAAGGAAGGCCCAGGCCGAGGAGTTCGCCGTCCGCGCACTGGAGCTGGCCCGCTCCGGTGCTACTCCGGTGCGCCTGACCGAGGTGGAGAATCTCATCGGGCACCTGCGATCGGAGTCCGGGGCGTACGAGTCGGCCCTCGATCTGCACCGCCACGCCCACCGGTCCGCCGTGAACATGGGCTTCCGTTCCGAGGAGGCGTCCGCTCTGACCGGCCTCGCGCGGGCGCTGGAGGCCCTCGGCGACGAGGAGTCCGCCCGGGATCACCGCACCGAGGCGGCCCGGCTCTACGCGGTCATGGGTGTCCGGGACCCCCTGACCGTCGCCGCCTGAGCACGCGGAGGTCAGGGCTTGACCGGCGGCGTGGCGGGACCGGCGTTGTTGGCCAGGACCACCGTGGCGCCGGCGGGGCCGACCTCGGGCACGTCGTTCACGGCGGCGACCGTGAGAGCGAGTCCGGTCATCACGAGGGCCGCGAGGACTCCGGCGGCGGTGCGGGCCTGGTAGCTGTTCGGGTTCGCGCTCATGTTCGGGCTCCTACCTGGTCGGGGAGGGGTCGGGGAGAGCGGCCGGGTTCGTGGCCCGCTCTCGATGGATCCCAAGGTGCCCGGAGCCGCTCCCGGAGCGTTACCGCCTCGTTCCCGGGCCCAGGGAAGCGACCAGGAACGGCGTCCGGGCCATCTCCACCGGACGGGGACCCGCGGCGGTGAGCGCCACGCTCGTCCGCATTCCTCCCGACTCCTGTCCGATCAGATCGAGGGCGCCGCGGACCTTCTCCCGTACGTCCGCCCACAACGTCTCCCCGACCGGAGCCGCGGACGCGGGCCACGCGACGTCGAGCAGGAGGTGCATGCCCCCGACGGACACCGTGTCGACCCGGCACATCGGCACCGGCGTCCCGTCCGCCGCGCCGGGGCGCGGACGGGTGTCCTCGCCCAGGAGCCGCCGCAGTTCGGTGGCCGTCGGCGGCCACGTCCCGGTCCGCGCCGGCGGCGGGGCGAGGTGCCGCAGGACATCGAGCAGGGCCGGTTCGGCGTCCTCGCCGGACAGGACGAAGTCGAAACCGGATCGGTCGTCCGCGGCCAGCTCTCGAAGGGCCCGTACCGGGTCCGGGTGGACCAGGGTCCGCTCCGGCGGCACTCCGCCCCGGCCGCCGGGGCCGGCGTCCGGCCCGGCGCGGCGCAGCGCCCACGGTTCCAGCCCGGTGTCCGCCACGGCGCGGACCAGTTCGGCGTGGGGCGTCAGCACAAGGACTCGACAGGGCTTACGCATCAGGGCGTTCTCCTTCGGCGTCCGGCCTCGCCGGACGGATCGGGTGTACCGGCGTGGGGGGCGGCGGCGGAGCGGCGGG
>NZ_JAAXYC010000569.1 GCF_018619185.1 Streptomyces sp. McG3 | reverse complement strand
CCGGGGACCCTGTCCGCGCTCGGTCCCCGTACACCCCGTGTGCCGTCGTCGTCCATGAACCACTGCCCCCTTGACCTGCCGGTCCGTCCGCTGCCCCGGTCAATCTAGTGCGCGGACACGGTGAGTTCAGCAACGCGCCCGGATAGTGACGTCCCGCGAGGCCGAGCGGACGCGGACCGCCTCGTCCCTGCCGGCCGAGTTCCACGAGATCGCGAAGCGCGTGAACAACTGGGGTCGCTGGGGCGGGGCCGACGAGATCGGCACGCTCAACCTGATCACCGACGCGGTCGTGCGCGAGGCCGTCGCCACCGTCCGCACGGGCCGCCGGATACCGCTCGCGCTGCCGCTCCAGCAGGACGGGGTGCAGAGCGGACTCATCCCGGGGCGGATCAATCCGCTGCACACGATGGTCCAGATCAACCAGGAGATCTTCGGCCCCGGCACGGTCGCCACCAGCGACGACGCCGTCACGATGGGCCTCCAGGCCTCGACCCACTGGGACGCCCTGACCCATGTCTCGCACAGCGGGAAGATCTACAACGGCCGCCCGGCGGACACGATCACCGCCCACGGCGGGGCCCGGTTCTCCTCGATCGCCACCGTGGAGCACCTCGTCTCGCGCGGAGTGCTGCTGGATGTGGCCCGCGCCCGGGGGGTGGACCGGCTGCCCGGCGATCACGCCGTGACGCCGGACGACCTGACCGCGGCGGAGGACTTCGGGGGCGTACGCGTACGGGCCGGGGACATCGTGCTCGTACGGACCGGGCAGGTGCGCCTCGCGCTGGCCGGCGACCGGCAGGCGTACGGCTATCCGTCGCCGGGGCTCTCGGTGCGCACGCCCGAGTGGTTCCACGCGCGGGATGTCGCGGCCGTCGCCAACGACACCCTGACCTTCGAGATCTTCCCGCCGGAGATCGAGGACCTGTGGATGCCGGTGCACGCGCTGCATCTGGTCGAGATGGGCATGCCGCAGGGCCAGAACTGGAACCTGGAGGCCCTGTCCGGGGCCTGCGCGGAGGAGGGCCGGCACGCTTTCCTGCTCACCGCGTCGCCGGAGCCGTTCGCCGGGGCCACCGGCTCGCCGGTCGCCCCGGTGGCGATCCTGTGAACGGCCTCCGCGCGGGGGAAAGGGAAGCGGAAGGGGCTCGGGACGGCAGCGGAAACGGGGGCGGGACAGGGA
>NZ_JAAXYC010000066.1 GCF_018619185.1 Streptomyces sp. McG3 | reverse complement strand
GGGGGCGGCAGGGGTCGGGGGCGTGGTCGCCCGGCAGAGTCTGCGGGTCGCCGCGCTGCACCAGGAGGTCATGGCCGCGCTCGCCGAATCCCACCAGCGGTTCCTGCGCGTGTCCGCGCTCGCCGTCGGGGCGCTGACCTCGGCGGGCGCGGCAGGACCCGGGCAGCCCGTACCCGTACCCGTACGACCGCTTCCCCTGCCCGGGCCCTCCACGGCTCCGGCACCCGCACGGGCTCCGGAGCCGAAGCCGGGGCGGGCTCAGCGGCCCGGGCCTGCGTTCGACCGGGCCCAACTGGAGCACCTCGCCTCCCGCGAGATCTCCACGCTGTTCGGTCCGCTCTTCGCCGAGCAGGACGGCTACGCGGTACAGACCCGGATGCCGGGGCCGCCCATGCTGCTCGCCGACCGGGTCACCGGCATCGACGCGGTGCCCGCCGCGCTCGTCCTGCCGGGCCCGGTCCGCACGGACGGGAGGATCTGGACGGAGACGGACGTTCTGCCCGACAGCTGGTACCTGGATGCGACGGGGCGTATGCCGGCCGGCGTGCTGATCGAGGCAGGCCAGGCCGACCTGCTCCTGCTCAGCTGGGTGGGCGTCGACCTGCTGAACCGGGGCGAGCGCGCGTACCGGCTGCTCGGCTGTGAGGTGACGTTCCACGGCGGCCCGCCGCGTCCCGGCGACACTCTGCGCTTCGAGATCCATCTCGACGGTCACGCGGAGGCGGACGGGGTCCGGCTGGCCTTCTTCCATTACGACTGCTACGTGGACGGCGAGCTGCGGCTCAGTGTCCGCGAGGGGCAGGCGGGGTTCTTCACCCCCGCGGAGCTCGCCGGCAGTGGTGGTGTGCGGTGGGATCCCGCCGGCCGCGTACCCGGGAACGACCTGCCGCTCGACCCGCCGGCCGTGCCCTGCCGGCGGAGCTCCTTCGACGCCGACCGGGTGCGGGCCCTGACGCGGGGACGGCCCGCGGACTGTTTCGGGCCCGGCTGGGAGGCGACCGCGGCGCACGTGCGTTCGCCCGTGCTCGACGAGGAGCGGCTGGGCCTGCTGGACGAGGTCACCGCGTTCGACCCGGCCGGAGGGCCGTGGGGGCGAGGGTATCTGCGGGCCGAGACCGCCCTGTCCCCGGACGACTGGTTCTTCACCGGCCATTTCAAGAACGACCCCTGCATGCCGGGCACCCTGATGCTGCAGGGCGGTCTCCAGGCGATGGCGTTCTACCTGACGGCCCTGGGCTTCACCGTCGACCGGGACGGCTGGCGCTTCGAGACGGTCGACGAGCACCCCTCCAGGGCCGTGTGCCGGGGCCAGGCGACCCCGGAGAACCGGAGGGTCGTCTACGAGGTGTTCGTGCGGGGCGTCTCGGCCGGGCCGGTGCCGACGCTCCACGCCGACGTCCTCGGCTCGGTGGACGGGCGGAAGGCGTTCCTGGGCACCGACATGGCCCTCCGGCTGGTCCCCGACTGGCCGCTGTCACACTGGCGGCACGCGGGACCACCCACCGTCCGGACCGACGGGGTCCCGGTGCCGCTGCCCCGTCTCGGCGGGCTGGCCGGGCATCGGGAGGAGAAGCCGGTGGCGGTGGCGGCCGACGGGTTCCCCTTTGACCAGGCCTCGCTGCTGGCGTGTGCCTGGGGCAGGCCGAGTGAGGCGTTCGGCGCCATGTACGAGCCCTTCGACGGCACCCGCAGGGTGGCGCGGCTTCCCGGCCCGCCCTATCACTTCATGAGCCGGATCGTGTCGGTGGACGGTCCGCAGGGCGGGATGCGGGAGGGCAGCGTCGTCGTCGCCGAGTACGACGTGCCCGACCGGGCGTGGTATTTCGAGCAGAACGGCGGCCGCCTCATGCCGTTCGCCGTCCTCATGGAGACGGCGCTGCAGCCCTGCGGGTGGCTGGCCTCGTACGTCGGCAGCGCGACGACCAGCGAGGCGGACCTGCTGTTCCGCAATCTCGACGGGTCGGGAACGGTCACCGGCGAGGTCACGCCGGCGACGCGTACCGTCCGTACCAGGGCCGAACTGACCCGCGTCTCGCGCAGCGGGGACCTGATCATCGAGTCGTTCCGGGTGACGTGCACGGCCGACGGTGCACCCCTCTTCGAACTCTCCACGGTATTCGGCTACTTTCCCCGGTCGGCCTTCGACGATCAGCAGGGTCTGGTGACTTCGGCCGGCGACCGGGCCCGCCTCGACGAGCCCTGCGATCGTGTGGTCGATCTGACCTCCCGTCCCGCCCGGTACTGCGCCGGTGAACCGCGCCTGCCGGGCGCGATGTTGCTGATGCTGGACCGGATCACGGGCCACTGGCCCGACGGCGGGAGCAAGGGGCTCGGCCGGTTGCGGTCGGAGAAGGACGTCCGCCCGGACGCCTGGTTCTTCCGGGCCCACTTCTTCCAGGACCCCGTGCAGCCGGGCTCACTGGGGATCGAGGCCATGTGCCAACTGCTCCAGTACCACCTGCTGGAGCAGGGCGCGGCCGACGGGCTCGTCGCCCCCGGGTTCGAACCGGTGCTGCCGGGCCGTGAGGCGACCTGGACGTACCGCGGCCAGATCACCCCGGCCAACCGGCTGATCCGGGTGGACATGGACATCGTGGAGAGCGGCACGGACGCGCGGGGTCCCTACGCGGTGGCGGACGCGTCGCTGTGGGGTGACGACAGGTGCATCTACCGGGTGCGGGGACTGGGCATGCGGGTGGTGCCGGGAGCGCCCCTGCGGGTACGGCCCGGTCAGGCGTAGTGGTTCACGCTGACAGGGCGCGTCCCCGTGTAGGGCGTCCAGCCCTGGAGGGTGGCGGGCAGGCCCACGCGGCTGTCGCAGTCGATGACCTGGAAGTGCAGGTGCGGGGCCGTGGAGGCGCCCGTACTGCCCGACCAGCCGACGATCCGGCCCTGCGGAACCCAGTCGCCCGGTTCGTGGAACGACCGGTTCAGGTGCGCGTAGTGGGTGCACTGGCCGTTCGAGTGCCGGATGATCACCTCGATGCCGTTCTGCCAGTACGGCGACCAGTTCGAGAAGACGATGGTTCCCGCCTGCGCGGCGGACACCTCGTAGTCGGCGGGGAGCCCGAAGTCCCAGGCGTACTCGTTGTAGGGACCGGTGTGGGAGTACGTTCCCTCCGGCCCCTGGGTCACCGTGTAGGCCTCCCCCGCCGGGTAGGGCAGCTCGTAGAAGGAGTCCGCCGCCGCGGCCGGGGACGCACCCGTCATGGTGATGCCCACCGCGGTGAGCAGTGCGCTCGCCCCCACCGCAGTGCGGCGCAGAAGGCTCTTCATCCCGCTCATGTGCGACTCCGTTCACGTTCCCGATAGCCCGGCCTCCGCGACCCGTCGGAGCGCGGGAGTGCAAGGATCGGCCGCCGGCCGCCGGGCGTACAAGGGCCCCAGGGCCTACGCCCGGTCCGCGCCACCAGCCCACCGGCGGTCGCGAACCGGGACGAGGCACCTCGGGAAGACCGCCCTCAGGCCGAGCCGGCCGGGCGGGACCCGGCCCCGGTGGGCCCGCCCACGACAGTGAGCAGGTCCACGACGAAGATCAGCGTCGAGCCCGCCGGGATCAACGCGGAGGGCGACTGCTTGCCGTAGCCGAGACGCGGGGGAACGATGATCTCGCGACGGCCGCCCGCCTTCATCCCCCTGACCCCCCGGTCCCAGCCCTTGATGACCCTGCCACCGCCCACGGCGAACTTGAACGGCCGGTCCTCTTCCCAGGAGGAGTCGAACTCCCTTCCGGAGGCGAACGTGACCCCTACGTAGTGAACCCGGACGACCCGGCCCGGCCGTGCCTCGGGTCCATCTCCCACCACGAGGTCCCGGATCGTCAGCTCGGTGGGCGCTTCACCCTCCGGAACCTCGACTCCGGGCTTCGTCAGTTCACTCATCACGGTCCCATCGCTCGCCACCGGCATCCCTCGCGCGGGCCGGCCGGACGCATGGACCTTCCACGCGGCAGGCGATCACCGTACCGGCAGCCCGTGGCCCAAGGCGCGGGCCTTGGCCCTGCTCCACCGCTTCCGAAGCCCCGCAGCCGCGCAGCCGCGCAGCCGCGGACAGTGGCCCGTTAGTCAGGACATGACAACCACCGCGCCATTCGACGAGCCGGCTCAGACATGCGACAGCACCCATCGGCATCCGGGCCGCCCGGGGCGTTCGCGCCCCATCTCGTCAGCTGGCGACGGCGGGTTCCCACAGCGTAGTGGCGGCTGATTGCAGCGCGGTGGCCCTGCGGGGGCACAGCTGGACCGCGTCCTGGGTGGCCGCGTGGAGTATCTCGGCCTGCAGTCGCTGCACGTCCGTGGACGGTTCGAGGCCGAGCTCACGCTTGAGGATGCGATAGAGGTTCTGGTAGGCCTCCAGGGCCTCGCCCCGGCGTCCGGCACGATGCAGCGCCGAGATGAGCCGGCCGTGGAACCACTCGTGCAGCGGGTAGTCGTGTACCAGGGCCCGCAGCTCGGGCAGGAACTCCCGGTAACGACCGAGGCGGTTCTCGGTCTCCACACGCAACTCCAGGAAACGGATGTGGAGTTCCTCCAGATGCGCGATACGCCCGGTGAGCCGGGAACCCACGGGTATGTTGCTCAGCATGGGGCCGCGCCACAGCTTCTGGGCTCGGTCGAGATAATCTCCCGCCCGCTCCGGGGAGCCCTCACCCAGCTCCCACTGGGCCCCTCGCACCAACCGTTCGAAGATATGCACATCGACCTCGTCAGCGGCGATATCGAGACGGTAACCGGGCGCCTGGGTCATGAGTAACTCGCGTACTGGGCAATCGACTTGAGCGTCCTCAAGCATTTGTCGCGCGTGGTAGACATGCGTCTGCAGGGTTCTGATCGCGTTGCCGGGAGCGTTGTCGCCCCACAGCTCCCTGACCAGGGTGTCGGCAGCGACGGCCTCGCCGGGCTGGAGCGCGAGCACCGCGAGTATCTGGCAGATCTTGGGAGCCTTGGGAGCGTATGCCCGGCCACCGTCGGTGACGATCCCGAAAGGTCCGATAAGGTTGAACTGCACTACCCACGCTCCCGTTCCGGCGCCCGCGCGCCCGCGATACTGGCTGTGTCGGTTCCAGACACTAAGGAGCGGACGCCCTCCGACCATCACGTCCGGAGGCGAGAGTGTCATGTTACCGGACAGTAGGTTGGTAGTTGTGGCCCAGCTCACCCAGCAGCCCTCGGGGACACCCGGTTCGCGGCGCCCCGCACCTGCACGGCGACGAGGTGGGCGACGGAGGAGAGCGTGATGTGACGGTGCCATCCCGGAAACGATCGCCCCACGAAGTCCGTCATACCGACCCCTTCCGAGATGTCACCGAAATCGCGAGCCACCACCGAGGAGAGCCGAGCCAGCCGCAACAGCGTCGACAGCGGCGGCGGGTCAGCGGTCGTGAGCCACAGGCGCATGTCCGCCGCCACATCACTCCACTCCCCCACCAACAGCATCCCCCCGGCCCACGCGCCCGGCGACGCGACCACGGGGATCGCGACGGCCGTCGTGAGGTCGCCGCCCGGGTTCACACGGTGACGGAAGCGGGTCATCGAGGCGACCAGCTCGCCCGCGGTCCGCGCACGGTCACTGAATTTCGGTAACTTCGCCCGGTCTAAGCGCAGTTGGGCTTGCGGATCGAGACGCACCAGATACGCGAGACCCATGGCGGACAGATGTCGCGCCAGGGCCACGGCATCGATGCCGTCGACGTCCACCACGACGGGCGCGGCGGGCATGCCGCCGGGCAGCACGACCTGGGCGACCGAGTTGCGTATGCCCGCTTCCAGGGTTCCGGCCGTCTCGTCGTCGGGGATGCCGGCACGCCGCCGCAGTGGATCGTCCTCCAGCCAGCGACCGGTCAGCTGCAGCCGCCAGTCGACGGGCACGGCACTGCGGTCGGAGGCCAGCCAGGCCCCCAGGGCGTGCTGGCCGTTGAACGTCTGCCCGAGGCGCGGCAGGTACTGCTGGTCGACACCGATCGAGTGCGACCCGACCTTGGGGATCGCGGTGGGCTTGATGACCCAGGCTTCGGGAGCCAGCGTCCGCTGGACCTGCCGGGCGAGAGCGTGCCGTATGGGCATCCACTCCCACGGCGATGTGCTGATGAAGTGATGGACGCTCTGCTGAGCCGCCGCCCCGTCGAACTGTGTCGCGATGTTGCGCAGCGTCTTTCGCCCCGGCAGCGCCAGGAGGCTGTGTACGTACTGCTCGGCCTTGCTGCGCTGGCTGGCGCGTCGCAAGGCGCCGAACAGCCGGGCACAGAGCTCGGGGTCCAGGGCAGGCGGCTCGGGAACCGCCACTCGCGTGCCGTCGGACAGTCGTGCAGTCAGGTCCATAATTCCCCCGTGCTACGCCGGTCCGACAGCGGAACGACCCGCCCTGCTGCGGACCTGTGAGCTCGCCCCCTCCCCCAAAAGAGGCCTGGCATCCGCTTTATTTATACAGGCTGGCTCCAGCGCCCTTACAGGCCCCGGCACCCGTGGCACCCAAAGATCCCCGCTGTGACCTGGGGAGACGCACCTTTATGACGATGAGTCACTTGGGACCGGCCGAGGGGCCCACCTTACGGGGACGTTAACAGTTCGTATGGAAACAGGACGCGCCAAATGCCCCGGGTGGGTAGCGCGAGAGGAGGGAGCGGCAATAGAGAACAGGAATTCCAGAAAGGAGACGATCCGGCGGCCCCGGACAACGGCGGGGGAACTCGGGCGACCGGGAAGGTCGGGCGACCAGGGGAGACGCCGCAACCGCACTCCGCCGGGCCGGACGAGTGGCACCACACGGTTCGGGGCGAGGCGCGTGACCGTATACGTCGGTACGGTCACGAGGGCTGCGGGACGCCGGCGGCGACGAGGAGACGTTCGGCTCGGTACGGTGATGTGTCGAGTTTCGCCAGGACGCCGGCACAGGCCACATTGGGCAGGACCAGCGCGAGGAGCCCCGACACCTCCTTGGAGAGGTCACCGTCGGGCAGCACCTCCGTGAGCAGGTGCACGCCGGTCCACGCGCCGACGAACAGCCGTGCCGTCTCGCACGGGTCGACATGGGGCAGCAACTCGCCCCGGTCCTTGGCCTCGGTGAGTATCTCATTGCCCATCTCGGTCCAGTCGGGCCAGCGCGTGCCGAACATTTCCCGGGCCTTGATGTCGACGGACAGCCGGATCCCGGCGCTCAGCACCGGCTCCCGAGGCAGCCGATGGGCGAGCAGCAGCGCCAGGTCCGCCCATTCCTGCAGCTTGAACGCCTGCGGTACGAAGCCGTCCAGCGAGATCGCCTCTTCGAGCACGCCACGCGCCAACTCCTCTTTCGAGGTGAAGTGGAAGTAGAGCCCACCACGGGTGAGTTGGATCCGATCGATGAGGCCGCTGATGGTGGTGGCGTCGTATCCGAGCTCGTTGAACATCTCGGCGGCGGCCTCAAGGATCATTCTTCGCGTGCGGAGCGCACGTTCCTGCCTGGTCAACTCGCGCCTCCATGACGTGACTTTTACCGAGGTTTGAACTTAATTTTACCTGAGTCAATACAGACCGGAGGGCCGGTACCTTAACAGCACCTCACCCCCCGATGCATCAACAACCAGCCAGGCAGGCCCTGTTGAATACGGCCATCGCATCAGATCGTGGTACGCGTCACCCCCGGCGCCTCCCGCCCGCACGGCGCCCTTGGGGTCGGCTCCCGGCTACAGCGGCTTCACTTCGGCCGCGGCGCCTTCGTCGTGGTGCTGCCGCGTCCTCAAGATCCAGCCAAAGGGCGCAGGGGAGTTCGAGGGGGAAACCGTCCTCCGCGTCCGGCTTCTTCCGGACCGGCATCGCGGCCGGACACCGGGCGGCCGGCAGCGGGCAGGGGGCAGGGGAGCCGTCACATCGGTCGGCGCCGTCCGGGGCGGGCTTGATACCTGCCGAGGTTTTCCGTTCGTAGCGTTCTCTCTGCCGTCCGTACGGTACGACCAGTAGAATCGCAGGGCGCACGCAACTGCTCAAGAGCGCCCTCCGGGCGCGCCGGTAGTGATACCCGTCCCACCGGGCACCGGCCACCGGAACGCGGACGGTCAGGATCCGGTCAGGTCGTGCATCGACAGAGCTCACCCGCTGGTTACCCACGGTTGGTCTGTGGCATGTTCTCGTGTGTATGAGTCGCCTCATCACTGCCATCGGAGCGCTACATGGCCAAGCAGCACCGTGCCCTTCTCACCCGCCAGGAACTGATCCGCTCAGCCGCCGAGGTCTTCGGCAGTGCCGGATACGCGGAAGCATCCATAGCGACGATCAGTTCACGGGCCGGTGTGAGCAACGGTGCGCTGCATTTCCACTTCAAGAACAAGAGGGCTCTCGGGGAAGCGGTCGAACTGATCGCGGAACAGATTCTGTTGCGCCTGACCGGGCGGGTGCCGCTGCGCCACCCCTCCCCGCTGCAACTCCTCGTCGACACCTCGCACCTGCTGGCCCGCGGTCTGCGCGATGACCCGGTCCTGCGTGCGGGGTTCGGCCTCGGCAGCGATCCGACCTGGCAGAGCGACGTCAAACTGTGGGAGCAGTGGCAGGACTGGGTTCAGCTGATGCTCACCGTGGCCAGGGACCAGGGCAGTCTGGCACCCCAAGTGGCGGTCGAGGACGCCGCGTTCGCCATCGTGGCCGTCGTCGCCGGTTTCGACGCCCTGAACCGCACGGGCGCGGAGTGGGACGCGCGGCATGCCGTCACGCGCTACTGGAGGCTCGTGCTGCCGCAGCTGTCGACAGAGGCGGCACGGGAGGAACTGAACCCCGAGGGGACCGCGGCGGAGGAGGTCTGGTCCCAGAAGTGGGACATGGCGGAAGCCTGCGGGGACGCGGCCTGAGACACCCACCCCTGCACACCCCTGGCCCTCCCTGGGGTCAGGGGCTCCTTGCGTCGCACACCGGTCGAGCGGCGAACCGGCCCATGGGTGCCGTCCGGCCCCACAGCGTACGTACGCCCTCTCCGGGCGCCGCATGGGTACGCCCCTGACCCGGGCGAGGGCCGGCCGCCTGAGAGGCCATCACGCACACCCTGCTGTACGGCTCTTCCTCGGCCCGTGCCGCACTGCTCACCGACCGGACGATCGGTATGTTCCGGTGGGGGCAGGAGGACCGGTGGGGTGGCCGCGAGCCCGGCGGCCGGACCTTCGGGCAGGGCCCGGACACAGCACGAATCTCCCGGTGCCGTCCCGCACCGCGGGAAGCACCAGGAGATCGCGAAGTTCCGGAGAGCAGATGGGTCAGGCCACGTTGACCGTGTCCTTGGCGGCGGCCCCGTCGGCGGCTGTCTCCGTCGACCGCCTGCGGATCACGAACGCCGCTACGACGATCGCGATGACGAGCGCTCCCGCGAGGACCAGGCTGCCGTACATCAGGCCGGCGTTCACGGACTCCCGCTCGTTGGTGCCCCCGTCCATCCGGGAGGCCGTGACGGAGCCCGCGGCCGAGGCGACGATGGCGACCCACAGCGCGCCACCGACCTGCCCGGTCGAGTTGGTCAGACCGGAGATCACACCGACCTCGTCCTCGCTGGCGGTGGACATCGCCAGACTCATGATCGGCGGCAGGCAGAGACCGATACCCAGGCCGAGCAGGAACATCGAGGGCAGTACGTCCATCGCGTACGTCGCTTCCAGCGGCGTACGGGCGAGGAACAGCGCTCCGGCGAGGAAGATCGCGAGGCCGATGATGAGCCCGACCCGCTCGCCCAGTTTCCCGGTCAGATAGGGACTGAGCGCGATCGACCCGAGGGCGGTGATCACCGTCAGCGGGAGGAATGCCAGCGCCATCTCCATCGGTGTGTAGCCGAGGACCTGCTGCAGGTAGAGCGTCGCCACGAAGAAGGATCCGTAGAGCCCGCCGGAGACGAGGAACTGGACGATGTTGGCGCCCGCCACGTCGCGGTCGCTCAGGATGTTGAGGTTGAACAGGGGCGCCTTGGCCTTCTTCTGGCGGATCACGAAGGCGGCCATCAGGACGACCGCGCCCACCAGGTAGGCCAGCGTGCTGCCGGTCCAGCCGTTGTGCTCGGCGTTGACGATGCCGTAGACGAGCAGGGAGACGGACGAGACCAGCAGGGCCGCACCCGATACGTCGAGGCCGGCGGAGAGTCCGAGTCCCTTGCCGCCGGGGAGCAGCTTCCAGCCGAGGATGACGCTGATGACACCGATCGGCAGGTTGATGAAGAACAGCCAGTGCCAGGTCGTCAGCTCCATCAGCACACCACCGGCGATCAGGCCGAGTGCGCCGCCGCCGGCGAAGGTGAAGCTGTAGAAGCCGATCGCCCTGGTCTGCTCACCGGGTTCCTGGAACATCATCACGATGATCGCGAGGGTCACCGCCGTGACCAGCGCGGCACCGGCGCCCTGCCCGAACCGGGCGGCGACGAGGGTCGGCGCGTTCTGCGAGAAGCCCGCCACCACGGACGAGATGGTGAAGAGCGATACACCGAGGAGCAGGACGTTCTTGTGGCCGATCAGGTCGCCGAGCCGTCCGGCGAAGATGAGCAGACCGCCGTAGGCGATCAGGTAGGCGTTGATGACCCATGAGACGCCGCCCTGGGAGAACCCGAGCTCCTCCCGCATCACGGGTAACGCCACATTGACGATCGTTTCATCGAGGATCGTCATCAGTGTGCCAATGCAGAGGACTGTCAGTGCAATCCATCGCGAGCGGGCGGTGTCCATGGTCTCGATCCCTCTGGGTCAGGAGCGTGTTGTCGGTGAGCAAACACTAGCAGATGGTTGCGCAATAGACGATCTATTCTGCAATCACACTCCTGACCTGCGGGTCTTCAACGTGCAGAGCGCCTCCTGGGGGGCCGTTCGGCCGTCACGACCGGCTCCGGGGAGCGGCCTTCGACGAGCTTGGAGAGCGAGCGGAGGAAGGGCTCGCGGTCCGCCTCCGGCAGTCTGCCGAGCACCGCTTCGTAGAGTTCGCCCAGGACGGGCTCGGCGGTCGCGATCAGTTCGCGGCCCTCGTCGGTGACATCGACCACGCGCGCCCTGCGGTCCTTCTCCGACGGCTTGCGCGTCGCGAGGCCGCTCCGCTCCAGCGCGTCGAGCGTGTGGACCATCGTGGACTTGTCGAGGCAGGCGAGCTCCGCGAGCTCACCTTGGGTCTTGCCGTTGCCGTCTGCACACATCAGCACGCTCACCACACGCAGCGATGTGCCCATCTCCTCCAGCCGCCTGGCTGCTTCGAGTTCGATGTCCCGGCCGAGCAGCTGCAACTGCACCACCAGGTCACTAGTCGTTTGTGCGCTCATTGCGCCAGCGTACCTAACTAGTGGATTACGAAACTATCCACGAGTGTCATTTTCAGGCGCGGCCCGAGCTCCCGAGAGAGTCCACGAAGCCCCGGTGGCAACTCGGGCCACACGTGACTCAGCAGGCACAGCGCCGGTGGGGCTGTGCCTGCTGGGACGTCACACGGGCGAGAGGGTCAGAGGGCGATGGAAGCCAGCGGAGCCCGGCCCAGCAGCGCGGTGCCGTAGTCCTCCAGCGCGATGAACGGGTTCAGCGTCCAGTGCCTGCTGCCGGTCTCGAAGTCACGGAAGTAGCGCTGGAGCGGGTTCGCGCTGGCGAAGCCGCCCGCGCCGCCCAGGTCCATGACCTTGCTCAGGCCCTGGCGGGCCTCGCGGACCGCGCTCGCGACGTACATACGGATCCGGGTCCGCTCCTCGTCGGAGAGTTCGACGTGCTGCTCCAGCGCGGGCTCCAGCTGGTCGACGGCGAGCCACAGGTGCTGCCACGCCACGTCGATGTGGTGGGTCGCCTCGGCCAGCCACGCGCGGGCGCCCGGGGAGTCGGCGACGGCGCCGTGCGTCGTGTGGAACACGGGCTTGCCCTTGTCGAACGACTCCTTGATCAGGTCGAGCGCGCCCTGGGCGGCACCCACCAGCGGGGCCAGCACGTTGGCGGACGCGGTCAGGGTGTGGGTCGACGTCCCCATGCCCTCGGGGGCACCGGTCTCGGGGTCGATCGCGTGGTAGGCCACGTGCTCGTCCGCCACGAACAGGTCCTTCGTCACCACGGTGTTGCTGCCCGTGCCGCGCATGCCCGCGACGTCCCACACCTCCTTGATCTCGGCCTCGGCGGTGCGCACCAGGACCGAGGCGAGCGCCATCTGGGGCTCACCGTCGGCGGTGACGGAGTTCAGCAGAACCAGGGTGTAGTCCGAGTGCAGACAGCCCGACGCGAACGCGGTGTCGGCGGTCAGCCGGTAGCCGCCGTCGGCCTTGGCCGCGACGCCGCCGACGCCGGCGTTCGCGATGCTGACATCGGGGTCGGCGGCGTAGATCCCGGCGACCACGTCCTCCGGGAACATGCCCTGGAGCAGGCCCCGCCCCGCGGAGTTGACCATCAGCAGCCACCCCGTGGAGGGGCAGCCGCGGGCCAGTTCGGCGGCCACACCGACCTCCGCGCGCAGGCCGAGGCCCAGCCCTCCCATGCTCCGCGGCGTCGGGATGCGGAACAGCCCGGCGTCCCGCAGCGCCGCGATGTTCTCCGGCACGGCCGCGTTGGCCTGCTCGGTCTTCTCCGCGTTCGCACGCAGCAGCGGAACGAGACCACGTGCCCGCTCGATGACGTCGTCCACAGAGAGCGAACCCTCATCCTTCACAGCTGACGACACTGTTCTGCTCCTCACTCGTCGTGCGTTTCGACCTGCCCCGCCAGTGAACGGCATGTTTCCGGCAGGCGCATTGCGCTCACGGCACAAGACGGGCGCGGGAATTTGGGACTCGTACCAATACGGTGCTTGAGCAGTCTCTATACGCTCGATGCACATCATTTCTCGGAGGGAAGTGGGCATGAGCGTCCCAGGGAACGCGAACGAATTTCGCAGGATGCTCCGGAATACGGCCCTCGGCGCCACTTCGAGGTGCTCGGCCGGCGGGCCGCTGAACCGCTGCCGCCACCGGTACGGGTCGTTCGCACCGGCCCCGCCCTCGGCCAGGCCGACGGCACCTGGGCGGGCACTCACCCCACACGAAGGAGCAAGGCCGTGCGCGCTTTAGTCCGCTGGCATCCGGCACTCATGATCACCGCCGGATCGATGGTCGTGGTCAGCCTGTTCCACGCCGTCGGGATCGTGGTCGACGACCGGATGTACGGGCAGTCGCCGGCCTGGATCAAGCCGCTCAAGTTCAGCCTGTCGTTCATCGTCTACACCGCCTGGCTCGGGGCGCTGGTCCATCTGCTGGAGAAGACGTCCGGGTCGCTCGAACGCAGAGCCAGGAAGTTCGGCAACTGGATCGTGATCGCGGTCTGGGCCGAGATGTTCTTCCTCGACCTCCAGACGATCCGCGGCACGACCGTCCATTTCAACTTCCGTACGGTCCTCGACGCGGTGATCTTCGAGTCGGTCGGCGCCATCGCGACGACCCTCGTCGTGATCAACCTGCTCCTCGTGGCGGTGGTGCTCAAGAAGCGCGCCGCCGCTCCCCCCGTACTGCTCGCGTTGAAGATCGGTACGTGGCTGCTGGTGGCCAGCTCACTCGTGGGCATCTACATGGCCTTCCCCACGGAGCCGGGCGGCTGGTCCAACGACGTCGTGGGCGCCCACTCCGTCGGCGCGGACATCGACCACGACGTCACGCCGGTCATCTTCTGGGCCGCGGAGGGCGGTGACCTGCGTGTCTCGCACTTCATCGGGCTGCACGCCTTCCAGCTCCTGCCGCTGATCGCCATGTTCCTCAGCCGCTGGGTCGACCGCCGCATGGTCTGGGTGCTCGGTGCCGGCTACACCGCCGTCTTCCTTCTCTCGCTGGTGCAGGCGCTGGCCGGCGAGGCGCCGTTCGAGCCCAGCGCACCCACGCTCATCGCGGGCGGCGCTGTCCTGGCCGGCACCCTCGCCGGGGTCGTCTGGGCCCGCCGCAATCCGTCCGACGCTCCCCCGATATCACCCGCGCCCGAGCGAGCGGCCGAACCCGAGTCCGTCAACCTCTAACGGAGATCCCCAACATGTCCTTCAACGACTTCATCATTCCGGCGCTCCAGGCGGTCACCATCCCGATGTGGGTGCTGATGATCGTCGCTCCCCAGTGGCACGTGACCAAGAAGATCACCGTCCCGATCGCCGTGGTGCCCACCCTGGCCGGCGCCGTGGGCTACCTCATCACCGAGCTGCCCGCACTGACGAAGGTCCTCTTCGGGTCGACGACCGCGCCGTTCGCCAACTACGAGGGCCTGGTCGAGTTCTTCGCGATCCAGAACATCCAGATCGGCGCCTGGCTCGCGATCGTCGCGCTCGACCTGTTCACCGCGATGTGGATGTTCCAGCGCCTGCACGACCTGAAGGCCAAGACGTCGCTGATCAGTGTGCTGGCGCTCGTGGTGTTCCTGTTCCCCCAGTTCTGCCTGCTCCTGTTCCTGGTCGTCGTCCGGCCGATCCTGCGGCGCCGTCAGCAGCAGGAGGAGGCGGCCGCCTCCGCCGACACCGAGCAGAAGGTTCCCGCCACCGTCTTCTGACCCACCCGCACTCCACACGCCGAACGGAGAAGGGACCGGATCACTCCGGTCCCTTCTCCGTTTCTTCGTGCGGGGCGGTTCAGGCGGTGAGTTCCGTGCCGTAGTGGTTGTCGATGCCGTAGCGCCACTCACCGTTCTCGTCCTTGATCGCGACGTCCGTCGCGACGCCCTCCTTCTTCGAGGTCACGCCGTCCGCGGTCGTCGACAGCGTGTAGTTCACGATCATGAGCGCGACATCACCCGCCCGGTAGGCGTGCTGGACGTCGACCGTCAGCACGGGGGCCAGGTCGGCGAAGTACTGCTTGATGCCCGCCTTCATCTCCTCGTTCTTCTGGAGCGCGTAACCGGGTTCGAGAACCAGCGCCGCGTCGTCGGCGTAGAAGTCGTAAAGGTTTTCCGTGTCGTGTGCGTTGAAGAGGGCCGCGTACTTGCCGGCGATCTTGTTCCAGAATGCAAGGTCCTCGGACACGCATTTCTCCTTCATGTGAAAAGAACTGAAGAGAACTAGGGGCGCGACCATACAAGCGCACTCCTTCTCACCCATTTCTCATCCCCGTCTAATCGGGGCGGATTAGATCCGGATTAGCTGTGAGTGAAACGGCACGCTCAACACTGTCTGGACATACCACGGCGAGAAATGAGGCACGATGGCACCCGAGGCGCAGGAACTCGTGGACGGCACCCTCCACCAGAACATCTCCGGGATCGGACTCGACCCCACGTACGTGCGCGCGGAGGGCAACAGCCTCTGGGCGGCCGCCCACGACGGGTCCGAGACGGAGATCGTCGACTTCGTCTGCGGTTACGGTTCGCTGCTGCTCGGCCACAACAACCCCGAGATCGTCGCCTACGCGACCGAGGTGCTGAACGCGCGGACGCCGATCCACTCCCAGTTCTCGCGCCGCCCCGAGGCGAACAGGGTGACCGAGGTCCTCAACCGGATCGCCCAGCGCGAGTTCGGCACGGCCGACACCTACTTCGGCGTGTTCGCCAACACCGGCGCCGAGGCCATCGAGGCCGCCGTCAAACACGCCGAGCTGGACCGGGGCATGCGCGTGACGGCGCTCCTCGCACAGGTCACGGTCCACACGGAGCAGGCGCGAGCCGCGGTCGCGTCCGGTGCGGCGACCGTCGACGCCGCCGCGCTCACCCGGCTCGGCGGCACGGGCCAGGGCGATCCGGCCGGCGACCTGGAGGCGCTGCTCGCCGAGGTGGAGGCGCACAACGCGCGCACGCTGTCCCGGGCTCCGGTGTTCTTCACGCTGGAGGGCGGCTTCCACGGCAAGCTCGCCGCGAGCATCCAGCTCACGCACAACCCGGCCTTCCGGACGCCGTTCACCTCGCTCGCCACGAACGCCCGCTTCGTGCCGGTCAACTCGGCCGCCGCGGTGCGCCCCGCGTTCGAGGCCGCGCGCGCCACGGTGCTCGACCTGATCGTGACCGACGGCACGGTCGGGGTCACCGACATCCCGGCCCCGGTGTACGGCGCCTTCTTCGTCGAGCCGATCCAGGGCGAGGGCGGCATCGTGCCGCTCGCACCGGAGTTCGCGAAGGAGATCGCCGCGGTCAGCGCGGAGTTCGACTGCCCCGTCGTGGTCGACGAGATCCAGTCCGGCAGCGGCCGCACCGGGGCGTTCTTCGCCGGTGCGCAGCTCGGACTTCAGGGCGACTACATCGCGCTGGCCAAGAGCATCGCGGGCGGTGTGGCGAAACTGTCGGTGCTGCTGGTCCGGGAGTCCCGCTACCGCCCCGAGTTCGAGCTGCTGCACAGTTCGACGTTCGCCAAGGACGGGTTCTCCACGCTCATCGCGCAGAAGACGCTGGAGATCATGGAGCGGGACGGTGGCGCGGTCTACCGCAGGGCCGCCGAGCGCGGTGCCCGCCTCCTCGATGTACTCGAATCGCTGCGGGCCGACTTCCCGGACGTGATCAAGGATGTCCGCGGCCGCGGCCTGCTGCTGGGCCTGGAACTGCACGACCAGTCCGGCTCGGCCTCGCCCAACATCGCCGGCGCCCAGGCGGGCGGTGTCTTCGGCTACTTGGTGAGCGGGTTCCTGCTGCACCGGCACACCGTGCGCGTCCTGCCGACCTCCAGCGCGCCGAACACGCTGCGGCTCCAGCCTTCGGTCGACCTCACCGACGCCCAGATCGACCGGCTCGACGCCGGGCTGCGTGCGGCGTGCGCGGCGCTGCGCACGGCCGACGAGGCGACGCTGCTGGGCTTCCTCGGCACGAGGGCGTTCTGATGGCGCAGCTCCAGCTGCTGCCCCCGCACGACGAGGCTCCCACCGCCGGCGCGACCTCCGAGGCCCTGCGCCAGGAGGTCACCGCCCACTGTGGCAACGATGCCACCGCGTGGGCCGTGCAGACCTCGGCGGGCCTCTGCCCGGACGGACAGGACGCTCTGCCGGAGCTGGTGGCCCTGTCCGTCACGTTCCGGCTGCACCACAGGAAGGGGCTGCCCGCCTCCGTGGTCGCCGAGGCCGAGTCGCTGGTGCGCACCCAGGTCGAGCGCGGCTTCGATCTCGCGCACGGACTCGGCCTGATCCGGTCGGCGCACGGGCGCATCGCGTCCGCGGTGCTGGCGGCGTGCGCGCGGATCGAGGACCCGGACGAGCGCACCGCCGCGATGACCGGGACGGCGTCCCTGGTGTTCGACGCGGTGGACGAGCTGTCCCGGCTGGTGTCGGACCGGTTCGCCGCCGAGCGGGAACGCTGGCTCGCCGGTCCCGCCGCCGAACAGCGCGCCGTCGTGCTCTCCCTCGTCCGCGGCGAGTCCGTGGACGTGGAACGGGCGGCCCGCAAGCTCTGCTACGACCTGCGCCAGAACCACGTGGCGCTGGTGCTGTGGGCCGAGCGGGACTCCGGTGCGCAGGAGCTGCCGAGGACGGCGGCCCGGCTGTTCAACCGTCTGGGCTGCCGGTCGACGCTGCTCGTGCCGATGGGCGGCGACGGGCTGTGGGCGTGGGGTCTGCGGCCCAACGGTGACACGGAAGAGCTCGCGCCGCTGCTCGCCGCCGACCCCGCCGTGCAGGTGGCGGTGGGTCTGCCGAGTACGGGTCTCGCCGGATTCCGCACCTCGCACGAGCAGGCGATGGCCGCGGCCCAGCTCGGTCTGCGGTCAGCGACGACCGGCCGCGTACACACCTATCGGGAGCTGGAGTTGGGGGCGCTGCTCGCGCGGGACGAGCAGGCCGCCGCCGACTTCGTCTGCCGGGAGCTGGGTGGGCTGGGCGACGACTCGCCGTCGGCGGGAGCCCTGCGCGCCACCCTCAAGTGCTACCTCGACCACGACCGGAGCGTCGCGACCGTGGCCCAGCGGCTGCACATCGCCAAGAACACCGTGCTGTACCGCATCAAGCGGGCCGAGCAGGTACGCGGCCGCCCGCTCGGCGACAACCGGCTCCAGTTGCACACCGCCCTGTACCTGGCGGAGACGTTCGGGGTGTCCCGGCCGGCGGTACAGCCGGGTGTGGCGCCGGCCGTGCGCACGGCCTGAGACCGGACCGTCGCACCCCCACCAACTGTCTGACCTCACTACACAGCGGGGAAGTCATGAACACCTTCGAGCACGCATCCAGCAATGCCGTCGCCGTCGTCGGCCTGTCGTGCCGCCTGCCGGGCGCGCCGGACACGCCGTCGTTCTGGCGGCTGCTGTCGTCGGGCACGAGCGCGATCACGGAATCCTCCCGGTTCGGCGAAGCGGGCCCGATGCGCTGGGGCGGATTCCTCCCGGACGACGAGGTGGGCGGCTTCGACGCGGAGTTCTTCGGCATTTCGCCGAAGGAGGCCGCGGCGATGGACCCGCAGCAGCGGCTGCTGCTCGAACTCGGGTGGGAGGCGCTGGAGGACGCCGGGTTCGTGCCGGCCGACCTGCGCGGTGAGCACCTCGGGGTGTTCGTGGGGGCGATGGCCTCCGACTACGCGACGATCGCGGCCAGGGCGGGTGTGGTGTCGCGGCACTCGCTCACGGGCCTCAACCGCGGTCTGCTCGCCAACCGGCTGTCGTACGTGCTCGGTCTGCGCGGGCCCAGCCTCGCCGTCGACACGGGGCAGTCGTCCTCGCTGGTCGCGGTGCACCTGGCGTGCGAGAGCCTGCGCTCCGGTGAGTCCGAGGTCGCCCTCGCCGCCGGCGTCAATCTGATCCTCACGCCGCAGAGCACGGTGGAGGCCGAACGGTTCGGCGCGCTCAGCGCGGACGGCCGCAGCTTCACGTTCGACGCCCGCGCCAACGGTTACGTGCGGGGCGAGGGTGGTGCGGTGCTGGTCCTCAAGTCGCTGGCCGCGGCGCGGCGGGACGGTGACACCGTCTACGCGGTGATCCGCGGCAGCGCGGTCAACAACGACGGCCCCGCGGCGACGCTGACCACGCCGAGCCGGAACGCGCAGGAGGCCGTGGTCACCGCGGCGCACCGCCGCGCGGGCACCGCACCGGACGAGGTCGGCTATGTCGAGCTGCACGGCACGGGTACCCCGGTCGGCGATCCGATCGAGGCGCACGCGCTCGGCGCGACACTCGGCCGGGGGCGGACCGAGCCCCTGCGGGTCGGCTCGGTCAAGACCAACATCGGCCACCTCGAAGGCGCCGCGGGCATCGCGGGGCTGCTGAAGGCCGTGCTGGCGCTGCACCACGGCGCGGTGCCGCCGAGCCTGAACTTCGTGACGCCGAACCCGGCGATCCCGCTGGACGAGCTGAACCTCTCCGTACAGCAGCACCTGGAGGAGGTCGGACCGACCGTCGCCGGGGTGTCGTCGTTCGGCGTCGGCGGCACGAACTGCCACGTGGTGCTCGCCACCGCGGAGCAGCGGCCGAGGGAGCCGCGCCCGTCCGCCGCGGACGGTCCGCTGCCCTGGGTGCTGTCCGCGCGCACCGAACAAGGACTGCGCGACCAGGCGGCACGCCTGCACGAACGGGTCACCGCACCGGACGCGCCCGCCGACGACGACATCGCGTTCTCGCTCGCCACCGGCCGTACGCACTTCCCGTACCGCGCCGCCGTGCTCTCCGGACACGCCGAGGGGCTGCTCGGGTTGCGGGACGGCGGCCTGTCGGCGGATCTGGTGAGGGGCAGGGCCGCAGCGGTCGGCAGGACCGTGATGGTCTTCCCCGGCCAGGGCTCGCAGTGGGCGGGCATGGCAGCCGAACTCATCGCCACCTCACCGGTGTTCGCGGCGAAGATCCACGAGTGCGCCGAGGTGATCGACCCGCTGGTCGGGTGGTCCCTGGTCGACGTGTTGCGGGAGGAGCCGGGCAGTCCTTCGCTGGAGCGCGACGACGTGGTGCAGCCCGCGCTGTTCGCCGTCATGGTCGCGTTCGCCGCGCTGTGGCAGGCGGCGGGCGTCCGGCCCGACGCGGTCATCGGCCACTCGCAGGGCGAGATGGCGGCGGCGCACGTCGCCGGGGCACTGTCGTTGCGGGACGCCGCGACGCTGGTCGTGCGCCGTGCCCAGCAGGTGGTCCGGATTCCCCGCGCGGGCGGACTGCTGTCCGTTCCGCTGCCGGTCGCCCAGGTCCGCGAGCACATCGGGGCCTGGCCGGACCGTCTCGGCGTCGGGGCCGTCAACGGGCCCTCCGCGACCATCGTCTCCGGTGAGCTCGACGCGTTGCGGGAGTTGGAGAACACCTACCTCGCCGACGGGGTGAAGGCCCGCGTGGTGCCGATCAACTACGCCTCGCACTCGCCGCTGGTCGAGGACATCCGCGAGGACGTGCTGCGCGCCGCGGCGGACGTCGGGCCGCGGCGGACCGATGTGGCGTTCTACTCCACGGTGTCGGGTGCTCTGCTCCCCGACACGTCCGTTCTGGACGCGGAGTACTGGTACAGCAACCTGCGGCAGGCGGTCGAGTTCGACCGGGCGGTGCGCGCCGCCTTCGCCGACGGCCACACGACGTTCGTGGAGTGCAGCGCCCATCCCGTACTGGGGGTCGGGATCACGCAGATCCTCGAAGGCCGGGAAGCGGTGATCACGGGTACGCTCCGCCGCGACCGGGGCGGCCTGCGCCAGTTCCTCTCCTCCCTCGCCGGTGTGCACGTGGGCGGCGGTGCGGTGGACTGGGCGGCAGCGGACTGGGAGGGCCTGCT
This sequence comes from Streptomyces sp. McG3, assembly GCF_018619185.1. Taxonomy (GTDB): domain Bacteria; phylum Actinomycetota; class Actinomycetes; order Streptomycetales; family Streptomycetaceae; genus Streptomyces. The sequence goes on along the minus strand of NZ_JAAXYC010000066.1, from coordinate 11,501 downwards.
CGCCGGCCGTCCGGTGCGCCGGGTCGCCCTGCCCTCCTACGCCTTCCAGCGCGAACGCCAGTGGCTCGACGTGGAGGCCGACGGCGCCGTGCCTGCCGGCGGCCTGCGGCCCGCACCGGAGCAGGCGCCCGCCGCCGGGACCGTGCGGGCCGGGTCCGGCGGCGGCCTCACGCCCGAGCACGCGCTCGACCTGGTGCGGGGCGCGGTCGCGGTCGTGCTGGGCCACGCCTCCCCCGCGTCGGTGCCCGTGGACGCGACGTTCAAGGAGCTGGGCCTCGACTCGATCGGCGCGGTGGAGTTCGGCAAGGCGCTCGCCGGTGCGACCGGGCGGCCGACGACCTCGACGCTCACCTACGACCACCCGACGCCCGCCTCGGTGGCCGCGTACCTCACGCGCGGCGACGCCGACGAGGAGGAGTTCGCCGTGGCCGGGGCGACCGCCGATGAGCCCATCGCGATCGTGTCGGCCTCCGGCCGCTGGCCCGGTGGCGCGGACACTCCGGAGCGGCTGTGGCAGATCGCCGTCGACGGTGTCGACACGGTCGGCCCCTTCCCGGCCAACCGGGGCTGGGACCTGGACGCGCTGTACTCCCCCGACGAGCCGCGGACGGGCACCTCCTACACCGACCGGGGCGCCTTCCTGTACGGGGCGGACGAGTTCGACGGCTCGTTCTTCGGGCTGGGGCCGCGCGAGGCCACCGCGATGGATCCGCAGCAGCGGCTGCTGCTGGAATCGGCGTGGGAGGCGGTGGAGCGGGCGGGCATCGAGCCGGGTTCGCTGCGCGGCAGCCCGACGGGTGTGTTCATCGGCGTGATGCCGCAGGAGTACGGGACGCGGCTGCACCAGGCCACGGAGGAGTACGACGGGCACGCGCTGACCGGTGGTCTCACCGCGGTCGCGTCGGGCCGCCTGTCCTATGTGCTGGGTCTTGAGGGGCCCGCGATCAGCGTGGACACCGCGTGCTCGGCATCGCTGGTGTCCATGCACCTGGCGGTGCAGTCGCTGCGGCGCGGTGAGTGCGATCTCGCTCTGGCCGGTGGTGTGACGGTCATGTCGACGCCCGGCATGTTCACCGAGTTCTCCCGGCAGCGCGGGCTGGCGCGCGACGGCCGCTGCAAGCCGTTCTCGGACGCCGCCGACGGCACCGCGTGGGGCGAGGCGGCGGGCGTCGTGATGCTGGAGCGGCTGTCGGACGCCGTCCGCAACGGCCACCCCGTGCTCGCGCTGGTGCGCGGCTCGGCGATCAACCAGGACGGTGCGTCCAACGGCCTCACCGCACCGAACGGTCCGTCGCAGGAGCGGGTGATCCGCGCCTCGCTCGCCGACGCGGGACTGCGCCCTTCGGACGTGGACGCGGTCGAGGCGCACGGCACGGGAACGACGCTGGGCGACCCCATCGAGGCGCAGGCGCTCCTCGCCACGTACGGCCGCGAGCGTGACGTACCGCTGCTGCTCGGCTCGGTGAAGTCGAACATCGGCCACACGCAGGCGGCGGCGGGCGTCACCGGCGTGATCAAGATGGTGCACGCGCTGCGGAACGGCGTACTGCCGGCGACCCTGCACGTGGACGAGGTGTCCCGGCACGTCGACTGGTCGCCGGGCACCGTCTCGGTGCTGACCCGGAACACGCCCTGGCCCGACACCGGCCGGCCGCGCCGGGCCGCCGTGTCGTCGTTCGGTATCAGCGGCACGAACGCGCACCTGATTCTGGAGCAGGCTCCGGAGACCGCCCCGGTCCTCGACGCGACGGACGGCTCGGACGCGGCGGGGGCCGAGGAGACCGTGGCCGGGCCGACGGCGGTGCCCTGGGTGCTGTCGGCCGGGTCCGACGCCGCGCTGCGAGAGCAGGCCGCGCGGCTGCACGAACGGGTGCTGGGCGACCCCGGTGCGGGCATCGGGGACATCGCTGCCTCGCTCACCCGTACCCGTACGTCGTTCGACCACCGCGCGGTGGTCGTGGGCACCCGGGAGCAGCTGCTCGACGGCCTGCTCGCGGTGCGCGACGACGACGAGGAGTCCGCCGCCGTGGTGCGCGGCACGGTGGCCCCGCGCGGCCGGACCGTCTTCGTCTTCCCCGGCCAGGGTGCCCAATGGGCGGGAATGGGCCGTGAACTCCTCGACACCTCACCGGTGTTCGCCCGGGCGATCGAGCGGTGCGCGGAAGGGCTCGCGCCGCACATCGACTGGTCGCTGACCGATGTGCTGCGCGGTGAGCCGGACAGTGCGTCGCTGGAGCGCGTCGATGTGGTGCAGCCGGCGCTGTGGGCGATGAACGTGGCCCTGGCCGAGCTGTGGAAGTCCGCCGGTGTGCGGCCCGACGCGGTGATCGGCCACTCCCAGGGCGAGATCGCCGCCGCCGTCGTGGCCGGGGCGCTGTCCGTCGAGGACGGGGCGAAGACGGTCGCGCTGCGCAGCAGGGCGATCAAGCAGATCGAGGGCGGGGGCGGCATGGCCTCCGTGCCGCTGGCCGCCGACGCCGTGCGTGAGCGGCTCACGCGCTGGGGAGCACGGCTCGACGTCGCCGCGATCAACGGCCCGGCCGCCACGATCGTCTCCGGCGACGCGGACGCGCTGCGCGAGATGGTCGACGGTTTCCGTGCCGAGGGCGTGAGCGCGAAGACGATCCCGGTCAGCTACGCCTCGCACTCCTCGCACGTCGAGGCCGTGCGCGACGATCTCGCCCTGGCGCTCAAGGACATCGAACCGCGGGGCACCGGCCTGACGTTCTTCTCGACGGTGACGACGCGGCCGCTCGACACGGCGCTGATGAACGCCGACTACTGGTACGAGAACCTGCGCGAGACCGTGCGGTTCGAGGACACCGTACGGGCGGCGCTCGCGGACGGCTGCACGACGTTCGTCGAGATCAGTCCGCACCCCGTGGTGGCGGTCGGGCTCAACCAGATCACCGACGACGCGGTGATCACCGGGACGCTGCGGCGCGACAAGGGCGGCCTGGACCAGTTCTACGCCGCACTCGCGCGCGTCCATGTCACCGGGGCGCCGGTCGCGTGGGAGAACGTCGTCTCCGGCCGCACCGTCGAGCTGCCGACGTACCCGTTCCAGCGCAGGCGGTTCTGGCTCGACGCACCGGCGACGACCGGTGACGTCGGCGCGGCGGGACTTCAGGAGGCCGGGCACCCGCTGCTCGGCGCGACCGTGGAGCTCGCCGGCGACGGTGGGCTCGTGCTGACCGGCCGGGTGTCGCTCGGCGTGCACCGGTGGCTCGCGGACCACGCGGTGTTCGGCCGGCCGCTGCTGCCGGGCACCGGGTTCCTGGAGCTGGCGCTGCACGCGGCGGCGCGGGTCGGCGCCGCCGGGGTGGACGAGCTGACACTGGAGGCGCCACTGCTGCTCACCGAGGACGGCGCGGCGCAGATCCAGGTCGTGGTCGGATCGGCGGACGAGGACGAGGACGAGCAGCGCACCGTCAGCGTGTACTCCCGCGAGGCCGGCGGCGCGTGGACGCGCAACGCCCACGGCACGCTCACGACCGCGACGGACGGGGAACCGGCACCGCGTCAGGTGGAGTTGGCGGGCGCGTGGCCGCCTCCGGACGCCACAGCGGTGGACGTCGACGAGCTGTACGACCGGCTCGCGGCCCAGGGGTACGACTACGGGCCCGCGTTCCGCGGTCTGCGTGCGGTGTGGCAGCGGGGCGAGGAGATCTTCGCCGAGGTCGCGCTGCCCGAAGAGGCCCCCGGGGCCGAGGAGTTCGGCCTGCACCCGGCGCTGCTGGACGCGATGCTGCACCCGGTGGTGGGCATCGCGGTCACCGGACCGCAGGTGCGGCTGCCGTTCTCGTGGAACGGGGTGCGGCTGTACGCTCCGGGCGCCACGGACCTGCGGGTACGGATCTCACCCGCCGGGCAGGACGCGGTCACGGTCACCACGGCCACCGAGGGCGGTCTGCCGGTGGCGCACGTGGAGTCGCTGCGCCTGCTGCCGGTCTCGGCCGATCAGCTGGGAGGGGCGCGCACCACACCTCCGTACCGGCTCACCTGGTCCGAACTGCACGTCACGCCGTCCCCGGTGCCCGCCGTCGCCGTCACGGACATCGAGACGGGCTTCGCGGAGCTGACCGATGTGCCGGAGTACGTGGTGCTGGACGTGGTCCTGCGGGCGCCGGACTCCGTGGTGGCGGACACGCACCGCGTCACCGTGCTGGTCACGGAGCTGCTGCGGGAGTGGCTGGCCGACGAGCGGTTCACGGCGTCGACCCTGGTCCTCCGTACGCGCCACGCGGTCGCGACCGAAAGCCCCGTGGACGTCGCCGGCCTCACGGACCTCGTGGCCGCTCCGGTGTGGGGTCTGGTCCGCTCGGCTCAGGCGGAGCATCCGGACCGCATCGTGCTGCTCGACGCGGACGGCGATCTCGACGCCGGTCTCCTGGCGGGCGCGGTCGCGACCGGTGAGACACAGTTCGCGATCCGCGACGGCTCGGTGCTCGTACCGAGGCTGACGCAGCTGACGCCGGGGGCCCTGGCCGGGTCCGTGACGGCGCTCGACCCCGAGGGCACGGTGCTGATCACCGGAGGGACCGGTGGGCTCGGCGGGCTCGTGGCGAGGCACCTGGTGACGCGGCACGCCGTGCGGCATCTGGTGCTGACGAGCCGTCGGGGCCCGGACGTGCCGGGTGCGCGGGAGCTGGCCGACGAACTCACCGCGCTGGGTGCGCGGGTGCGGCTCGCGGCCTGCGACGCGGCCGAGGCCGACGATCTGTCCGCGCTCCTGGCGACCGTCCCGCGGGAACACCCGCTGACGGCCGTGGTGCACACGGCGGGTGTGATCGCCGACGGCACCGTGTCCTCGCTCTCGGCGGAGCGGGTGCATTCGGTGCTGCGCCCGAAGGTCGACGCCGCGTGGAACCTGCACGAGCTGACCTCGGGGCTGGACCTGTCGGCGTTCGTGCTGTTCTCCTCCGCGGTGGGCGTGGTCGGCAACCCCGGACAGGCCAACTACGGTGCGGCGAACAGCTTCCTGGACGCGCTGGCGCACCACCGCCACGCGCGGGGCCTGCCCGCGGTGTCGGCCGCGTGGGGTCTGTGGGCGGAGTCGAGCGGCATGACGTCGCACATGACCGCGACCGATGTGGAGCGCATCGGGCGGCGCGGGCTCACGCCCATGCCGACGGAGGTGGGGCTCGCCCACTTCGACGCGGCACTGTCCGGAGGGCTGCCCGCACTCGTCACGGCCCGCATCGGGACGAGGGACGTGGACACGAGCACGATCCCCGTACTCAAGGGACTCACCGGGTCCGGGCCGAAGCGGAACGCGCCGAAGCGGTCGCTGGAGACGGAACTCGTCGGGCTGGACGCGGCGGAGCAGCACGCGCTCCTGCTCGACGCGGTGCTCAGGACGGCGGCCGGCACGCTCGGCCACGACTCGGCGGACGCGATCACCGCGCACGGCGGGTTCCTGGAGCAGGGCTTCGACTCGCTCAGCGCGGTCGAGCTGCGGACCCGGCTCGGCAAGCTCGTGGACGCGAAGCTGCCGAGCACGCTCACCTTCGACTATCCGACGCCCGACGCCATCGCGGGCCATCTGCGGTCACTGCTGGTGCGGGACGGGACCGAGCGGGCCCCGGACGTGCTGGGCGAGCTGGCCCGGCTGCGGACGGTGCTGTCGGCGGTGGACGCCGAGGTGCTCGAAATGGACCGGGTGGCCGTGGTGGCGGCCCTGAACGAACTGATGGGGCTGGTGGACGTCGAGTACGCGATCGACACCCAGGGTTCCGACGAAGAGTTCTTCGCAATGATCGACAACGAGCTGGCCTGAGGGAGATTCCGGCAATGTCAGAAGAGCAGAAGCTGAGGGATTATCTCGGCCGGGTCACCGCCCAGCTGAAGCAGGCCAAGCGCACACTCCAGAACCTGGAGGCCGCACAGACCGAGCCCATCGCGATCGTGGGCATGGCCTGCCGCTACCCCGGTGGTGTGCGGTCCCCGGAGGACTTGTGGCGGCTCGTCGACTCCGGAGAGGACGCGATCTCCGAGTTCCCCGCCAACCGGGGCTGGGACCTGGACGCGTTGTTCGACACCGATCCCGACCGCAGCGGTAAGTCCTATACGCGTGAGGGCGGTTTCCTCTACGACGCGGACGAGTTCGACGCCGACTTCTTCGGTGTGTCACCCCGTGAGGCCACGGCGACCGACCCGCAGCAGCGGCTGCTCCTGGAGTCGGCGTGGCAGGTGCTGGAGAGCGCGTCGATCCGTCCGGACTCCCTGCGCGGCAGCGATACCGGCGTGTTCGTCGGTGTGATGTCGCAGGAGTACGGTCCGAGCCTGCTGCACCCGTCGGTCGACGGCACGGACGGATTCCTGCTGACCGGAAACCAGAACAGTGTCGCTTCCGGGCGCATCGCCTACACGCTCGGGTTCGAGGGTCCCGCGGTCACGGTGGACACGGCGTGCTCGTCGTCGCTGGTCGGGGTCCATCTCGCGGTGCAGGCGCTGCGCGCGGGCGAGTGCTCGCTGGCGCTGGCCGGTGGTGTCGCCGTGATGTCGACACCGGGGTTCTTCATCGAGTTCTCCCGGCAGCGCGGTCTGTCCCCGGACGGCCGGTCGAAGTCGTTCGCGGCGGCGGCGAACGGGACGGGCTGGAGCGAGGGCGTCGGCATGCTGGCGCTGGCACGGCTGTCCGACGCCGAGCGGCTCGGCTATCCGGTACTCGGTCTCGTACGGGGCAGTGCGATCAACCAGGACGGCAAGAGCAGCCAGCTCAGCGCACCGAACGGACCGGCGCAGCAACGGGTGATGCGGCAGGCGCTGACCTCCGCCCGGCTGACTCCGTCGGATGTGGATGTCGTGGAGGCGCACGGCACCGGGACGGTCCTGGGGGACCCGATCGAGGCGCAGGCCGTCATCGCGGCCTACGGCCAGGACCGGGAATCCCCGCTGTGGCTGGGCTCGCTGAAGTCGAACATCGGCCATACGCAGGCGGCTGCCGGTGTCGGCGGCATCATCAAGATGGTCATGGCGATGCGCCACGGCGTGCTGCCCCGGACGCTGCACGTGGACGAGCCGACCCCGCACGTCGACTGGTCGGCGGGCTCCGTCGAGCTGTTGACCGAGGCCCGGCCGTGGCCCGAGCTGGAGCGGCCGCGGCGGGCAGCCGTGTCGTCGTTCGGCATCTCCGGTACGAACGCGCACGTCGTCCTGGAAGCGGTGCCGGCCGCGGAGCCCGCGGAGCCCGTCGTGGCGGCGCCGGTCCGGGTGCCGTACCTGGTGTCGGCCAAGACGCCCGACGCGCTGCGGGCGCAGATCGGCAGGCTCCGGCACCACCTCGACCAGCACACGGGGCTGTCGCCCGCCGACGTCGGTCTCTCCCTCGCCGAGCGCACCCAGTTCACGCACCGGGCGGCGCTTCTCGGTGACACGACGCTGGCCGAGGGCCAGGCGGGCCGCGGGGGTCTGGCGTTCCTGTTCACGGGGCAGGGCTCGCAGCGCGCCGGCATGGGCCACGAGCTCCACGAGACCTATCCCGTGTTCCGTGAGGCCCTGGACGCCGCACTCGTAGCACTCGGCATCCAGGACGAGTACTTCACCGGCGACCTCAACCGCACCCGCCTGACGCAACCAGCGCTGTTCGCGTTGGAGACCGCCCTCTTCCGCCTCTACGAGTCCTGGGGCATCACCCCGGACCACCTGGTCGGCCACTCCATCGGCGAGATCACCGCCGCCCACGTCGCCGGCATCCTCACCCTCGACGACGCCGCACGACTCGTCACCGCCCGCGCCACCCTCATGGACGCCCTCCCCCACACCGGCACCATGACCGCCATCGAAGCCACCGAAGAAGAAATCACCCCCCACCTCACCGACGGCGTGAGCATCGCCGCCATCAACGGACCCACCTCCGTCGTCATCTCCGGCGACACCGACGCCACCGACAAGATCACCGAGCACTTCCGCGAACAAGGACACCGCACCAAACAACTCACCGTCAGCCACGCCTTCCACTCGCACCACATGGACGCGATGCTCGACGACTTCCGCACCGTGGCCCGTACCCTCACCTACTCCGCACCCCGGATCCCGGTCGTCTCGACCGTGGCCGTCGACAGCGACCTGACCTCGCCCGACTACTGGGTCACCCAGATCCGCGAGGCCGTGCGCTTCCACCACGCCGTCCAGGAGCTGGAAACGCGCGGCGTCACCACGTTCATCGAACTCGGCCCCGACGGTGTGCTGACCGCCCAGGCCCAGCAGTCCGCCGACGGTGTGTACGCGGCGGCGCTGCGGTCGGGGCAGGACGAGGTCACCAGTGTGCTGACCGCGCTGGGCACCGCCTACACCCAGGGCCGGATCCCCGACGCGCGGGCGCTGTACGGCGACGCGCACCGCACCGAGCTGCCGACGTACGCGTTCCAGCGGCAGCGGTACTGGCTCACCGCGGGCGCGACGAGCACCGACGCGACCGACCTGGGACAGACGCCCACCGGGCACCCGCTGCTGAGCAGTGTCCTGCGGCCCGCGGACAGCGACACCGTGCTGTTCACCGGCAGGTTGACTCCCGGTACGTGGCTGGACGACCACACCGTGCTCGGCACAGCGATCGTGCCCGGCGCCGCGCTGGTCGACCTCGCCCTCCACGCGGCCGGGGAGACCGGGTTCGGCACGCTGGACGAGTTGGTCATCGAGGCCCCGATGGTGCTCACCGAGGCCGTCCAGGTACAGGTCAAGGTCGTCGACGACGCCGTGACGATCCACTCCCGCACCGACGGCGACTGGACCCTCCACGCCACCGGCACCCTGTCGAACTCCACCGTGCCCCGGGCCGACCTGGCCTGGCCGCCCGCCGCCGAGCCGATCGACGTGGACGAGATGTACGCGGCGCTGGGAGCGGCCGGGCTCCAGTACGGCCCCGCCTTCCGCAACGTCACCGCTGCCTGGCGCACCGCGACGGCCGTGTTCGCCGAGGTCTCGGTGGAGAAGCACGATTTTGGCGTGCACCCCGCGCTGCTCGACGCCGCTCTGCACCCGCTGGCCTCGACGGCCGACGCGCTCGCCCTCCCGTTCGCCTGGCAGGGCATTCGGCTGCACTCCCCCGGTGCCACCGCGCTGCGGGTCCGCATCGACCTCGGGACGAACGCGGTGCACGCCGTCGACGCCGAGGGCGCGCCCGTACTGACCGTCTCGTCGCTCGCGACGCGTCCGGTGACCGCGGACCAGCTCGCCACCCGCACCGACGGCCTCTACGAGAGGACGTGGGTGCCGGTCACCCCGGTGCCCGTCCCCCACACCGTCCTCGACGTCCCGGTCGGCGACGTCCATGACGTGACGGCGCGGGTTCTGCTGGCGTTGCGGGAGAAGCTGGCCGGCGACGGGACGATCGCGGTGGTCCGGCGGGGCGACGACCTCTCGGCCGCCGCGGTCGAGGGTCTCGTGCGGTCGGCCCAGACCGAACACCCCGGCCGGCTCGTGCTGGTGGACACCGACGACAGTGTCGGCCTGTCCACGGTCGTCGGCGACGAGCCGCATGTGTCCGTCCGCGGCGGTGCGGTGCTGGCGCCGAGGCTCGCCCGCAGCACACGCCGCGGCCCCACCCCCTCGTGGGGCGGCACGGTCCTGATCACCGGTGGCGCCCTCGGCACGCTGCTGGCGCGGCACCTGGTGGAGCGGCACGGCGTACGTGACGTCGTGCTGGCGAGCCGCAGCGGCCGCGACGCGGGTCTGGCGCACGTACGCAGTGTGACCTGCGACGTCACGGACCGCGAAGCGCTGGAGACGCTGCTCGACGGCCTCCCCGGTCTGACCGCGGTCGTGCACACGGCCGGCGTCCTGGACGACGGCCCGATCGACACGCTGACCCCGCAGCGGCTGGACGCGGTCCTGCGTCCCAAGACCGCCGCGTGGCACCTGCACGACCTGACGCGCGACCGTGACCTCACGGCGTTCGTGCTGTACTCGTCGGTCGCCGGCACGTTCGGCACGGCCGGCCAGGCCAACTACGCCGCCGCGAACTCCTACCTGGACGCGCTGGCCCGGCTGCGGCACCGTGAGGGGCTGCCGGCGGTGTCGCTGGCCTGGGGCATGTGGGACGACGGCATGGCCTCGCAGCTGTCCGACGCCGACCGCGGCCGGCTCGCCCGTGAGGGCTTCCTGCCGATCACCGCCGAGCACGGCCTCGCGATGTTCGACACGGCGCTGGGCCTGTCCGTGCCCACGCTGGTCGCGTCGCCGCTGAATCCGGCGGCGTTCCGCGACGAGGTGCCCGCGCTGCTGCGCGGGCTGGTCCGCCCGGCGCGCCGGGCCGTTCCCGTCACCGATCTCGCCGGCAGGGTAGCCGGGCTGACCGAGGACGAGCAGCGTGCGCTGGTGCTGGACGTCGTGCGCGAGAACGTGGCGGCGGTGCTCGGTCACACGGACCCGGGCGCGATCGAAGCGGATGCGCAGTTCGGCGCGCTCGGCTTCGACTCGCTGATGTCGATCGAGCTGCGCAACAAGCTGAGCACGGCGACGGGCACGAAGCTGTCGGGCACGGTGATCTTCGACCATCCGACGCCCGACGCGCTGGCGGAGTTCGTACGCGTCGCCCTGACCGGCTCGCGTGTCGTCCGGGCGACGGCGGTGGCGACGACGGCGGTGACCGACGATCCGATCGCCGTGGTGGGCATGGCCTGCCGGTTCCCCGGCGGCGTGACCTCGCCCGAGGATCTGTGGCGCCTGGTCGCCGACGGGGTCGACGCGATCAGCGAGTTCCCGACCAACCGCGGCTGGCCCGACCTGTACAACCCGGACGCCGAGCGCACCGGCACGTCGTACGTGCGGCACGGCGGATTCCTGCACGCGGCCGACGAGTTCGACCCCGAGTTCTTCGGCATCTCGCCCCGCGAGGCGACGGCGATGGACCCGCAGCACCGTCTGCTGCTGGAGACCGCCTGGCACTCGCTGGAGGGCACGGGCATCGCGCCGGCCTCGCTGCGCGGTTCGCAGACCGGTGTCTACACCGGGCTGATGCACTACGACTACGCGCCGCGCGTCGGCCAGTACGCCGCCGCGATGGAGGGGTTCGTCAGTACGAGTTCAGCGGCGTCGGTCGCGTCCGGTCGCATCTCCTACACGCTGGGCCTGGAGGGTCCGGCCGTCACGATCGACACCGCGTGCTCCTCGTCCATCACGGCGACGCACCTCGCGGCGCAGGCGCTGCGTACCGGTGAGGTCTCGCTGGCACTGGCAGGTGGCGCCACGGTCATGGCCAACCCGGACGTGTTCGTGGAGTTCAGCCGTCAGCGCGGCCTGGCCCAGGACGGGCGCAGCAAACCGTTCAGCGCCGACGCGGACGGCACGAGCTGGAGCGAGGGCGCCGGAGTGCTGGTGCTGGAGCGGCTGTCCGACGCGGTGCGCAACGGGCACACCGTGCACGCCGTGATCCGTGGCTCGGCGGTCAACCAGGACGGCGCTTCCAACGGTCTGACCGCGCCCAACGGTCCGTCGCAGGAGCGGGTCATCCTCCAGGCGCTGGCCAACGCCCGCCTCGAACCCTCCGACGTGGACAT
>NZ_JAAXYC010000568.1 GCF_018619185.1 Streptomyces sp. McG3 | reverse complement strand
GGGGAAGGGTGGGGGTGTGCCGGTGGTGGAAGCGGTCGAGGAAGCGGTCGGTTGGTTCGAGGCCTATCTGTGCCGGCCTCATGAGGGTGTGGGGCGGCCCGGGGCGGTGTGCCCGTTCATGGTCCCGGCCCTGCGCGCCGACGGTGTACGGGTCCATGTGTTCCCCGGCGGTGCGGGCCTGGACGGTCTGCTGTCCGCGGTCGATGCCATGGTCGAGGTCCTGCGGAGCGATGGGTGGCCGACGTCCAACCGCGCTCTGCACGCCGTGGTCGCCGTCCTGCCCGACCTTCCCCAGGCAGACGAAGAGCTCTTGGACCAGGTGCAGGAGAAGGTCAGGACACCTCTGGCCCGGGAGGGGATGATGCTCGGCCAGTTCCATTCCCGGTGCGAGCAGGGTGCCGCGCGCAACCCCGGGTTTCCGGTGTCCCGTTCCCCGCTGCCGATGCTGGCGCTGCGCTGGATGGCCCTGCACGATGTGCTGTTCGTCCACGACGACCCGGACCGGTTCGCCGCCTATGAGGAGCGGTTCGGGGCCGTGTACCGGTCGGGTCGCACCGTGGACCCGCTGTTCGCCCGCCTCTACCAGCAGGCACACCGCTAGGAGTGCGGGTGCCGCACCCGGCAAGGTCAGGGGGCCAGGCCAGTGAGGCTCTCGGCGAGGTCCCGGGCTGTGGGCCGGTCCCGGGGCGAGTTCAGCAGGGCCGGCTGGAGAACGGCTTGGAACTCGGGCCATGGTGCCGCGGTCCGCAGGGGGATGCGGCCGGTGGCGATCTGGGTGCGGAGCTGGTCCGAGGTCAGCTCCTTCGGTGTGATGCCGGCGGCCGGGTAGTCCAGGGGCCAGGTTCCGGTGACACAGGTCCACAGCGTGGCGGCCAGGGTGTAGACGTCGGCAGCCATACCCGCGTCCAGAGGCATGTCGCCCGCACCGCGCAGCGCCAGCTCCGGCGGTACGAGATGGTCGATACCCACACCCGTCACCGGTGGCGGCCGCATCCCCTCCCGCCAGCTCCACGCCAGGTCGATCAGACGGACACCACCACTGGTGTGGATCCCGTGGTCCGGCTGCAGATCGGCATGGACCCAGCCCATGCCGTGCAGAGCGGCGACCGTCCGGCACAGTTCCACCGCCGCGTCGAGCCCCGCCCGCCGACCGCTGCTGTTCTCCCGGAACGAGGCGAAGGCGTCCCATGTAGAGGGCCCTTCGAACCACCGCGCCACCAGCCACGCAC
>NZ_JAAXYC010000065.1 GCF_018619185.1 Streptomyces sp. McG3 | reverse complement strand
CGGCCGAGCAGTTGCCGCCCGGCTGCGTCGGGGTCGCCGGACGGTTCAGGCAGCCGTGTCCGCCGCCCCGCCGTCGGCCCCCGCCAGCGCGCCCGCCGGGTCGTCGTCCGCCGGTCCGGCAGGCACCCAACGACCCCGCTCCTTGCGGTAGGGCCACCACCGACCGTTCCGGTCCAACCGGAGCTGGAGGTCGGCGCCCGCGACGGTCCAGCGGGCCCGGCCGCTCGCCCGCAGGGCCGGCCGCTCGCCCGCCTCCCACGCCTCGCCGAGCCGGGCGCGGGCCCGCCCCAGGTCCTCCGGGTCCGGCGTCCACTCCTCGTCCAGCACGGCGAGCGCCGCGACCCCGCCGTACCGCCAGGCGCGGACCGCCGCATCCAGGTCCGCGGCCGGGCGGCCGGATCCCGCGGCGAGCCGGGCCCCGATCCGGGGCTCCGGCCGGGTGTCCGCGACCAGCCGTACCGCGTCCTGCCGCGGCGTCAGCTCGACCGGGAGCGGCTGTCCTTCGTGCCCCGGGGCCAGGGCGTCCAGCAGCATCCGGTGCGCCCGCACCGCGCTGTCCGCCGCCAGCACCTCCAGCGCCACCGGGTCGACCCCGGGCGCGGGGTCGGTCTCCGTGTCCAGCGCGGGCCCGAGCCCCGGTTCATCGGGGACCGGCGGGGGAGCGGGGAGCGGCGGCAGGATCCCGGCCGCCGCGAACGCCTCGCCGGCCGGGACTCCGCGAACCTCCCGCTCCGCCTCGTCGGCCGCCTCCCGCGCCCCGTCGCCGCCCGCCCGGACCGCGCGGGCGGCGCTGCGCACCTGGAGTTCGTCCAGCAGCCGCCGCTCCTCGCGCCCCCGCATCAGCAGCAGGACGAACGGGTCCTCGTCCAGCAGGCGCGCCACCTGGTAACAGAGGGCACCCGAGTGCGGGCAGTGGTCCCAGGTTCCACACGTGCACTCCGGCTCCAGATCCCCGATGCCGGGCAGCAGCTCGACCCCGGCGCCCGCCGCGTCCTCCACCAGGTGCGGCGGCATCTCCCGGTCCAGCAGCGCCGCGATGTGCCCGGCCCGGTCCACGGCCATGTCCAGGAACCGGTCCCAGGCGCCCGCGCCGAGCTGCTGGAGCAGAACGTCGCTGCGGTAGGCCGTACCGTCGCGGTCCCGGACCACGGCGGTGATCCGTCCCGGCCGTACGGAGACTGCCCCTACCCGGCCCTCCCGGGCCAGCCGCCGGCCCCGCTTGAGCTGTTGGCCGTCCAGCGCGGTGTCCTCCAGTGCCTTGAGCCACGCCAGCCCCCACCAGGACGTGGCGAAACCCCGGCCCTGCGCAGGGGGAAACGCCGCGAACACACGCTCCGCACCGAGCCGGCCGTCCCGCGCCGCCCCGTCCCCGTCGGAGGCGTCCACGCCGTCCGCCCCGTACGCGTAGTCGTCCTCGTAGTCGTCGCTCATCGTGCGCCCCCTCGCAACTCGACCAGGTCGGCCAGTTCCGCATCGGTCAGTTCGGTCAGTGCGGCCTCGCCCGAGCCGAGCACCGCGTCCGCGAGCCCCTGCTTGCGGGCGAGCATCTCGGCGATCCGGTCCTCGATCGTGCCCTCGGCGATCAGCCGGTGCACCTGTACCGGCTGCGTCTGGCCGATCCGGTACGCCCGGTCCGTCGCCTGCGCCTCGACCGCCGGGTTCCACCAGCGGTCGAAGTGCACGACATGACCGGCCCGGGTGAGGTTGAGCCCGGTGCCCGCCGCCTTGAGGGACAGCAGGAACACCGGGGCCTCGCCCGCCTGGAAGCGGTTCACCATCTCCTCGCGCCGGGCCACGGGCGTACCGCCGTGCAGGAACTGCGTGTCCACCCCGCGCGCGGCCAGGTGTTCCTCCAGCAGCCGGGCCATCTGCACGTACTGCGTGAAGACCAGCACGGAACCCTGCTCGGCCAGGATCGTGTCCAGGAGTTCGTCCAGCAGTTCGACCTTCCCCGACCGGTCCGCGATCCGCGGCTGTTCCTCCTTGAGGTACTGCGCCGGGTGGTTGCAGATCTGCTTCAACGCCGTCAGCAGCTTCATCACGAGCCCCCGTCGCTCGAAGCCGTCGGCGGCGGAAATCTCCGCCAGGGTCTCGCGGACCACCGCCTCGTACAGGCCGGTCTGTTCCGGCGTCAGCGACACGGCCCGGTCGGTCTCGGTCTTCGGCGGCAGCTCCGGCGCGATCCCCGGATCGGACTTCCGGCGGCGCAGCAGGAACGGCCGCACCAGCGCCGCGAGTCGCTCGGCCGCGCCCGGGTCGCTGCCGCTCTCGACCGCTGCCGCGTACCGCGTACGGAAGGCGCCGAGCCGGCCGAGCAGACCGGGCGTCGTCCAGTCCAGGATCGCCCACAGCTCGGAGAGGTTGTTCTCCACGGGGGTACCGGTGAGCGCGACCCGGGCCCGGGCCCCGATGGTCCGCAGCTGCTTGGCCGTCGCCGAGTGCGGGTTCTTGACGTGCTGCGCCTCGTCGATGACGACCATCCCCCAGGACACGGCGGCGAGCCGGGGCGCGTCGAGGCGCATCGTGCCGTACGTCGTCAGGACGAACTCGCCGTCCACCAGGCCGTCCAGGGAACGCGCCGCGCCGTGGAAACGGCGTACGGGGGTGCCCGGCGCGAACCTCTCGATCTCGCGCTGCCAGTTGCCCATCAACGAAGTCGGGCACACCACCAGCGTCGGACCGGCCGCGTCACGGTCGCTCTGCCGGTGCAGATGCAGGGCGATGAGCGTGATCGTCTTGCCGAGGCCCATGTCGTCGGCGAGGCAGCCGCCGAGGCCGAGTGAGGTCATCGTGTTCAGCCAGTTCAGACCGCGCAGCTGGTAGTCGCGCAAGGTCGCGGTGAGCGTCTCCGGCTGTCCGATCGACTGCTGGGCGGCGGACTCCGGGTCGGCCAGCCGGTCCCGCAACCGCTGGAGCCAGCCGGTCGCCGCCACCTCGACGCGCCGGCCGTCCACCTCCGTCGAGCCGGTCAGCACCGCCCCGAGAGCGTCGATCGGGGTGACCTTGCGGTCCTGGGTGTTCCGGGCGCGGCGCGCCTCCTCGGGGTCGATGAGCACCCACTGGTCGCGCAGCCGCACGATGGGCCTGGTGGACTCGGCGAGCCGGTCCAGCTCCTCGCGGGTCAGCTTCTGGTCGCCGAGGGCGAACCGCCAGTCGAACGACAGCAGTGCGTCGGCGGAGAGGAACGAGGGCACGTCCGCGGCGAGGCGTCCCCGTGCCCCGTCCTCCTGCCCGACGCCGTCCCGGTCCATGAAGTCCCGTTCTGCGGAGTCCCGGTCGTCCGGGCCGATCACGGCGCGCGCGGTGAGCTTCCTGGCGGCCAGTTCCCTGGGCCAGTGCACCTGCACTCCGGCGGCGGCCAGGGCACGCGAGGCGGACCCGAGCAGCTCGGCGATCTCCTCGTCGGCCGGTTCCACCGAGTCCGGCACCGCGGCGGAGAGCAACGGCGCCAGGGGCGGCCAGGCGCGGGCGGCCCGACGCAGGGTGAGGAGGGCGTCCATCCGGGCCCGTGGCCCGAACGCGGCGGCGGTCCGCGAGTCGCCCGCCCACACCTCGGCCGCGTCGGCGACCAGGGTGGGATCGCTGACACTGTGGATCTGCAGCACGGCACGGAACGACGGCGCGGCCAGGTCCGGACCGGACCCCGGCCCCACCGCTCCCGGACCCATGGGGTCCGGGGTGGTTTCGGGGCCCGCCTCCGTGCCGCTCCGCTGCGAGGTCACACCCGCGACCTCGATACGCAACGAGAGCCGCACGCCCGCGTCGTGACCGGCCGCCACATCGGCCGCCCAGGCACGCCCCTCGGGCAGGTGTCGCGGCTGCTGGGAGCTGAACGCGGGGCCTGCGGCGGCGAACCCCGCGGCCGGTGTACGGGGCATCGCGTCGGCCACTGCGTCGAGGAACGCGCGCAGCAGGCACTCCGGTTCGGGCAGCAACGTTTCGCCGACGGCGCCGCTCGTCGAACTCCGTGCCGGTTCCCGCTCCCCGGCTCCGCCCGGTAGGCCCGCGCCGTCCGTGCTTCCGGGTCCGCCGGGTCCGTCCGACTGTCCTTCGTCCTCGTCCGGGACGGGGGTCGCGTGGGCGGTCGGCGGCATCGACGCCGCCAGTTCCCGGATCCGTTCGAGGTCGTCGGCGTTCAACGGCCCGATCCGCCAGGCGTCGTGGTCGGTACCGCTCAGCCCTGGCAACAGGAGGCCGCGGGCGACGAACTGGAGAGCGAGTAGCGCGGCGGCGCCCCAGAAGGCGGTGGCGGGTGAGGCCCCCGCGACGGCCCGCGCCCGGGTCAGGACCGGCAGAGCGTCCCGCACGGGGAGGTACCGCGCCGTCACCGAACGGGGTCGCAGGTCGGTCCCGACGACGGTCAGCTCCGCCAAAGGCCCGGGAGTGTCGGAAGGGGTGCTACCGTCCGGATTCCAGAACGCGATCCTGCCGGTCCGGGCTGGATCCGCGGGGACGAAGACCGCGGAGCAGCGAGCCAGTTCGGCGATCTCGGAGGGCGTTGCCGCAGGGTGCCTGTGCACAGCGATGTCAGATTCCTCAAATTTGACTAGTGGGCGGAGTCGCCGAGGGTACTCCATTTCGAGTGCCGACAGGCCGTAGGGCCATGTGGCGTGTATCACTTCTTCTTCTCTCCTGGTCCCGATGGTGCAGCCAGCCCCACCATCGGGCACGGGGGTCTGCCCCAGGGGAACCAGGGTGGTGGCGCCATGGCCCCCACCCGCCCCCGGTCCGTACGTTCCATGAGGTCAGCGCATATGTTCCAGAGACCGGAGACGTCATGCCCCAGGCGACAGCCACTGTTGCGGATCCCGCCGACGAAAGCAGCCCGGACCGCCCGGCCGACGTTCGCGTGGCGGCCGCCGGAAGCGACTTCGCGCCGCTGCTGCGCGCCGTGCGGGACCAGGGTCTGCTGGAGCGCCGCACGGACCGGTATGTGCTCGGCATCGCAGCCAATCTGGCGGCCCTGGGCGCGGTGATCACCGGATTCGTCCTGCTGGGCGACACCTGGTGGAGCCTGCTCCTCACCCTGCCGCTGGCGGTCTTCTGGACCCGTACGGCTTTCGTCGCCCATGACGCGGGGCACGCCCAGATATCCGGCGACCGCAGGACGAGCAGGCTGATCGGCCTCGTGCACGCCAATCTGCTCCTCGGTATGAACGAGGCGTGGTGGAACGACAAGCACGTACGCCACCACGCCAACCCGAACCACATCGACAAGGACCCCGATGTCGGTGTCGGCGCCCTGGTCTGGACCCAGAAACAGGCGGCGCAGCGTGAGGGGTTCGCCCGCTGGCTCACCAGGAACCAGGCCCGGCTGTTCTTCCCGATGCTCCTGCTCGAAGGCATCGCCCTGAAGATCTACGGATTCCAGTTCCTGCGCCGCCAGCCCCTCCGGGAGCGGGTCGTCTCGGGGCTGCTGCTGACCGCGCACTTCGCCCTCTACGCGACGCTGCTGCTCAGCACGCTGACCCCGGGCAAGGCGATCGTCTTCGCGCTGGTGCTGCACGCGCTGTTCGGCCTGCACCTGGGGATGGCCTTCGCCCCGAACCACAAGGGGATGGAGATGCCGGACCCCGACGGTGAGCGCTGGGGTCACCTCCAGCGACAGGTCCTGACCTCGCGCAACGTACGCGGCACCGTCCTGACCGACTGGTTCCTCGGCGGGCTGAACTACCAGATCGAGCACCACCTCTTCCCGAGCATGCCCCGACCCAACCTGCGCCTCGCCCAGCCCCTGGTCAGGGCGCACTGCTCCGGTATCGGCATGCCGTACGCGGAGACCGGCCTGATCGAGTCCTACCGGCAGGCGCTGTCGCACATGCACGAGGTCGGCGAACCGCTGCGATAGCGCGGCCGACGGGGAACGTAAGGGCGCGCGGGCGCGTTCACACAACAGGAGCGGCGCCGGCCGCGAAGGAGGCGTGGACCATGTCGAATGGTGCGAAGGTCGCTATCGGGGGAGTGCTCGCGGCAGCCATCCTGTGGCCCCTGATCGGATTCTGGTGGGCGCTGCTGATCGTGATCGGCGTTCCCGTGGCCGGCTATCTGCTGCTGGACCCGTCCCAGCGGCGCAGGCTCCGCAGGATCAACCGCAAGCAGATCGGGCGCTGAGCCCGGATCGCCCCGGGTGACCGGCGAGGATGTCACGCGGGGCGGGCGGCCAAGCCGTCGAGGGCCGCGAGCAGTCCGGGCAGCGCGGCTCCACGCCTGACAGGAATGACCGTGCCGGGCTCCTCGTCCAGCAGGAACAGAGCGATGTCATCGGTCCGGGCCACCATCGACCACCCCGGGCCGTCGACGCGCAGGGTGCGCGCGTCGGCCGAGGCGTACGAGGAACGGATCCGCCCGGGCGGCGGCGGGGCCTTCGTGTAGGCGGTCGCCTCCGCCAGGGCCCTGCGGACACCGGGGTGCCGGGGGGGCGCCGAGGGCTCGCCGTCCTGTTCACCCTCGATGCCGCTGTCCTGCTCACCCGCGTCGTTCGCCGACTCTCCCCCGGCGCCCGGTCGGGAGAGCCCCGCCTCGTCGAGCTGCTCGCGCCACACCGACCACTGCGCGGCGACCTCGTCCGCCCCGAGCCGTCGCTGCGCCGGGCCCCAGGCCTCCGCGTCGGGAGGGGTCAGCGGTGCCGGGCCCTCCCCGTCCATCTCCGGATCGTGCGGATCCGGCACACCGGGCGCGGAGACGGCCAGATCCATCGGCCAGCCCGGCAGCGCGCACACCATGGAGCGCTCGTCGGGGGAGAGGTCGTGCTCCATACCGCAGTCCCACGCGGCGATGGCGACGGCCACCTGGGAGGCGTCCTCGACGACCACGGTCCACCGGGCTCCGTCCCCGTCCTGCCCGAGGACGAGCCCGTAGCCCTCCTCGTACGGTTCGAGCGCGAGCGCGCCGCACGCCGCCACGTAGTCGTCCCCCAGCACGCCGGGAAACCGTGCGGGCGTCAGCATCATCGCGGTCAGCACCAGCAGCGCGTCGTCGGCGACCGCATCGTCCGCACCGGCCACGGTGTCCTCCCCATCCCTCATCGTCCGCCTCCTCATCGCCCGGTCCGGCGTCCCTTGGTCCGTCGGCGCACCCTAACTACTCGGTAACCTGCTCGTCGAGGCCCCGACGAGCAGGAGCGAACCGGAGCCGCGCCCGTCCCGTTCGCGCGCGGGGAAGCCGAAGGACAGGGCCCGGGGAGGCCTCCGCGTAAGGTTGGACGTCCGGCCGAATGAGGGGGACAGCGTGGTGAAGCGGTATGACCGGCTGAAAGAGATTCAGCGACTGGACCCCGAGCGGGACTTCCTGGAGATCTACCGTCTCACCGTCACCCACGAGTTCCCCTGGGACATCGCCCGTGCCCTCGAACTGGCCCTGTACCGCACCTATGCCGTGCCCAGCATCGGCCGACTCCTGGATGAGACGGCGGAGTTGACGCAGCGCTCCCAGAAACGCTACGACGACACCGCCCTGCTGCTCGACACGGTGGTGGAGTACGGCTTCGACACCGACGACGGCCGCACCGCCGTCCGCCGGATCAACCGGATGCACCGCAGCTACGACATCAGCGACGACGACATGCGCTACGTCCTGTGCACGTTCGTCGTCACCCCGAAGCGCTGGCTGGACAGCTTCGGCTGGCGACGTCTGTGCTGCCACGAGCGGGCCGCCTTCGCCGCCTACTACCGCACGCTCGGTGCTCATATGGGGATCAAGGACGCTCCGGAGACCTACGAGGACTTCGAGCGCGTCCTCGATGCCTACGAGCACGAGCATTTCGGCTGGGACGAAGGAGCCCGCCGGGTAGCCGACGCCACCCTGGCGCTCATGGCGTCCTGGTACCCGGCGCTCCTCGCCCCGCTGGTGCGCGGCGCCAGCCTCGCGCTCCTGGACGACTCGTTGCTCCGGGCGTTCCGCTACCGCCGCCCGGGGCCGGTGGCACGCGGAGTGACCAGGGGCGCACTTCGGCTCCGGGCTGGTGCCGTCCGGCTCCTGCCGCCCCGGAGGACGCCGCACTACGCGCGCCAGAACCCCGAGATCAAGGGATATCCGAACGGGTACGAGATCGCGGAGCTCGGTACGTTCCCCACGCCGGGCGTCCGAGGCTGCCCGGTTCCCGGCCGCCGGCCGTCGCAGTCACCCGCCGAGTGACGCGACGTGCCCCGGCCGGATCCTGGGCGGGGCCGCCCCGACGGCGCCTGGCTTCGACGCTTTCCGTACGACGGTGGGCCCGGCCGTGCCTCGGCCTCAAGCCTGCCTGACGGCCAGCGCGAGAAAGCGGTCGTCCTCGTCGGTGTAGGACTCCAGCCGCCACCCCGCACCTGCCAGCAGCGCACGCAGCCTGGGCTCGGCCCGCAGATCGTCGTCGGTGACGGTCCGTCCCTGGCGTGCGGCGAGGGCGGCCCGGCCGATCGGGTGGAACAGAGCCAGGATCCCGCCCGGCCGGACCACGCGGGCGAGTTCCGCCGCATCGGCCTCGGGGCGGGCCAGATGAGAGATCAGTCCCGCTCCGAACACCGCGTCCAGGACTCCGTCACGCAGCGGCAACCGCGCGACGTCGGCACGGACGAGTGCCCCGCTGTCCCCTCGTCCCGCCCGCACCGCGGCCTCCAGCATGGCCGGGGTCAGGTCGACGCCCAGCACCGTGCCCTCCGGCCCGACCGCGGCCCGCAGCGCGGGGAGCGCGCGCCCCGTCCCGCAGCCCGCGTCGAGCACGGCATCTCCGGGCCGCAGCCCGAGGAGTCCGGCCGCGGTGGCGTAGGCGGGGCCGTCGTCGGGGAACCGGCTGTCCCAGTCGGCCGCACGCGGAGTGAAGAAGTCCAGGACGTGATGGGTGTGGTCGTCGGTCATGGAGACATGATCGCGCAACCGGCGTGGGGCGTGACATCGCCGGAACCCGGTCTGTCCGGTCAGATGTTGACGCCGTAGTCCGAGGCGATGCCCGCCAGGCCGGAGGCGTAACCCTGGCCGACGGCCCGGAACTTCCACTCGGTGCCGTGCCGGTACAGCTCGCCGAAGACCATCGCGGTCTCGGTGGAGGCGTCCTCGCTCAGGTCGTAGCGGGCGAGCTCGACACCGTTGGCCCGGTTCACCACGCGGATGAACGCGTTGCGCACCTGACCGAAGCTCTGGCCCCGGCTCTGGGCGTCGTGGATCGAGACGGGGAACACGATCTTCGCGATCTCGGTGGGCACCGACGACAGGTCGACCTCGACCGACTCGTCGTCTCCCTCGCCCTCACCCGTCAGGTTGTCACCGGTGTGGCGGACAGAACCGTCGGGGCTGTTGAGGTTGTTGTAGAAGACGAAATGGCCGTCGGAGAGGACCTTGCCCGCCTCGGAGCACAGCAGCGCGCTGGCGTCCAGGTCGTGATCGGCTCCGGTCGTGGTCCGTACGTCCCAGCCGAGCCCCACCGTCACGGCGGTCAGGCCGGGGGCCTCCTTCGACAGGGAGACATTGCCGCCCTTGGCCAGGGTCACACCCATGAATTTCCTCCAGTGTTCCGTCGGTCCGCACGTGCGGACCGGGCCCCGCGGCTTCACCGCGTGCGGTCCGGTGATCGGTGCTGTTCTGCTGTCTCCCCTGCGGCCGCTACCAGTACAAACGCTCGGCGCGGCATCCCGGGTTCCCGGATCGCGCAAGCCCTGAAGTGAGCAGCCGTGGGGAGGGGCGGGCTGCCGCCCTGCCTCCGTAACGCGGTCAGTGGGCGTTCTCGTCCTTCATCGCCTTGGCCTCGCTCTTGAGGATGCGCATGGACTTCCCCAGCGCGCGGGCGGTGTCCGGCAGTTTCTTCGAGCCGAAGACGACGACCACGATGACCGCCAGGATCAGCAGGTGCCAGGGTTCCAGTCCGTTGCGCAACATTCTGGTCCCGTCCCTCTCTCCGTTGTCGCGGCAACAGTTGCCGCATTGCGCAACTGTACAACTATTGGTTCAAGCCGGAACAGGCGCCCCTCAAGGTCCGACGGGCTCTCCCTTCCCATCCCGTACGTACTCGGCTTCCCCCTCCCCAGCACGGTCGGCCTCGGGCTGGTGGCGGCGCTCGTAGCGGCGACGGGCCGCCGTCAGCCCGACCGCGTACAGCCCCAGAACCGAGCCCAGCAACAGGTAGTAGAGGGGCGGCAGGGCGCTCATGCCCAGCAACGGCCCGAGCGGGGTGAGCGGGAGGACGACGCCGACCGCGGCGAGACCTGCGGCGGCGATGCGCAGAGGCCCGCCCGCCCTGCGTTCGACGGCCGTTCGGCCGGTCCGCAGAAGGACCATGACGAGGGCCTGGGTGAGCAGGTTCTCCGTGAACCAGCCGGCGTGGAACGCCGCCTCCCCGCCGTCCCCGGACGCGTTGTGGAGGGCGAGCGCGAGCACCCCGAAGGTGGCGAGGTCGGCTGCCGCGTTGAGCAGGCCGAAACCCGTGATGAAGCGCAGGAAGTCGCGTGGACGCAGCACGGTGGGGCGGCGGAGGACCGACGCCGCCGGGCGGTCGAACGCGAACGCCAGCTGCGCCGCGTCGAAGCAGAGATTCTGTACCAGCACCTGCGCGGGGAGCATCGGAAGGAAAGGCAGCATCAGCCCGGCCGTCAACATGGCGATGACATTGCCGAGGTTCGACGAGAGGGTGATCCGCAGATAGGTGGCGATGTTCCCACTGCTGCGCCGGCCCGCCAGCACCGCGCGGTCGATCGCGGTGAGGTCCTTCTCCGCCAGGACGACGTCCGCCGCCTCCCGGGCGACGTCCACGGCATTGCGGGGGCAGATGCCGACGTCGGCGGCGTGCAGGGCGGGCAGGTCGTTGACGCCGTCGCCGAGGAAGCCTGTCGTGTGACCGCCGGCGCGCAGGGCCGAGACGATACGGGCCTTGTGCTCGGGGGTACAGCGCGCGAACACCGTGGCCCGGTCCGCCACCCGGACCAGTTCCGCGTCCGACAGGGTGTCCACCAGCTCGGCCGTCACCACGTCGTCGCGGCCGGCGGATCCCTCCGGGCGCAGACCGAGCTCCGTGCACACCCGGGCGGCCGTGCCCGGATGGTCCCCGGTGAGCACCTTGACACTCACACCTCGCCGCGCGAGCACCCCCAGCGCTTCGGCGGCGCTCGGGGCCGGGACGTCCCGCAGCGCCACCAGGCCCAGGAAGGTCAGCCCCCGCTCGTCCGCAGGGGTGTACGCACCCGCCCGGGCCGCCCGGTCGGCACGGGCCACGGCAACCAGGCGCAGTCCCGTCTCCGCTTTCCGGTCAGCCAGGGCGAGCAGCCGGTCGCGCTCCTCCCGGTCCACGGCACACCGGTCGAGCACGGCCTCGACGGCGCCCTTGGTGACCAGGGTGTGGACGCCGAGCCGGTCGGGCCGCCGGACCACGGCGGTCGCGACGCGGCGCACCGGATCGAAGGGCAGGACGGCGACACCCTCGTACGCCTCCGGATCCACCTCCCCGGACGTCGGCGGAGGGCACTCCTCCGCGGCGTCCAGCACCGCTTCGTCGAGCGCGTCGGCCGCGGGCAGGTCCGCCAGCTGGAGCGTCCACAGCGCGCTGACGGCCGCCCACCGCAGTACGTCGGGGTCGGACCGGTCCGTACCGTCGGTGACCCCCGCGACGACGGGCCGGTCCTCGGTCAGGGTGCCGGTCTTGTCCAGGCACAGCACATCGACCGCCCCCAGATCGTGCAGCGCGGGGAGCCGTTTGACGATCACACCGCTCGTACGCGCCAGTCGGGCGGCTCCCCGAGCGAGTGTCGTCGTGACGATGACCGGCAGCATCTCCGGGGTGAGTCCCACGGCGACGGCCACGGCGAAGGGCAGCGTCTCCAGGCCCCGGCCGCGCAGCGCCGCGTT
The DNA here is from genome assembly GCF_018619185.1 of Streptomyces sp. McG3. Taxonomy (GTDB): domain Bacteria; phylum Actinomycetota; class Actinomycetes; order Streptomycetales; family Streptomycetaceae; genus Streptomyces. The sequence continues at coordinate 20,395 of NZ_JAAXYC010000065.1, read as the reverse complement.
GGCCATCAGCACCAGGGGCGGGGTCAGGAGCATGAAACGGATGAGCGTCCAGGAGATCCCCTGGACCGACCGGTCGAAGGCGCTCGCACCCCGATGCCCGGCCCGGCCGTCATGGGCGGCGGCGAACCGGGTCTCCCCACCGGTGGCCACGATGACCGCCGTGCCACTTCCGGAGGTGACACTGCTGCCCTGGAAGCACCACTGCGGCTGGGCGAACGGTCCGGCTCCGGACAGCACGGGGTCGGGGACGTCGAGGGCCTGCTTGGCCACGGGCGCCGACTCCCCGGTCAGGGCCGACTGATGCACGGTGAGGCCGTCGCCGCGCAGCAGCCGCACATCGGCGGGCACGAGGTCTCCCGGCCGCAGCCGGATCACGTCCCCCGGCACCAGGTCGGCGACCGGCACCTCCCGTTCCCGGGGAGCTGCGTCGTCCGAGACGCGGCGCACCACCGTGGCGGTGGTCGCGACCAGTTCGCGCAGCGCCGCGGTCGACCGGTCGGCCCGGTGTTCCTCGGCCGACCGCAGCAGGCAGCTCACTCCGACGAGGGCAAGGATGACGCACGCGGTGCCCCACGCGGAGACCAGCGCCGACACCAGGCCGAGACAGAGCAGTACGGAGGTGAAGGGGTCCCGGAGACTGCGTGCGAAGCGGCGGGGCCAGGGCACGGGCCGCCGGGCCGGCAGAACGTTCTCGCCCGTCCGGCCGAGCCGGATCTCCGCCTCCGTCTCCAGCAGTCCGCGCGGCCCGCTGTCGAGGGCGCGCAGTGTCTGCAGGGCAGTGGGCCCGGTGCCGGAGGCCGAAGCGGTGCTCGTACGGTCTCCAGCGGGCGCAGCAGTGGCGGACGTGCCGGTGCCGGTGCCGGGAAACGGCGTCACGGTGGCCGGCGGTGCACCGGCGTTGATGTGTCGTCCGGGGCCCGCGGCCGAACCGCTCTCAGGCACCGAGCTCACGCAGGCGGACCGGCTTCCGGGCGGAGTGTCCGGAGTGAGCGGCACGCTCGGCCAACTGTCCGACCATGAGCCGGACGACCGTCACCACATCGGGATCGTCGACCAGATAGACCTGCCGACGGCCTTCACGGCGCGATCGGACGAGACCGGCCAGCTTCAGCTTCGTCAGGTGCTGGCTGACCGAGGGGAGCGTCCCGCCCACGCGCTCGGCGAGCCCCGTCACATCGCTCTCGCCCTGGGCCAGCGCCCACACGATGTGCAGCCGTGCCGGTGTCGCCAGGAGCCCGAACGCCGCCGCGGCCTCCGCCAGCACCTCGGCGGGCGGATCCTGGAAACCGCCGCCGGAACCTGTCGACACGCTCGTATCTCCTCGTCCCCGGGCCCGTCCACACGGACGGGCCCGGCACCGCCGCCCGCTCCGGGCAGCCGAAAACAACCAGTGTAGGGGCCGTGCCGGAGGGGGCAGGGGTCCCCGAGGGGCGTCCGGCCCGACCAAAAGAGGCGCAATGAGGTCGGGATACGGCAAGGAGTGAGCGTGGCGGAGCCGCATCGGTCAAGAAGGATCAACCCGCTCGAACGAACTCGACCGGTTGCCATGCTGTCGGCCCTTGGCGATTCATGAGGAGAGTAGGGACGCATGCCCTCCGAGTACATCGATGGAGACGAGATCCCCCGCACCGCCCACCGCACCCCCGAGAGCGTAGGCAGGAGCATGATCGGAGAGGACATCGCGCTCACCTTGAAGATCGTGGTCGCGGGCGGCTTCGGGGCCGGGAAGACGACCCTGGTCGGCTCGGTCAGCGAGATCCGCCCGCTCTGCTCGGAGGAGGCGCTGAGCGAGAGCGGGCAGACGCAGGACGCCACCGCCGGGGTTGAGCGGAAGGCCACCACGACCGTAGCGATGGATTTCGGCCGTATCACCGTCCACTCCGGCCTGACGCTCCATCTGTTCGGCACGCCGGGACAGGACCGCTTCCGGTTCCTCTGGGACGAGCTGTGCGAGGGCGCCCTCGCGGCGATCGTGCTCGCGGACACCCGCCGTCTCGGGGACTGTTTCGCCGCCGTCGACTACTTCGAGCGCGGGCGGATTCCGTTCGTCGTCGCCGTCAACCGGTTCCCCGACGCTCCTGACCACACGGAGCACGACGTCGCTCGGGCGCTCGACCTCGACCGGGGCACTCCGGTCGTGCTGTGCGACGCCCGCGACCGGGCATCGGGGAAAGAAGTCCTGATCCGTACGGTCGAGTACGCCGGGCGCATGCACACCGCCCGGCTCCTCGCCTCCGTCGGCTGACGGACCGCCCGGCACCGCGGCCCGTCCGTCAGCCGACCATGTCTGCCATCGCGACCACCTTGTCGATCCGCACCCGCACGACCAGCTCGCCGGGTACGCCGTTGCGCCGGCCGAACTCCTCGGCGGCGTCGGCCTCCACGTAACGGTGGGCGATCAGCGTCGCCCACCGCAGCAGTTCCCCGGGGTCCGTGCTCAGTTCGGCTTGCCCCTGTACCACCGCGAACGCGTACGGAGGCCGGTCGTCGTCGACGCAGAGGGAGACCCGTCCGTCGCGTGCGAGGTTGCGTCCCTTCACGCTCTCCTCGCCGGTGTTGAAGACCACCGTGTCGCCGTCGAGAAGGAACCAGACAGGCGCGATGTGCGGACTGCCGTCGGCCCGCACCGTCGAAACCTTCGCCGTGCGGGTGCCCTTCGAGAGGAAGGCCCGCCATTCTTCTTCGGTCATGTGGTGTGCCATGGGCCCATCCTGAGCCCGATCCCCGCATGGCGCGAAGCGGCGCCCCCGGAGGGGAGGGGCGCTTGCCCCTTGGGGGCCGTTGCGCAAGGCTTACGCGCGTAGCGGGGTACGGGGAACGAGGGTACGGGGAGGACGAGCACATGCCGCTTGACCGGGGACTTGACTGGCTTCTTGACGATCTCACCAACAGGGTGCAATTCATACGGCACGCCTTGGTGCTGTCGAACGACGGACTGGTCACCGGGGCCAGCACCGGGCTGGCCCGCGAGGACGCGGAACACCTGGCGGCGGTCTCCTCCGGTCTGCAGAGCCTGGCGCGCGGCTCGGGGCGCCACTTCCGGGCAGGCCGGGCGCGTCAGACCATGGTCGAATTCGACGAGGCGCTGCTCTTCGTGACGGCCGCCGGCGACGGCAGCTGCCTGTGCGTGCTCACCGCGGCCGAAGCCGATGTCGGTCAGGTCGCCTACGAGATGACCCTGCTCGTCAACCGGGTCGGCGAACACCTCGGAGTCTCCGTTCGTCAGGGCGGACCCGAAGACATCGAACCCTTCTGACCCGCACTTCTCGTCGCCGATGAAGAGTTATCCACAGGGGTGACGGGTGATGACTCCCTCGGGCTACCGTAATCACGGAGAGTAATCGTGTCGACGGGGGAGGACAGTCATGACGGTCAAGGAAGTGTTCCGGGCGCACGCCGGTATCCAGGTCGCGGACACCCGGGTGCAGGCCGCGCCGGCCAAGGCCCGGGGGACACGGGCCAACGGCATGAGCGCACGGGGCGATGCCCACGCCGGGGACGTCAGGGCGGAGCCGGAGAGCGAGGGCGGGCGAACCGCGTCCGCCTCCCCGGCGGCGACGGTCGCGGCCGGGCGCGCGGCCCAGGAGCTGGGCATCCGGCGTGCGGAGTTCGAGCTCGCGGTGCACCTGGGGCTGATCGCCGTCGTCGGCGCACCGGGCGGTGGGCGGCCACGGGTGCACGAGGAGGAGATCGCGCGCCTGCGGGCACAGCCGGGCTTTCCCGATGGTCTGGTGGAGCGGGTCCGCACCGTCGGAACAGCGGAAGGAGCGGCCCTGCTGGGCATCGCCCCGGCGCGGTTCACCCGGCTCGCCCGAGCAGGATGCGTCTCGCCGGTCACGTTCTATCTGAACCGGTATCGCGCGGTGGTCTGGCTCTACCTCGCGGACGAGCTTGCCGCCTTCGCGGCCCGGGAACCCGACCTGCTGGCCGGAAGGACGCCGGTGGGGATGCGCTCGATGCTCGAATCAGGTGCCGACTGGCGGCCGCGCAACTGGCGCTCGCAGCGCATCGACCGGCTGCTGAACCGCACGCGGGACCCCTGGGTGCGAACGGCGGTCCAGGCGTCGGCACTGGACCCCATGCAACTGGCGGAAGTGGTGGACGACCCCTATGAACGCGCCTATCTCGTGCGGGTCCGGCCGGAGCCGGTCTTCGGACGCCCTGGCTCCATGGCGGCGAGGGAGGCCATGGGGGAGCTGGTGCTGGCCGATGACCCCGACGAAATCCTCTGGCGACGGGTCAACCTGACGCTGGAGCTGGACGCGGCACGCGAGGACCGGCCGGCCCCGCGCCCCGGGGACGACGGTGCGACCCGAGCGGCGCCCGCCGTCCGGACCGGCGCCGGCACCCGTACCGGGACCGGGACCGCGCTCGCGGCACCCGTGGCCGAGCCGGCTCCGCCACCCGCCGGCGCCGGGGCGTCACACCCCGCCGCGGCGGGTGTGCCGAGCGGAAAGGGGCTGCTCGCAAGGCTGGGGTGGCGTGGGCGTGGAGCCGGATAGGTGTTCGCGCCGATCGTCCGGATGGGCCATGCTGTCCGCATGCTGATCAGGGAAGCAACCTCCGAGGACTGGCCTGCCATCTGGCCGTTCTTCCACGCGATCGTCTCCGCGGGCGAGACGCTCACCTATCCACTCGATCTCGGTGAGGACGACGCCGAGGGATGGTGGTTCGTCGCGGCGCCGAGCCGAGTGGTCGTCGCCGTGGACGATGCCGGTACCGTGCTGGGCACGGCGAAGATGAACCGCAACCACATGGGCAACGGAGCGCACATAGCCAGCGCCACGTACATGGTCGACCCCGCTCACTCCGGCCGGGGAGTGGGGCGCGCGCTGTGCGAGTACTCGGTCGACTGGGCTCGCGCCGAAGGTTATCGGGCCATGCAGTTCAACGCGGTGGTCGAGACCAACACCCACGCCGTCAAGCTGTACCGCTCGATCGGCTTCGACGTGATCGGAACCCTTCCGGAAGGCTTCAAGCATCCGATCGAGGGCTATGTGGGGCTTCACATCATGCACAAGGCGCTGTGACGACCGTCTTCACAGTCCCAGGCCCTCATCGAAGGGTGCGAGCGCGGTGATCAGCCGAAGGGATGATCCGTTGTGGATCCAAGCTCCGGGCCCGGCAGTGTACGACCTGCGGGGCCGGCGTCCGCCGCGCCGCTCGCGCTGGCCCCCGGGACGACGGTCCCGGCCCAGGAGAGAGCCGTCCATCCCGAGTCCGGTGAGCCCTCGACCACCACCACGCCCGTGTTCTCCAGGCTGTGTTCGGCGGCGAACCCGACCGTGACGTTCCGTGCGCGGGCGGCCGCCCACACCCGGATAGCGGCACCATGACTGACGAGCGCCACGGTCCCGCGCTCCCCGTCGCCCGCTGCCTCGGCCACCACGGCGTCGAAGCGGGACAGCGCCTCCGTCCCGTTCTCACCCCCGGGCATCCGGCGGGCGACGTCCCCGGCGGACCAGGCGAAGGCGGTCGTCAGGTATCGCCGGACCGCGTCCTCGTCAGCCCGCATCTCCAGGTCACCGGCCGACAGTTCGCGGATCCCGTCGCGGATCCGGACCTCGATGCCGCGCTCCGCGGCGAGGGGCGCGGCCGTGAGTTGGGTACGGGTCAGGGTGGAGGCGTACAAGGAGGCGATGTCCTCCCCGGCGAGTGCCCCGGGGAGGGCGGCTGCCTGCCGCAGCCCCAGGTCGGTGAGGCCGGGGCCGGGGCGGGCGGTGTCCAGGAAGTGGCCGACGTTGGACGGTGTCTGGCCGTGACGGATCAGCAGCAATCGCATAGAACGGGTCATGCTCCAGGCTCAGGCGCGTGGGTGGCGGCAGATAGATGCGCGGTCCACCCTCTCATTCGGCCGGACCGGAGGACAGTGCGACGTGAGGCCTGCCCGCGTTGCCGGAAGTAACGGGGCGGTGCCCGGAGTTGGTGCGACGGGTTACGCATGGGGCGACTGCGCCGTTCCTGGACGATGGCAGTACTGTGCGCCCCACCGCCATTCGGGCGATGAGACGTATCTGGAGGAAGAATCCATGACCATACCCAGGAGATCGTGGCGTGGCGCGGGAGCACTCGTGGCCGCTGCGGTCGTCGGTCTGACCGGAGGCGTCATCTCCGCCGGTCCGGCCGCGGCTCACACCCCCACCTGGGCCGTGACCTGCTCCGAGGTGACTGTTGACCTCACCAACTACACGAGCGATGTCCCCAACACGGTGACCGTCACGGTGGACGGGAAGGGCCTGCTGCCCACCGAGACGTTCGGCCGTGAGTTCCACAAGAAGCTGACGCTTCCCGAGCACGACGAGCCGGTGACCGTCCGACTGGTCGTCAAGGACGGCGACGGCGAAGGCAAGCACTCCATCGACGAGACGAAGACGGCGGAGGTGTGCGACGAGGAGCCCACGCCGACCCCGACCCCGACCGAGTCGGTCCCGGGCGAGCCGACCCCGTCGGAGACGCCGTCCACCGGGACGCCCGAGCCGAGTGCCACCCCCAGTGAGCAGCCTTCGGAGTCCGCGCCCGCCGTGCCCGCCCCGAGCCCGAGCTCGCCGGACCTGGCCGAGACCGGCTCGTCGTCGTCGACGCCGGTCATCGGGGGCGCCGCCCTCGCGGTGCTGCTGGCCGGTGGCGGCATCCTGTGGGCCGTCCGCAAGCGGCGTACCGCCCAGAACTGACGCTCCGCGGTCGAGGGGGGTGCCGCCATCACCGCGGTGATGGCGGCACCCCCTTTCCGTCCGTCACCGTTCCGCGACCGTCCGGGGCGGTGTGGTGGCCGGCGGGGGAGCGGGGCCGATCTCGCACCAGACGGCCTTGCCCTCGCCCCTCGGCTCGATGCCCCAGCGCGTGGCGACCGCGTCGAGCAGGAGCAGCCCCCGCCCTGATGTGGACGTCTCGCCCGGCGTACGCCGACGGGGCCAGGCGCTGGAACGGTCCTGGACCGACAGCCGGATCCGCCGCACCGGTTCGGGCAACACCTCCAGCGTCAGGACGGCCCCGCCCTCGGTGTGCAGCAGCACGTTCACCAACAACTCGCCCGTGACCAACTCGGCATCGTCGGCGAACTCGGCCATGTCCCAGTCGGCGAGGGCCTGGCGCACGATCGCGCGGGCGTCCGAGAGCCCTTCGGGATCCGCCTGGTGAATGTACTGGTGCAGCCGCGGCGCGTGCGACGACCCCACGTCGGGGCTTCGGCGCAGGACGAGGAGTGCCACATCGTCCCCCGACCCCCACCGTTCCCACAGCCGTTCCGACAGGTGATCCGCCAGTGCCTCGGCCCCGGCGGGCCCGGCGCTCACCTCGTTGCGCAGCGCGTCGATCCCGGTGTCCAGGTCGGCTCCGGGCTCCTCCACCAGCCCGTCCGTGTACAGGACGAACGTCTCACCGGGCACCAGGTCCAGCCGGGTCTCCGGGTACTCCTCGTCCTGGAGGTCCGTGGAGGTGCCCAGCGGCAGGCCGCCGCGCACCTGCGGGCTGCCGACCCGCCCGTCGAGGTGGCGGATCAACGGGCCGAGGTGCCCGGCCCGTACCACCTGCGCCGCTCCGGACGCCAGGTCGACCTGGGCGTAGGTGCAGGTGGCGAAGCGGTCGGTGTCCAGTTCGGCCAGGAATCGGGAGGCCCGTGCCAGCACGGTGGCCGGCGGGTGCCCCTCGGCGGCGTACGCGCGCAGGGCGATGCGCAACTGGCCCATGATCGCGGCCGCGTGGGTGTCGTGTCCTTGTACGTCCCCCACGACCAGTCCGTATCGGTTCTTGGGCAGGGTGATCACGTCGTACCAGTCGCCACCGACCTGCCGGCCGCTCCACGCCGCGTGGTACCGGACCGCGATCTCGCCGCCCTCGACGTCCTGTATCCGGGGCGGGAGCATCGCGGACTGGAGCTGGGTGGCGAACTCCCGCTCCTCGTCGAAGAGCATCGCCCGTTGCAGGGACTGGGCCACGATGGCAGCGAGGCCCAGGCACAGGATGCGCTCGTCCGCGTTGAAGACCGTGCGCTCGCGGTAGAAGAGGGCCAGACCACCGAGCGACCGGGCCTGGGCCACCAGCGGAAGATACGCCGCCGCCCGAAACCTCAGCCTCCCGAGATGCGGCTCCAGTTCCGGGTAGCGACGGGCCAGCGCTGAGAGGGAGGTGATGAACCGGGGGCGTCCGCTGCGGATGGTGTCCGCGAGGGGGAGGTTGCGGTCGAGATCACCGGAGCCGAGTCCGTCGAGCACCTCGAGTGACTCGCCGCTCAGGGCGACGATGTTCAGCGCGGAATTCTCCACGAGCCCCAGCGCGAGGCCGTCGGCGCCGAGCCGGGCCAGCCCGCCGGGTCCGGTGAGGGCTGCCGTCACGTCGTCCACGGTCACCGCACGGGACATGGCGCTCGTTGTCCGTTCAACGATATTTGTCTGGCGCTGCCGCCGCTTTTCCAGATCGAGAACGAAGGCCGAATGGGTGACCTCCGCCGTCGCGTCCCGGACGACGCCCACGATCCGGTGCGCCCTTCCGTCCTTCGATCGCAGAATGCGGGCCTGGACATGGGTCCACTGCGTGGTCCCGTCGTCCAGCGGCACACGGAAGTGGACGCTGTAGGAATTGCTGCCGCCCGTGATGGCCTCGTCGATCGTGACGTCGAGCCGGGCCCGTTCCGCCGGTTCCAGGTGCTCCAGCAGAGCGCCCGGGCGCGCGTCGAACGACGCAGGATCCACGCCGAACACCATCAGCCCGGCCTCGTCGATGTCCAGGGTCCGGGTGTCCAGATCCCAGTCGAAGCTGCCGGTCCGATTCATGGCGAGGCGTTCCGTCGGCCGGATCTCACCGTTGGTCTTCCGGTCGATCCGGCGGAGCGGAGAGGCCTCGGCGTCCTGCCGCCGTTCGTCGTCGGTCATGCCAGCTCCGGAGGTCGTCCGGCGGGGCCGCACGTCGGCGGACCCCGTAGGCCTCAATTGTCGAGCCGCAACCATCGGAGTGCCACAGCGGCTCGGCCGCGAACCCTCACGCCCGCGCCCCACGCGCCCGCATACCCGCTCCCGGGCCGGTCCGGGGGGCGCGGGGCGGCAGCGGAAGGCCGTCAGCGACCATGGAGGGCGTCCCACGTGTCCACGAGCTCAGCGAGCGGAGCGCACGCATGAACGACGACCGGCCCGTCCTGCTGGAGAAGAGGGGCACATGTCTGCACCTCACACTGAACCGCCCCCGGGCGCTCAACGCTCTCAGCCACACCATGGTGCGGCTTCTCGACGAGGCCCTGTCCCGCGCCGAGCAGGACGAATCGATCGCGTCGGTCCTGCTGTCCGGGGCCGGCGACCGGGGCCTGTGCGCCGGTGGCGACATTCGGGCCCTGCACGACGACGCACGGGCCTCGGGACGCGCGTCCCTGGAGTTCTGGCGTGACGAGTACCGCCTCAATGCCCGCATCGCCCGATTCCCCAAGCCGTACGTCGCACTGATGGACGGCATCGTGATGGGCGGAGGAGTCGGGGTGTCCGCACACTCGGGAATCCGTGTCGTCACCGAACGCTCACGCGTCGCCATGCCCGAGACCGCGATCGGCTTCGTGCCCGATGTCGGGGGCACCCGCCTGCTGGCCACCGCCCCCGGCGAACTGGGCACCCATCTGGCGCTCACTGGCCGATCCGTCGGGGCGGCCGACGCCGTTCTCTGCGGTCTGGCCGATCATCACGTCCCTGCCCGCCTCCTGCCTGCCCTGACCGAGGCACTGGGAGAGCCGGCCGGCCAGGACCCGTCGGTGGCGGGCATCGTCCAGCGGTTCGCCACGGACCCGCCGTCCGGCGAGCTCGCGGCGCAACGCGACTGGATCGACGATTGCTACGCGGCGGACAGCGTGGAGGAGATCCTCCGGCGGCTGCGTGAGAGCGGTGTTACCGCGGCGGAGGCGGCATCGGACGAACTCCTGACCAAGTCGCCGCTCGCGCTCAAGGTGACGCTCGCCGCAGTCCGCCGGGCAGCCCGGCTCGACAGCCTGGAGGCCGTTCTCGACCAGGAGTTCCGTGTCTCCAGCCGGGCGTTCGAACACCCAGATTTCGTGGAAGGGGTGCGAGCCCGGATCATCGACAAGGACAACGCACCGCAGTGGAAGCCGGGCTCCCTCGCCGAGGTCGACGACCAGGAGGTCGCCCGGTTCTTCGCACCGCTCGGCCCCGGCGAACAGGAGCTCGGACTCGCTCCGGAACCCACGTGCACCCCCGCCTACGGGGGACAGGCCGGATAGGACGGACCGGCGGGTGCCGGGCCGACGCCGGCCCTACCGCCCCGCCTGTCTGTCGCTGCCGGAGAGGCTCGGCTGCAGTGCCCGTACGAGAGCGAACAGCCGGTCCTCGTTGCCCGTCAGCCCCGCGCTGCGCAGGGCATGGTCGGCCTCCCGCATCGGAGAGTTGAGCAGCGGCAGGTAGACCGGTGCGTCGTCGGGGTCCGCGAGCGCTGCCCGGGTGGCTTCCAGCAGCCGGACGTACGCCTGCGCCGCGGCGAGCTCGTCGTTGTCCATCTCAGCGTCTCCTCCTCAGAGCTGTCGGACCGTCAAGCATCCCCCATGGGTCTGACAACGCCGTCCCACGCCCGGTCCTGCCCGCCGGACAACCCGCTCGGCGGCTCCACCTCCAGGTAACGCCGTCTGCGGGGCCCTCGGTAGAGCAGGACCGTCCAGCCCAGTTCCCGCAAGGCCGAAGCGCAGCCGGCCAGCGCCGCCTCCTCGTCATGAGCGGCGCCGCTGCGGGGAGGTCCGGTCCACTCGACCCGTGCCGAACCTGCCGACTCCCCGTCGCTCACCCGGTACCCGGCCGACACGCGTTGTCCCGACGGGTCGACGGCCGAAGGTGTGGCCCCTGACCTTTCCAGAGCCAACGCGATCGCCCTGACCGGGCGGTTCACCTCCCACGGAGCCGGTGCGGCCACGGGGTCGGGCCGCCCGGCGCCGGTGAGCCGGCGGATCTGCAGCAGCCCCTCGAACGCGGTCCGCACCGAAGCGGCCCGTGCCGCCGCGGGTTCGGCGGCCGGTGGGCCGTCGCCGGTCGCGGGCTCGAATCCGTTGCTCTCCTCGGTGCCCATGTGTCCCCCTCGCGATCCATACCGTGCCCAGTCTGCACCGGCGGCGGCAGGCGGTACCCCTGGGGATCCGCAAGGGTCGACGGGTGCCGTGGCCGACGGCGCTGAACAGAGCCGACAGGGGCCGCCGGGAGTGCCACCTCCCGGCCCGTCGGTAGACTCGTGTGCTCTGCACCCGTACTTTCCGCAGCACCCTTCACGCGAGGACCCGCCGCCCGTGCCCGACAACGAACCGACCGCCGTGCCCGACAACGGACGGGAGGCCCTGCGCGCGGACTGCGCGAACTGTTTCGCTCTGTGCTGCGTCGCCCTCACGCTGACGGCCTCGGCGGACTTCGCCATCGACAAGGACGCCGGGCGGCCCTGCCCCAACCTTCAGAAGGACTTCCGCTGCGGCATCCACACCCGGCTGCGGCCGAAGGGCTTCTCCGGCTGCACCGTGTACGACTGCTTCGGCGCCGGCCAGCAGGTCTCCCAGGTGACCTACGGTGGCCGTGACTGGCGTACGTACCCCGACCTCGCCGCGCAGATGTTCCAGGTGTTCCCGGTCATGCGTCAGCTCCACGAACTGCTGTGGTACCTCACCGAGGCCCTTACCCTGCCTGACGCACGTCCCCTGCATGGCGAGATCCGCCGGGCCCTCGCAGAGACGGAACGGCACACCACACGGCCGGGCGTCGACTTCGCGGAACTTGACGTCGCCGGTCACCGCGATCGGGTCGCCGGGCTGCTCCTGCGCACCAGCGAACTCGTCCGGGCGGCCGCGCCCCGCCGCAAGAAGCGCAACCACCGTGGTGCGGACCTCATCGGGGCCCGCCTGCGCGGAGCCGACCTGCGCGCGGCGGACCTCCGCGGGGCCTATCTGATCGCCGCCGATCTCACCGGCGCCGACCTCCGCCTGGCCGACCTCATCGGCGCGGACTTCCGTGACGCCGACCTCTCGGGCGCCGACCTCACGGGAAGCCTGTTCCTCACCCAGGCCCAGCTCAACGCCGCCAAGGGCAATGCGAAGACAGCACTTCCCACATCCCTGAGCCGCCCTCCGCACTGGGCCGCCTGACCACCTGGTTCACCTGACCGTCTGGCATGCCTAGCTTCCGGTGCCCCGGACGTCCGCCTCCAGGGCTGCCTTGAGACGCTTCAGCGTCGTACGGATGTTGCCGCCCTGGAACTGCGCGAAGGTCTTCCCGCCCGTCGCGACGCGATCGAACGCGTTGGCGAGGAAGTCAGGCCAACGACGCCGGTCATCGGTCCAGGTCTCGGTGACCCGGGTCGCGCCGTCCACCGCCTCGAAACGGTACTCCCACGTTGCGATCGGCCCCGGGAGCAGAGGGCGCCGCAGCCCGATCGCGTGCACCCGGAAGGCGAAGCGCTCGCCGGGGTCGGCCGCCGTCACGGTGCACCGTGTCGTCCAGCGCGCCGCACCGCGCTTGTTCCGGCCCTCGAAGACCATGCCGACGTACGCATCACGCCGCTCGCCGTGCACGGTCGCGCCACGGTTCTCCGGGCTCCAACGCCCCATCGCCGTGGGGTCGCTGAGCTGTTCATAGACTTGCTCCGGGCTGGCGCCGATGACGATGCTGTCTGCTACGGACATGGTGCGGGGCACGGTGAGACTCCTTGTCCACGGCCGTTGACGGGCCACGCCCGGGTGCCGTACGGGCCGTGGGCCGACATCCCGGAGCCCATACCTTACTCGTGAGTAGTTCTGTGGGTGCGCGGGTGGGAGCAGCTCCGGAGTGCCCCCACGCACAGCCGTGAACGGCGGCCCGACCACCGTGGGGCGACCCGGCACACGGGCCGCGGCGGTTCAACGCGTGCGGCGCTCCCTGCGGTTCGCGACCCGGACCCGTACGTCGGCCGACAGACGCTGTACGCCGCCGCTGTCACGGGCGTCCGCGATGGCCCCGGCCACGGACCGCACGACCTGCGCAGGCCGGGCCCCGGGCTCCGCGACCACCGTCACCACCGTCCGCGGTGGCCGGCCCACCAGACGCACGCGGGCACGCGCCACGTTGTCGAACGCCGCCACCTGTGTGGTCATCGCCCGTTCCCAGGCACGCCTGCGCAATACCGGCCCGCTCCGTGGCAGCACCGACCAACGGGTCCTGCCCGACCGCGCCTGACGGGCCAACCACCACACCAGCAGCGCCAGAACGAGGGCGAGCCCGGCGATCAGCGCGAGGCTCCACCAACTGTTCTCCCGGAGCCGTGCCGTCAATCCGCGGTCCAGCAACACCCCGTCCGACGCGGGCGTCGGCCACCAGTGCGGGACGCGGTCCACCACCGGGACCCACGCCGAACCATCACCCACGGCCACCCAGCCGCCGCAGACCACCAGCACCAGCCCGGCGACACCGAGCAGCGACCGGTTGACCGCGCCACGCCTGATCACCGACATCCCCTCACACCTCTCTCTGTTCAGCCGGAGCCGGAGCCGGAGCCGCTGCCGCTGCCGTCGTCGTCGTCGAAGCGGCTGCGGATTCCGTCGGCTCCGCGATGGACGGCGGCGGCCCGTGCGGGTCACGCCGGACCCGGATCGCGACCCGCAGCGCGGGAGCCCGAGCCAGGCCCAGCTCCGGCAGGGCCGCTCCGGCCACCCGGACCACTTCGGCCCGCACCTGCTCCGGGCCGCCGTAGCCCACCTCTGCCAGCACCGTGACGCGTCGCCGCCGCACCCTCACCCGGACCCGAACCACTCCGGCCACGGAGGCGGTCCGGTCCTGGACGACCCGGGCTGCGGCCGAACGGTCGAGCGCCGCCCGCAGCCGCGGTTCGGGCGCGGTCATCGTCAGTCCGCGCCGGTGCCCCGGGAGCAGGGCACACCCCAGCAGCCATGCGCCGGTCAGCGCGGCCAGCATCCCGCCGACCCGGACCGCTGTGTCCGCCGGGCCGTGCGTCGACGCCCAGTCGACCAGCCAGGTCCTCCAAGCGGCGGGCGTGCTGCCGAGCCGGACCGCGATGACGTCCACCAGGAGCAGCGCACAGCCGGTGGCTCCGACGGCCGCCGTCAGTGCTGCGGGAATTCGGCGCTGGGCCCGGATCCGGCCGCCCGGGCCACCGCTCCGTATGGTGTGCTCCGCCCCGTGCGCCGCATCGTCTGCCCCGGAGGGCGCATCGTCCGAGGGTTCCCCGGCGGGGGGCAGCGGAATCACCGACAGTGCATCGATCCGGACGTCCGCGTGCGGAACGGACAGGCCCGTCAAGGCCGCCGTCCGGGTCCGTGCCCGCTCCCGGATCCGCTCAGCCGCCTCGTCCGCCCGTATCGGATACGGCAGCCGGATGCCGACCGTGACCCGCGCGGACGCGCCGCGCACCGAAGCGGAGCCGCGGGTCACCGCGCCGCCGTCGGGCAGCGCCTCGGCCACCGCCCGCTCGGCGATCCGCCGTACGGCGCGGGGGGCCACCGTCGTCGTACCACGCCCGGCGGCGGGGACCGTCATGGCCGCCGCCCCGCCACCGAGTCCAGGAACTCGCGGAGGCCGGTGCCCTGGTCGACGAGGTGTCCGACGAACCAGCCCACAGCGCCGAGCGACGCGACCACGAGGAAGGCACCGAACCCGCCGAACCAGCCCGCGAACCCCAGCGCCATGCCCGCCGCCGCCCCGTAGGCACCCCGGCCTGGCGCACCACCCGCCGGGCCGGACGCGTCCATCTTCCGTGTCACGCCGTCACGCCACGCGCGTCTCGGACGGGGCGACCTCGTCGTCGTCCTCGGGCAGATGCACGTCGTTGACCGTCACATTGACCTCGACGACCTCAAGGCCCGTGGTGCGCTCCACCGCCGCGATGACGTTTTCGCGGACGTCGTGCGCCACATCGGTGATCGCGACCCCGTACTCCACGACAAGGTCCAGATCGATGGCGGTCTGGCGCTCGCCCACCTCGACCTTGACGCCCCGTCCGACGTTCGGCCGGCCGCCCGGCACCCGGTCGCGGACCGCGCCGAGGGTGCGGGAGAGGCCGCCGCCCATGTCGTGGACGCCGGGGATCTCCCGGGCCGCCATCCCCGCGATCTTCACGACCACGGTGTCCGCGATGGAGGTGCGGCCCCGCGTCGCCGCCGGCTCGGCCGCCCCGGTCGCCCCGCTGCCGACCGTGGTCGTCCCGCCCGCGGAGCCGCTCTGCTTCGTCGTGCCTGTCCGCGAAGCTGCTCCCGCGGGGGGAACGGTAGCTGCTGGCTGGATGGTGGTCATGGAAACTCCTAGCGTCTCGCTCGGCTCGTTCTGCCTGACATTTCGTTGGACACGCTGTGCGCCGATTCGTCACGCGGGTTCGCGGATATTTCCCGGAAGCAGGACGACGGGCGACGGGGGCGACGGCAGTGCAGACAAAGCCGCGTGAGTGCGTGACGTTCGGCCTCGCGGTGTGTCCAACGACGAGAAGCGGTCACGAGGGCACGTGGAGAGACACGTGCAGGGTCGTGTGCCGGACGCGTACAGAAGCAGGAGCAGGCGTCGTGGAAATGAGCGGGGAAGGAGTTGGTCCGTGCCCGGCGACGGGAATCAGCTGACGGAGCGCGCGCCGGACGCCGCGCCGTCCGACGAGGCACTGCTGGTAGTGAGGGCGGGAGAGGGGGACGAGGAGGCCTTCGAGGTGCTCGTGCGCAGGCACGGCCCAGTGATGTTGCAACTGGCGACACGGCTTCTCGGCGACCGGGCGGACGCGGAGGACGCCGTACAGGACGCCTTCGTGAGCGCATGGCGCAAACTCCCCGAGTTCCGCCGGGACGCCTCCTTCCACACCTGGCTGTACCGCATCGTCACCAACCGCTGCCTCAACCGGCTCAGAGCCCGCAGACCTGCGGCGGACCTCGACTCGGTGCCCGAACAGGCCGCCCCCGAGCACCAGGCGTCCCCCGCCCGTGCGGTGGAGTCGCGGGCGGCCGTCGACGCGCTGACCGAGGCGATGGCGAGCCTCTCACCCGAACAGCGCGTGTGCTGGGTGCTGCGTGAGATGCAGGGACTGTCGTACGAGAGCATCGCGGGAACGGTCGGAATCAGTCTGCAGGCGGTCCGCGGCCGGGTCTTCCGGGCCCGCCGCTCCTTGACGGAGGCGATGAGCGCATGGCGATGAGCGCCAATCCGGACCGGCCGGAGGAGAGCCGGCACGAGGAGAGCCGATACGAGGAGGATGAGCGGCTCGGTTGCGGGCGCCTGCTCACCGACGTCTGGGAGGCGTGGGACACCGGGCGCTCGGCGGAGGACCCCCACTTCGCCGCATGCGCTTTCTGCTCGGCCGCCCTGGCCGACCTCACGGGCCTTGGCGACGCGGTACGCCGTACCTGTGAGCAGGAGCCCGGCACACCGGACACCACGGCCATAACGGCTCGTGTCATGGACCTCGTACGGCTCGAACTGCGCCCGGGACGCCCACTGCCGCTGGGAGAGCCGGGGGAGGACCACTGGATGGTCGAGTCCGCGGTCGCACGGATACTGCGGGCGGCGGTCGACAGCCTGCCCGGGGTGCGGGCCGGGAGCTGCCGTATCGCCCCTCTCGACCCGGCGGACCCCACCGGAGAGCTGCACATTCGGGTCGAGGTGGCGGCGAGCCTCGGCCTGCCCATGCCCGACCTGGCCGACGCCGTGCGCGCACGGGTCGCGGAGGTCGCCGACCGGGACATCGGTATCCGCCTCGCGACCACCGACGTTCTCGTTGTCGACATCCTCGACCCGGTGGACACTCTCGACGTCTTCTACGAGGACGTCGGCCACCGTGTGCACGGCGACGGAGACGGAGACGACGGTACGGTCATCGGCGGTCATGCGGACGGCCGGGCCGACGGACACGGGACGGGAGCAGCGCGATGACCGCGGACACAGTCCGGGACCGGGTGGCCGGGGCTGCCGCCGAGGCCGCTCGCGGCGTGCAGGGCGTCGCGTTCCTGCGCCCCGGCATGGCGGACCTGCTACGCACCCGGATCGGCGAGCGCACCCCTCGCCGCGCCCCACTGACCGGGAACAGGACTCCGGGGGTGCGGGTCGGCCGGGACGAGGGCGACGGCTGGCACATCGACATCCGATTCGTCCTGTGCCGCGGTCACCGGGCGCTCGACGTCACCAGGGCCGTACAGGCCGCGGTCGTCGCCGTGCTGCCGGAGGATCCGGTGGTCGCGCTGCGGATCACGGTGACGGGCGTCGTCTGAGGGCGGACGGCGCTCCGGCCGGGCGGGTACCCCCGTTTCCCGCTCGGCCGGAGTGGTCGCCCGGTCGTCCCTCCGGCGCGACGCCCGAGATCAGGCGCGCCACTCCGCGGTGCGCTCCTGCGATGCTTCCGCGAGGGCTTTCACGATGGCGTCGACATCGCCCTGGCTGCCGTACACCGGCGTGCCGGGCTGCTGGCGCCAGGATTCGTCCAGGCCGCCGCTGTCGACCGTGTCGAAGCCCAACTCGTCGATGAGGTCACGGACCGCTTGCTTGGCCGTCGGGTCGTCGCCCGCCACAGGGAGGGCCTGCCGGCCCGGACTGCCCTGCGGGCGGCCCCGGTCCAGGATGTCCTGTGCGTACGTGCCGTTGAACGCCTTGATCACGGGGTGACCGATCTGCTGCTCCGTCCACCGGCTCTCGGGCAGCCCGTCCTCGATGGCAGCGATGCGGCCGTCGCGCTGCTGCGGGTAGTAGTTGCCCGTGTCGATGACCGCCGCGCCCTCCGCCGCACCGTCGAGGAATCCGGCGGGCAGGTCGGGCACGGCCTTCAGCGGCACGGTGACGACGACTACCTGGGCGCCCCGCGCGGCCTCCGACGCGGGCACCGGCGTCGCCCCGGTCTCTTCGGCGAGGGCGGTGAGTGTCTGGGGGCCGCGGGAGTTGGCGACCGCGACCTCATGTCCGAGGGCGGTGAGGCGTCGCGTCAGGTTGCCGCCGATGTTGCCCGCGCCGATGATGCCGATCTTCATGGATCCGACCTTCCGAAGCTTGCCGAGTGGAGAAGAGTGGACTGGAGGGGGAGGGGAAAAGTGATTCTGTCGGTTCACCAACTCCGTTGCCGGAGAAGCTATTCCGATGTCCGCGAGGGAATATCCGATCGCCTCTCGGACGTTGATGTCGGGTTTCGGTGGCGCCGGCCGAGGAGGGGAGCGTTCGCCCTAGGCCATTTGAGTGTCCTTGTCGGCCGCTCGCCCCGGACGGGGAAGGATGTCCCACTGCACCGATCGCCGCGGGTCCATTCTGGTCGCCGAGTCCACACGGGCCGTCGACCGAAGGAGCGTCGTAGTGACGACGAGGGGCATCTCGCAACCGGTGGAGACCGATACCGCCGACCAGGACGAAATGCCGGTACGGCGCGGCGAACCCGGCAACGTGGTCATCAAGTGGATGACCACCACGGACCACAAGACGATCGGCACGCTCTACCTCGTCACCTCCTTTGCGTTCTTCTGCGTGGGAGGGCTCCTGGCGCTGGTGATGCGGGCCGAGCTGGCCCGGCCCGGTATCCAGCTGATCTCGAACGAGCAGTTCAACCAGGCGTTCACGATGCACGGCACGATCATGCTGCTGATGTTCGCGACGCCGTTGTTCGCCGGATTCGCGAACTGGATCATGCCGCTGCAGATCGGCGCGCCCGACGTGGCGTTTCCCCGCCTGAACATGTTCGCGTACTGGCTGTACCTGTTCGGCTCGCTCATCGCGGTGGCCGGATTCCTCACCCCGCAGGGTGCTGCCGACTTCGGCTGGTTCGCCTACGCCCCGCTCAACGACGCGGTCCGATCCCCAGGTATCGGCGCCGACATGTGGATCATGGGTCTGGCGTTCTCCGGCTTCGGCACGATCCTCGGCTCGGTCAACTTCATCACCACGATCATCTGCATGCGCGCACCCGGCATGACGATGTTCCGCATGCCGATCTTCGTCTGGAACGTCCTGCTGACCGGTGTTCTGGTCCTGCTGGCCTTCCCGGTCCTCGCCGCGGCCCTGCTGGCGCTGGAGGCCGACCGCAAGTTCGGTGCGCATGTCTTCGACGCGGCCAACGGCGGCGCCCTGCTGTGGCAGCACCTGTTCTGGTTCTTCGGCCACCCCGAGGTCTACATCATCGCCCTGCCGTTCTTCGGCATCGTCACGGAGATCTTCCCGGTCTTCAGCCGCAAGCCGGTCTTCGGCTATATCGGCCTGGTCGCGGCCACCATCGCCATCGCGGGCCTGTCCGCGACCGTGTGGGCGCACCACATGTTCGTCACGGGCGGGGTGCTGCTGCCGTTCTTCTCCTTCATGACCTTCCTCATCGCCGTGCCGACCGGCGTGAAGTTCTTCAACTGGATCGGCACGATGTGGAAGGGGTCGCTCTCCCTGGAGACCCCGATGCTCTGGGCCGTCGGGTTTCTGGTCACCTTCCTGTTCGGAGGTCTGACCGGGATCATCCTCGCCTCACCGCCATTGGACTTCCATGTCTCCGACTCGTACTTCGTCGTCGCCCACTTCCACTACGTGGTATTCGGCACCGTGGTGTTCGCGATGTTCGCCGGATTCCATTTCTGGTGGCCGAAGTTCACCGGGAAGATGCTGGACGAGCGGCTCGGGAAGATGACGTTCTGGACACTCTTCGTCGGATTCCACGGAACGTTCCTCGTTCAGCACTGGCTCGGCGCCGAAGGCATGCCGCGCCGTTACGCGGACTACCTCGACGCCGACGGCTTCACCGCGCTGAACACCATCTCCACCATTTCCTCTTTCCTGCTGGGCCTGTCGATCCTGCCGTTCTTCTACAACATCTGGAAGACCGCCAAGTACGGCAGGAAGGTCGAGGTCGACGACCCGTGGGGCTACGGCCGTTCGCTGGAATGGGCCACCTCCTGCCCGCCGCCCCGGCACAACTTCGTCACTCTGCCGCGGATCCGTTCCGAATCCCCGGCGTTCGACCTGCACCACCCGACGGTCCGCTCTCTGGAGGAAGCCACCAACCGCCCCGAGAACTCCACGATCGTCGCCCCGGGGGACCGGCACGAGTGAATGCGACCCACGCCCTTGACGAAGCGACGGAGTGGGAGAGGAGGTCGGGGTGAAACCCGACAAGGACTGCGCACGGGGCCTGGCGCAACTGGAAGGCTTTCTGCTGTGGAACGCCGAGGTCGAGCGGGCGCGACGACAGGCGCGCCGATTCACCGACCGGTTGCCCTGGTTGACCACAGCGCAGCGTGAGGACGTCGAGCGGGTGTTCGTCGCCGAACGCGTCACCGCTTCCCGGGAGTCGCTCACCCGCATCCGGGACCGCGCGGACGAACTGCGCGAAGAGTACGCCGGGCGCTACGCCCGGCTCCGGGCCCGCTGCGTCGCCGTCTCGGCCGGCGCGGTGGGTGCGGCGACCTGCCTCGGCACGGCGCTGGTGTTGGCCCTGCGCTGACCCCGACGGATCCGGTGGGGGG
>NZ_JAAXYC010000567.1 GCF_018619185.1 Streptomyces sp. McG3 | reverse complement strand
ATGTCCACGTCGGAGGGTTCGAGGCGGGCGTTGGCCAGCGCCTGGAGGATGACCCGCTCCTGCGACGGACCGTTGGGCGCGGTCAGACCGTTGGAAGCGCCGTCCTGGTTGACCGCCGAGCCACGGACGACACCGAGGATCCGGCGGCCGTTGCGCACCGCGTCGGACAGTCGCTCCAGCAGGAGCAGGCCGACCCCTTCGGAGATGCCGGTGCCGTCCGCGTCGCCGGAGAACGCCTTGCAGCGGCCGTCCGTCGCGAGTCCCCGCTGGCGGCTGAACTCCACGAACGGATCCGGCGTCGCCATGATCGTGACCCCGCCGGCCAGCGCCAGTGAGCACTCGCCCGACCGCAGAGCCTGCGCGGCAAGGTGGGTGGCCACCAACGAGGAGGAGCATGCGGTGTCGACCGTCATCGACGGCCCCTCCAGGCCGAGTCCGTACGAGACGCGACCGGACGTGACAGCTCCGGCGTTGCCCGTGCCCACCACGTCCTCGTTGCCCTTGGGCGCGGTCGTGAACCGGCTGGCGTAGTCGCGGTACATCGCGCCCGCGAAGACACCGGTGTCGCTGCCGCGCAACGAGACCGGGTCGACCCCGGCGCTCTCCAGCGCCTCCCAGGACGTCTCCAGCAACAGGCGCTGCTGGGGGTCCATGGCGGCGGCTTCACGCGGGCTGATGCCGAAGAACGCGGGGTCGAAGTCGCCCGCGTCGTGCAGGAATCCGCCCACGGCCGAGTAGGTGGTGCCCGGCCGGGAACTCTCCGGGTCGTACACCGCCTCCAGGTCCCAGCCACGGTCCGCGGGGAACTCCGAGATGCCCTCCGAACCCGAGACCAGCATGTTCCACAGGTCCTCCGGCGTGTTCACGTCGCCGGGGTAGCGGCAGGCCATGCCGACGATCGCGATCGGCTCGTCCGCCGATGCCCGTGCCTCCACCTGGCGGCCGGTCTGCTGACCGGACAGTTTGCCGTGCAGGAACTCCGCGAGCGCCACAGGCGTCGGGTGGTCGAACGTGACCGTGGCAGGCAGCCGCGTACCGGTGGCCGCGCCGAGGCGGTTGCGCAGCTCGACCGCCGTCAGCGAGTCGAACCCGAGGCTTTGGAACGCCGTGTCCGGGTCGATCGCGCCCGCGTCCGTGTGCCCCAGTGTCGTCGCGACGTGCTCCAGCACCAGCGTCAGCAGCGATGCCTTGTCCGTCGCGCGCACGGTGGTGGTTGTGGTGTGGCGGGGGATGAGGTTGCGGAGGAG
>NZ_JAAXYC010000064.1 GCF_018619185.1 Streptomyces sp. McG3 | reverse complement strand
GCCCCACCGCGCTCCGCCCCGCTCAGCCGCCCCCGGCTGACGGCGACGGCCCGGCGGATCGCAGGCCCCGCATCGCGCCAGGGACTCACCGTGCGGCGGTGCCTGGTGCTGCTGGGCGCGCTCCGGGACGCCCTGTACCCGGGCGGCGTGCGTCCGGCGGCCACGGTCGACGACGCGGCGCTCGGCACCGTGACACCGGCCTCCACCCTGGTCCCGGGGCCGGGCTGGAGCCCCGTGGGCTCGTGGGAGGCGGTGGCCCGGACCGTCGCCGCCCAGGGGCCGGGCGCGGCGGCGTTCGTCCTGGCACGGCGTCAGGGGGAGGCGCTGGGCCACGCGTGGGCCGCCTACCATCTCGGCGGTTTCGACGGCGTGATGTGGCTGGACCTCTCGGCCCGGGACGGCCGGCAGCTCTCCTCCGCGCCGCCCCCGGTCGCGGCGTCCGAGGCGCGTGCCCTGGTCGTCGGCCCGGCGGGCCGGGCCGTCGAGGGCGCCCTGCCCTCCTTCGCCGCGTCGTCCTCCACCCCGCACTCCCTGCTGGACGCGGCGACCGGCCGCGGCTACGGAGCCATCGGCCTGGAGATCGAACGGCGGCTGGTCTTCGTGATCAGCGGCCTCGGCGATGTTCCGGCCAAGCAGATCCTGGCCACCGCCCCCGGCTTCAGCATCGTCACGGACCACGCGAGCGTCACGCGGACGGCCGACGGCCGCCTGCACCTGACCTTTCCGCCCATCGCGCCGGGCGACCCGAAGCCCCAGCAGTTTGGTTACCTCATCGGTGAGATCGTCGTCGAGCCGATGGCGGTGCTCCCGGGCGAGCGGCGGCAGTCCCCCGAGGAGACGCTGGAGCGGCTCGCCCGGGTGGAACGGGCCCTGGACGGCCGCGACGAGCCGGGCGCATCCCCGCAGACCGCCCTCGCCGCCCTGCTGCCCGCCGAGGACGGCTGGACGGTCACCGAGCTGGGCGGCAGGACTCTGGTCGGCCAGACCCCGGTCCGGACGAACCGCGCCTACGTGCAGCCCACCACCGGCTTCCCCGCCCTCGGGTTGAGCCTGCTCCAGGACCGGGCGGTGGACCGGCTGCCCAAGGGCGCGATCGGGGCGGTGGAGGCGTCGGGCCGGGAGTTCGCGATGAAGGCCACCGCGGAGTTCGTCCGCGCCGTCACCGGACGGACCGACGTGCCCGACGTGGTCGTCCCCTTCCTCGCCCCGGTCCCGGACGTCGACGACCTGTGGGGCTACCTCCGCTTCGCCTACGCCCACGCCGTCGCCCGGCCGACCGGCGTCATCCTCAACCAGGGCCCCGCCGCGTTCATGGTGAAGAACGGCCTGGCGGTGGCGTCACGTCCGGCCCTCGACCGGGTCCTGCGGGCGCTGCGGCCCCGGGCCAGGGGCTTCCTCGACCGGCACCACGACAGCATCAGCGCGGGGCTCGCCGCCACCCTCGGACGGCTGCTGGAGCTCTACCGGCGCACCATCACCCCGGACAAGCCCCTCTTCCCGGGCTACTTCGACGCCACGATCGGCGACGTCCCCTCCGCGCGCGAGCACACCACCTCCCTGCTGACCGGACGCACCTCCGACGGCAAGGTCGTCTCGCAGAAGCAGACGGTCGACATGGACGACCACCGGTATCCGACCCTCGACACCGACGACGGCCGCCTCGACATCCCGCTGGTCCTCACGGAGCTGCGCCACTTCGCCTACGAAGGCGAGCAGTTGATGACGCCGGAGCAGATCCGGCAGGCCGTGGCCGAGCTGGCGGAGCTGAGCCGGGAGGCCTACCGCCGGGCCCTCGCACAGCGGGCCCCGCTGCCCGACGACGTCCTGACCGAGTCCCTGAACCGCATCCTGGACAACGAGGCCGTCCGGGGCCTCGCCCACTTCGTGCAGATGGTCCTGATGGCAGGTCTGCCCCAGCCGTCGGGGTCTCCCCGCCGCCTGATGCCGGTGGGCGAGAGCCAGCGGATCTCCCGCGCCCTCGGCGAGTACGCGCTCGGTACCCCGCTGCCCGCCGACCACCCCCTGCACCGGGCCCTGCGCACGGCGGTCCAGGAGGCGGCCGTCGCCGTCGACACGCTTCCCCCGGGCCACCGGCCCCGGCTCCAGGCCATGGTCACCGCCGCACAGGGCGCCCTGGAGGTCCTGGCCGACCCGGAGCGGACACCCCCGCCGCTGGAGTGGGCGTCGGAACTGGTCGCGGCGGACGGCTCCCGCGTCCTCCTCGACCGGGTCCTCGCGGTCAGGCACCGTGCCGCCGACGGCACCCCGTTGGGCACCTCCTCGCGCCCCGACCAGGACTGGCAGGACGCCCGGCGGCGGACGTACGGGCTGCTGCCCGAGGTGGTCGGCTTCACCTACGTGCGTCCCGGCCCGGTGACTTTGGAGAGCCCGGTCCAGAACCTGCCGTTCCACGACGCGTACCTGGTCGGGCTGCGCGGCGGACCCGAGGCCGCCGCGCTGGCCCTGTCCGACGGCTCCGACGCCGTCGTCGACTACGCGAGGATCGTGGACTTCCTGTTCGCGTTCGACGGCGATCTGACCGCGCTGGCCCCCGACCGGCCCGTCGTGGTGACGGGGGCCGACCTCGCGGGCCCGCCGTCCGCCGACCCGCTGGACACCCCGGTGGCCGGCCAGCAACTGGCCAACGGCCTTGACCGCTGGATCTGGACCACCGGCAGCGGCATCGAACCCGTCCTCGCCCCGGGCGACGGGCCGACCGGACCGCGCTGGCAGCTGGCCGAGGGCGACTGGTGGGCCGGGTTCCGCCCCGAGCCCACCACCCCCGAACTGGCCCGCTGGGCCGAGCGGATCACGGGCGACCGGGGCCGGGCCCCCGACGTCCTGCGGTGGGTCCGGGCGGTCCGGCTGGTCTACGGCCCCACCGTCGACGACCAGGGCAACGCCCTCGCCACGCTGCTGCGCGGCTTCTGGGCGCTGGAGCGGACCCGCGCGGCGAACGGCTTCACGGCCCCGCTCAGCTGGAGCGACCTGCGTACGGCGGTCGGCGCGTACTTCACCGCGAACGGGCAGGCCGAACCGCCGCTGCCGGTGGCGTTGCGGTTCCTGCTGCTCTCGGCCGCCGGATCGGTCGGGGTCGACCTGGAGCTGTCGGGGATGGCGATCACCCCGCAGCACCACAGCGTGCGCGCCTGGGACACGGCCACCCCGGGCGGCTTCGTCGAGGACGTCACCGACCAGGACGAGGAGATGTCCCTCTTCGCCCCGGCTCCCGCCGGACAGCCGGCCGCACCGGTCGCACCCGCACCCGCACCCGCCTCCGCCACGGCGTCGGACGCGTTCACCGGCCCGAGCGACCCCGTGCTGGATTCCCGGACCAGGATCACCGGCCCGTCCGGGAGCACCCAGGGCCGCAACTGGACCCGCGCGAAGATCGACCGCGTCCTCCCGGGCACGCTGCGGACCCTGGAGAAGCGGCCGGACACCGCGGCGAAGGTCGTCTCGACCGGCCCGGCACCGTGGCCGGACACCGCGTACGTGGTGATCGCCGACGACGAGGACGGCCGGGTGCTGCTGCCGGACGGCCGGGAACTGGGCCCGGAGGCGCTGGCCGACGCGCTCGCCGCCGACCCGGAGCTGGCGAAGCTCCCCAAGGGCGTGCCCGTCGTCCTCGCCGTCCCGTACACCGGCGACCGCTACCAGCAGACGCTGCAAGCCGTGGCCGACCGGCTGGGCCGCACCGTGTGGGGGCCGAGCGGGATGGGCCGCGCCGTCCCCGACGGGTCGGGCGCCCACGTCCTCGCGCTGCTGGACCGCGACGCGGACGCCCCGGTCGGCGACTGGGTGTCGGTCGAGCCCTCGACCGCGATCGGGTCCTACCTCGACCGCACGTGGACGGCGCTGGACGGGACCGTCTTCCACGACAGCGACGTCCTCACCGTGCCGCTGACCGACGAGGACCACCGGCACTTCGGGCGGCTCGCCGTCGAGCAGAAGGACGGCCTGCGGCGGCGGGCGCAGCGGCTCCGCCGGTTCCGAACGCTGCGGGAGCTGTCGCACCGGCTCCCCGAGGGCACCGACGCGGGCACCGAGCACGAGTCGGTCGGCTCGGAGCCGGTCTCGATGGACTCCGCGGTCTACGTCTACGCCGGCCACGGCGAACCGGGCCGGATGCACCTTCCGCTGCGCGACGGCCGGACGGTGTGGCTGGAGAAGAGGGACGCGGCGGCGTACATCGCCGGGCTGCCCGAGGTACGCAAGCTGCCGCCCGGCCACCGCATGCACCTGGAGGTGTGCTGGAGCTCCTCGGACGGCGACCCGCGCCGCCAGTACCCCTACCTGGGCGACACGCCCCACGTGGACGACCCCCTCGACGACGTGCCGCTCGACCAGCTGGTGGCCAACATCACCCGCCGGGAGACGGACGGCTCCCTCCGCCAGACCGGCTTCAACGACACCCAGCGCATCGCCCTCGCCTCGGCGACCGGTCAGCGGGGCGGCAGGGTCCTGCGCCGCCCCGAACCGCTGGGACCCGCACTGGACGCCCTGGCCCGGGACTTCGGACTCCACCGCGGCCCGGACCCGGTCCCGCCGGAGACACGGCAGACGATGCTGCGGCTGCTCCGGGCGGTGCGCACCGTCTTCGGCACCACCTTCGAGCACCATCGCGGTGGGCCGGACGGCCGGTTCGAGCGCGTCATGAAGGGCGTCGTCGCGCTGGAGCGGATGCGGGCGAACGACGGGACGATCTCCCACCTCACCCCGTTCCGGCTGGACATGCTGGACTTCTTCGTCCAGGAGCACTCCGGCCGGGCCCCCGACAAGCGGGGGTACGTGGAGCTGCTCGACTTCGCCGCGGAGCGGATCGCCGACAACGAGAACACCAAGCTCACCGACGCTGTGCCCGCGCCGTCCCTGGACATCGCTCTCAAGCAACTGGCGGACAAGGGCGAGCAGATGATCCGCCACGTGCAGTCACTGCCGGCCCCGGCGCCGTTCACCCCCCGGCTGGTCGCCTCGACCCTGTGGGCCACGACCCGTGCGGCCCGGCTGCTGCGCCCGATGACGCCGACCGCCCGGGAGGCCATGGGCCGCAGGATCCTCCACCTCGACGCCGCCACCGCCTGGGACCGGTCGCGGCAGGAGTCGCTGTGGGCGCTGCTCACCAAGGCGATCGCCGAGGGCGTGGACGCAGGCGACCAGGACGTCATGGCGGCCTATGACCTCGCGGAGAGCGGCGCGTTCACCCTGCCCGCGGTGCTCCGGCAGGGAGCGAACGACCAGGGGATCAACTGGTCCGGCACCCCCATGCCCGCCGGGGTCGACTGGGGCAGCGTGCGGCAGATGAGGTTCGGGCCCAACGGCAGCAGCATGTCCTCGGTGCAGCCCGCCTGGACCGGCCCGCACAAGCCGATGCCGGTGCTGAACGTCGTGGAGGTCGACGGGGCCGGGCGGATCGTGCTGCACCTGCCGGGCCGCGCGCCCCTGCCCGTCTCCGAGAACGAGTTCCTGGCCCTGCTGGAGCGGGACCCCGGCCTGCGGACCCTCCCGCTGAAGCAGCCGGTGCTGTTCCTGACCACCGGCCAGGGGATCCTGAGCCCTCAGCTGGCGCAGCGGTTCTCCGAGCGCACCGGACGCCCCGCGTACCGCTACAGCGCGCCGATGATGCTCTCCTCCGGCGACCCCGCCACCCCGCTCGGCATCCTCGCGCTGACCGACCCGGCCACGAAGACGCCGGGCACCTGGACCCGCGCCGCCCGGCGGACCAACGCCCCCGCGGCCGCCTCCGGCACGGGCGCCCTGATCGTCTTCAGCCCGTCGGACCGGAAGGCCGGCGCACTGCCGGACATCGGCTCCCTGAGCGTCGGCGACCAGGGGCAGCCCCCGGCCGGTTCGCTCCTGTCGCCCGCGACGCTCATGACGAACGCCTCGGGCGCCCCGCGCGGCCGCAATCTCACGGACGAGAAGGTGCGCCAGCTGCGCATCGGACGCGTCCGGGTGTACGAGGAGGTACCGGGCACCCCGGCCAGGGAGAAGGCCGGCGAGGACCGGGCCGCACCGTGGGGCGACTCGGCGTACGTCGTCCGGGCCGGAAGCGGCCCGGACGGGGTGCGGTTCCCCGACGGGCGCACGCTGGACGCGGAGCAGCTGGCGGCCGAACTCGCGGCCGACCCCGAGCTGGCGAAGCTGCCCAAGGACGTCCCCGTCGTCCTGGTCGTCCCGCACCTGGCCAACGAGCGCTACCTGGCCTACCTGCGGGCGGTCGCCAATCTGCTGGAGCGTCCCGTGTGGGCCCCCAGCGGCGACGGCCGACTGGTGCGCAACAAGAAGCGCGAGCACGTCCCGGCGCTCATCGACCACGGCCCGGACCAGCCCCTCGGCTCCTGGGTGCCGTTCCGGCCCACGAAGAAGGCCGCGCCGCTCCCGGACCGTCTCTGGACGGCGCTCGACGGCACCGCCTTCCGCGACAGCGACGTCCTCACCCGGCCCCTGGTCTCCGACCGGGACGAGCGGTTCGGCCGGATGTCGCACGGCGACGACGTCCGGGGCCGCGAGACCCTGATGCGTACCTACCAGCGGGCCAGGAAGCTGGTCCATCTGATGGCGTCGGGCAGTCGGACCGCGCTGATCAGCGAGGAGTCCCGGACCCCGGACCCGGCGTCGTACGTGTACGTCGCCCACGGGCTGCCGGGCGGCCTGCAACTCGCCCTGCGCGACGGCCGGACGGTGTGGCTGAGCGCGGAGGACGGCGGCCGGTACATCGGCGGACTGCCCGAGGTCACCGAACTGCCCGAAGGCCACCGGATGAAGCTGGAGGTCTGCTGGAGCGACGCGCCGGGGAACCCGGCCCTGCCGCAGCTGGACAACCGCCCCGCGCCCGCCGTCCAGGACCCGCTGGAGGAGGTCTCGCTCGCCCAGCACACGGCGAACGTGAGCCGCCGCGTCACCGAGGGGTCGCTGATGAGCAGCGGCTTCCACACCGACGCGCACATCCTGCACGACGCCCCCGGCCCGGTCGCCGGGCGCCGCAGGTGGGTCAGCCCCGAGCCGCTGCCGCACGACCTGGACGAGATGGCCCGCACCGCGGGCCTGCACACCGGGGACGGTGAGGCGTCGCCGGAGGTGCGCGCGACCACCCTCCGGCTGGTGCGGGCCCTGCGCATCGTCTTCGGCCCCGAGGCCGAACAGGACAAGGCCCCGCACGCGCGGCTGCTTCGGGGCATCGGCGCCATGGAGACCCTGCGCGCCAACGACCAGGCGCTGAACCGGTTCACCCCCTTCCGCATGGAGCTGTGGACCTTCATCGCCCAGCGGGTGGGAGGAAAGACCCCGGGCCCCGACGACTACCGCAAGGTCCTGGACCTGGCCGCCGGCCTGCTGGCGCAGAAGCCGGAGGCCCCCCTGGGCGAAGCCATCGGGGACCCGGCGATCCAGCACGCGATCCGGCAGGTCACCCAGTTCGGCGCTCCGCTCGTACGGAACGTGCTGCGGCAGCCCGAGAACGTACCGGTGACCGAACGCGCCGTGACACAGGCCTTCTGGGCGATGGCGGGCGCCGCCCAGCAGATGGCCGGCCGGGACGACGCGTTCACGGAGAAGCTGGGCCGCCGGGTCCTGCACGTGTTCCCCGACGAGGAGTGGGCCCCGGCGCGCAAGCAGCACCTGTACATGCTGACGGCCCAGGCCATCGCGGCCGGACTCGACCCGGCGGACTTCTTCACGCTGGCCGCCTTCCACCTCGCCTCCAAGGGGGCCTTCGGCCCCGCCCGCCAACTGCGTTCCGGGGAGGGCTTCCAGGGCTTCAACTGGAGCGGCAGCCCGGCGCCCGGCGGGATCGACCTGCGGGCCGTCGGCCGTCAGGACAC
Source organism: Streptomyces sp. McG3 (assembly GCF_018619185.1). Taxonomy (GTDB): domain Bacteria; phylum Actinomycetota; class Actinomycetes; order Streptomycetales; family Streptomycetaceae; genus Streptomyces. Next base: position 25,083 of record NZ_JAAXYC010000064.1, on the reverse strand, counting down.
CGGGGCCGACGGCGCATCCCTCCAGCACTTCCGCGCGCCGTGGGCCGCCGAGGGCGAACCCGCGGACGCCATGGTGGCGTGGACCGACACCGACGCCGACGGCTTCGTGGTCCTCCACCTGCCGGGCATGCGGCCCCTCCGCGTCGCCGACCGCGAGTTCCTGGCCCTCCTCGACCTGGCCCCGCCGCTGCGCACCGTCGCCCTCGGGGTCCCTGTCCTGTTCGTGCTCTCCGGCGCGGGCAGCGGCACGGGACGCGCTGCCGCACTCTCCGAGGCGTTCTCCAACCGCACCGCCCGCAACGGCTGGTCGTACAGCGGCGCGTTGACGGTGGCCCCGACCACCCCGCCCGCTGCCACGGCCACCCCGCAGCCCGGTGCCGCCGCCCCGCTGCGGCTCATCGGACGCCCCGAGACCGCGAGCGGCCGGCCGGGTGCCTGGCGCAGGGCATGGCTCCAGGGCCTGAACTCCAGCGTCCTGGCGACCGCCCCGTACGGCGAAGCCCTGTTCTCCTCCCCGAAGCCGGCCGCGCGGCTCACCCCCGTACCGGACACGGAACCGTCCACCGCGCCCCCGTCCACGGCTCTGCTCACCACGCCGCGCAGCCTGACCGGGGCCGAGATCACCGTGGGGCCGCCGCTCGACCGCGCCGGACTCACCGCGCTGGTACGCCGGGTGACGGGCCGGGAACCGGTGCGCGGCCTGACGGTCGAACGGTGCCTGGCGCTGCTGGGGGCGCTGCGCGCCGAACTGTTCCCGCAGGGCGTCCGCCCGGCGCGGACGGTGGACGACACGGCGGTCGGCGTACCCGCCACGGAGTCGTCCCTGGTGATGGGCCCCGGGTGGCGCCGGGTCCGCTCGTGGGACGCGGTGGCCGGAGCGGTCACCGCCCAGGGACCCGGCACCGTGGCCCTCGTCCTGGCCCACCGCCAGGGAGCGGCCCCCGGGCACGCCTGGGCGGCCTACCACCTCGACGGCAGCGGCGGTGTGGTGTGGGTGGACCTCTCGGCCGGCCACGGCCGGCAGGTGTCCTCGCTCCCGCCCGCGGTCGCGGCGTCCGACGCCCGTGCCGTCGTCGTCGGACCCGGCGGGCAGGCCCTGGAACACGCCCTCCCCGAGTTCGCCCCGTCCTCCTCCACGGTCCACGCCGGTCTGGACGCGCCGGTCGAGCCCGGCTACGGCGCCATCGGACTGGAGGTCGAGGAGCGCCGCGACCTCTTCCTCGACCTGCCCGGCCGCCTCACCTCGACGCTCGTCCTCGCCCACGGTCCCGGCATCACGCTCGTCACCGACAGCCGAGGCTTCTGGATGACGGCCGACGGCCTCCTCCACGTCAACGAGCCGCAGGTGCCCCCGGGGCAGCCGCGCCCGGTCCGCCGGAACTTCGCCATCGGCGAGTTCGTCCTCGACCCCATGGCCGTCCTCCCCGGCGAGCGCCGGCAGACCCAGGAGGAGGGCATGGCCCAGCTCCAGCGGGCGCGCGCCGCCGGACGGCTGCCGGACGAGCGCCAGGTCGCCGTCCCGCTCACCGAGATGCTGGGCCCGCTCGGCGGCTGGACGTTCACCGAGACCGGGCTGAACGCCAAGGTCAACCCCGCCCCCGAGGGCTTCGACTGGACCGCCTACGGGCAGCTGACCCTCGGCTATCCCACCGTCGGCCTCCGGGAGCTCCAGGACATCGCCCACCAGCGGCTGACCGTCCCCAAGTTCGAGATGGCCGTCGCCGGCGCCCGCAACTTCGGCCAGTCGCTCACCGCGACGTACGCGAACCAGCTCCTCGGCACGCTCGCCGTGGAGAGCCACATCGCACCCTTCCTCGCGGCGATCCCCGAGGTCGACGAGGTATGGGGCTACGGATGGCTGGGCTTCCAGAACGTCGTGGCCGCGCCGATCGGCGACGTCTTCGACAACGCCCGCCCGCCGGGCACCGACCCGGAGCTGATCAAGAACCTCCTGCCCGCGGCCTCACGCAACGCCCTGGACCGGATCCTGCGGGCGCTGCGCCCCCGCACCCGGGCGTTCCTGAACGAGCACCACGACCAGCTCTCCGCCGACGCCGCCGAGCAACTGGGACGACTGCTGGGCTTCTTCCGGCAGCGGCTGACGCCCCATCTGCCCGCCGATCCCGCCTTCTTCGACACCGCCGGGTCGGAGGTGCCGACGCCCCGCGAGCACTGGACCGCCGTCCTCACCGGCCGCACGTCCCAGGGGGAGCCCGTCAGCCAGCGCTACGCCGTCGGCATGGACGACGGCGACTACCCGGTCCTGGACACCGACGACGGCCGGCTGGCCGTCCCCCTGGTCCTCGCCGAGCTGCGGCACTTCGGCTACACCGGCCAGTTCATGACGCCCGAGGAGATCCAGCGCGCCGTCACCGAACTGTCCGCCCTCAGCCGCGCCGCCTATGAGCGCGCCCTGCGGTCCCGGGCCCCGCTCCCCGAGGACGTGCTGCGCGAGTCCGTCCGGCGGATCGTGGACAACCCCGTGGTGCAGGGCGTCGCGGGCTTCCTGATGGTGGCGGCGCGAGCCGGTATCCCCCAGGCGGGCGGTGCCACCCGCAGGCCGCTGACCGAGTGGGACAGCCGGAACATCGCCCTGGCGCTGGGCGAGTACGCGCTGGGCCGGCCCCTGCACGACGGCCACCCCGCGTACCAGGCCCTGCGGGGCGCGCTGACGGAGGCGTACGCGCTGCTGCCGGACATCCCCCTGGGCGGACAGGCGAAGGCCCGGGCCTTCTTCGACGCGGCACGCGGCGCCCTGGCCGTCCTCGCCGACCCGGCGCAGACCCCGCCGGTCATGCGGTGGTACGCGGAAGCGGTCGCGATGGACGGCGCCCGCGTCCTTCTGGACCGCGTGATGGTGATCCGGCACCGCGACGCGCAGGACATCCCGGTGGGCACGTCCTCCCTGCCGCTGGCAGCCTGGCAGGACGGACTGCGGCAGCACCACGGCCTGCTGCCCCAGGTGACCGGCTTCACCTACCTGCGGCCGGGCCCGGTGCCGCTCGAAAGCCCCGTCCAGGCCCTGCCCTTCGAGGACGCGTACCTGGTCGGGCTGCGCGGCGGCCCCGGCGGCGCGCTCCTCGCGCTGGCCGACGGCACCGACGCGGCGTTCGCCTACGCCCGCATCGTGGACGTCCTGTACGCCGTGGACGGGGACCTCACCGCGCTGGCCCCGGAACGTCCGGTCCTGGTGACGGGGGCCGATCTCGCGGGCCCGCCGCCCGCCGACCCGCTGGACACCCCGGTGGCCGGCCAGCAACTGGCCAACGGCCTGGACCGCTGGGTCTGGGCCCCCGGCAGCGGCGCGGAGGCGTTCCTCGTACCCGCCGACCGGACGGCCGGGCCCCGCTGGCAGCTGGCCGAGGGCGACTGGTGGGCCGGGTTCCGCCCCGAGCCGTCGACCGCCGAACTCGGCCGGTGGGCCGAGCGGATCACCGGCGACCGGGGCCGGGCCCCGGACGTACGCCGCTGGGTCCGGGCGGTCAGGCTGGTCTACGGCCCCCTGCTGGAGAACGACGCGACCGCGTTCGAGGCGCTGCTGCGCGGCTTCGGGGCCCTGGAGCAGACCCGCGCGGCCAATGGTGTCCGCACCCCGCTCAGCTGGAGCGACCTGCGTACGGCGGTCGGCGCGTACTTCACCGCGAACGGGCAGGCCGAACCGCCGCTGCCGGTGGCGTTGCAGTTCCTGCTGCTCTCGGCCGCCGGATCGGTCGGGATCGACCTGGAGCTGTCGGGGATGGCGATCACCCCGCAGCACCACAGCGTGCGCGCCTGGGACACGGCCGCCGCAGGATCCGTCGGCCCGGACTTCTTCGCCCCTGCCGGCACCGCCCCCGCCGCCGCGCCGACCACCGCAGCGCCGCTACCGGCGTCCGGCGTGTTCACCGGGCCGAACGATCCGCTGCTGGCGCCCGAGACCCTGCTGACCGGCCCGGCCGGGGCCGCGCAGGGCCGTAACTGGACCGCGAAGAACGTCAGCCGGATCCTCCCGGGAACCCTGCGGACCATCGAGAACCGGCCCGGCGCCGCGCCGAAGGTCGTCGCGACCGACCCCGCCCCCTGGCCGGACACCGCCTACGTCGTCACCGCCGACGGTGAGGACGGCCGGGTGCGGACGGCGGACGGCCGGGTCCTGGACGCGGAGGCGCTGGCCGACGCGCTGGCCGCCGACCCGGAGCTGGCGAAGCTCCCGAAGGACGTGCCCGTCGTCCTCGCTGTCCCGTACACCGGGGACCGCTACCTGGAGACGCTCCGGGTGGTGGCCGACCGGCTGGGCCGCACCGTGTGGGGGCCGAGCGGCGTGGGCCGGATCGTCCCCGACGGCACCGGGGACGCGCATGTCCTGGTGACGATGGACCCCGACCCCGATGCCCCGGTCGGGGCGTGGGTGTCCGTCGCTCCGTCACCGGCGGCCGGACCGCACGAGGACCGGACGTGGACGGCGCTGGACGGCACCGTGTTCCGCGACAGCGACGTCGTCACCCGTCCGCTGGCCGACGAGAACCACCAGCGGTTCGGCCGGATCGCCGTCCACCGCGGGGACGCGCTGCGGCGGCGCGAGCGCAACTTCCGCGCCCTGCGCAGGATGCGACGGCTCGTCCACTGGACGCCCGCCGGCACCCGCGCCCAGGAGACGGCCTCCGAACCGGTGTCCATGGACGCGGCCGTCTACGTCTACGCCGGCCACGGCGAACCCGGCCGGATGCAGCTCCCGCTCCGCGACGGCCGGACCATCTGGCTGGGCAAGCACGAGGCGGCCGCATACATCGCGGGGCTGCGCGAGGTCCGCGAACTGCCGCCCGGCCACCGCATGCACCTGGAGGTCTGCTGGAGCTCCTCGGACGGCGACCCCGCCCACCAGCAGCCGTCGTTCGCCCCCGTCCCGCACGTCGACGACCCGCTGGGCGACGTCCCGCTCGACCAGCTCGTCGCCAACCTGACCCGCCGCGACACCGACGGATCCACCCGGATGACCGGCATGGACGACACCCGGCGCTTCATCATGGGCGCGGCCGACGGCGGACACGGGCGCCGCGTGCTGCGCCGCCCCGAACCGCAGGACGACGAGCTGGACCGACTGGCACGCGTCGCCGGACTCCACCGGACCCCGGGCGACGTGCCGCCCGGGACCCGGGAGGCGACGCTCCGGCTGGTACGCGCCCTGCGGGCGGTGTTCGGCGACGCCATCGAGGACGACCGGGCCACCCCCGGTGGGCGCTACGAGCGCGCACTGCGCAGCATCGGCGCACTGGAGCGCCTGCGCGCCAACGACTCCTCGCTCAACGGGTACACCCCGTTCCGCAGGGACCTGCTCGACTTCTTCGTCCGCGAACACACCGGCCGGGAACCGGACCTTGCCGGATACCAGGCCCTTCTCGACCACGCGGCCGCCCGCATCGCGGCCGACCCTGACGCCCGCCTCACCGACGCCGTGCCGTCGCCTACGCTCCAGATCACTCTGACGCAACTGGCGGACGCGGGCGAGCAGGCGATCCGCCACGTCCAGTCGCTGCCACCCCAGGCTCCCTTCACCCCGCGCCACGTGGCGTCCACGCTGTGGGCCACGGCCCGGGCCGCCCAGCTCTTCCGCCCGATGACCCCCGGCGCCCGCGCATCCATGGGCCGCAAGGTCCTCCATCTCGACCCCGCCGCCACCTGGGGCCGGAACCAGCAGCAAGCCGTCTGGGCGGTGTCGGCCAAGGCGATCGCCCAGGGCATGGACGCCACCGACCACGACCTGCTCGCCGCGTTCCACCTGGCGGAGAGCGGTGCCTTCGGCCCGGCCTCCGTGCTGCGGCAGGGACCCAGCATCCAGGGTGTCAACTGGTCCGGCGCCAACGCCCCCGCCGGGATCGACTGGAGCACCCTGCGCCGGCCCGACGGGACGGCCTCCCACCAGCTCACACCCGAATGGGCCGGCCCCGGCAAGCCCATGCCCCTGCTCAACGTCATCGAGGTCGACCCGGCCGGCACCCCCGTCCTTCACCTCCCCGGCCGCGCCCCCGTCCCCGTACCGGAGAACGAGTTCCTGGCCCTGCTGGACCTGGCGCCCGCGCTGCGCACGGTCTCTCTCGGCATCCCGGTGCTGTTCCTCACCACCGGACCGGGGGCGCTGAGCCCGGAGCTGGTGCAGCGGTTCTCGCAGCGCACCGGCCGCCCCGCCCATGGCTACAGCGCCCCGATGGCGCTCACTGCCCCGAGCCCCAAGACCCCGCTCGGCATCGTCGCCCTGCCGGACCCGGCGACCAACGCCCCGGGCCGATGGACCGCCGCCGCCCGCCGGTTCACCGCCGCCACCGGCCAGGACCAGCCGGCCTTCTTCGGGCCGCCGTCCCCGGCCGACCTGGGGACGGATCCCTTCCAGGACCCTGCCACCGTGCTGCGGGACGACGCCGGGAAGGTGCTCGGACGCGATCTGACGGGCGCCTGGACCGACCGGGTGCGCACCGACCGGGTACGGGAGGTTGTGGACGGACAGGCCGCCCAGGCGCCGGACGAGCCCGCACCCTGGGGGAGCGAGGCCTATCTGCTCGGCGACCGTGCCCTTGACGCCCAGGGCCTGACCCCGGAGGCGTTCGCGGAGAACCTGGCCGCCGATCCGGAACTGGCCGCACTGCCGCCCCACGTGCCGGTGGTCCTGGCGATCCCGTACGCCGGCGCGCAGTACCTGGAACTGGTGCGCGCGGTCGCCGGCCGGCTCGGCCGACGGGTATGGGCCCCCAGTGGCGACGGGCGGCTCCGCCACGACTCCGCCCTCCAGGCCCGCATCCCGACGATGACGGTCCACGACACCACCGGCTGGCACGGCGACTGGGTCCCCTTCGACCCGCCCGCGGTGCCGGCGCCCTACGAGGACCGGCAGTGGACCTCGGTCGAGGGCAGGACCTTCCGCGACAGCGACGTGGCGACCCGCCCCCTGGTCTTCGACCGTCGCGTGCGGCACGGCAGGGTGTCGGTCGGCGACGACCTGGACCAGCGGGAGAGGATGCTGCGGGGGCTCTTCCACCGGCGGCAGCGGATCCACTACGCGGCCACCACCCTGGGCGACCAGCTCGTCAGCACCGAGCCGTTCACCCCGGACCGCGCGGTCTACACCTACTACGGGCACGGCTTCCCCGGCGCGCTGGCCATCGTCCTGCGCGACGGCTCGACGGTACTGCTGGCCGCGCCCGACGGCGGACGGTACATCGGCGGACTGCGCGAGGTCCGCGAGCTGCCGCCCGGCCACCGGATCGGCCTCCAGGTCTGCTACGCGGCGTCGGCGGGCAACCACCGCGACCCGCAGCAGGAGGGCCGCCCGGTAAGGCCGGTGGAGGACCCGCTGGACGAGCTCCCCCTCATCCAGCACACGGCCAACGTCGGCCGGCGGGAGGTCGAAGGCCCGACCCTGGTCGCGGCGCTGGACGACGACTCCTACGTACTGGAGGACACCCCCGGCGGGGTGGTCGGCCGCGTGGTGCGCGTCCGCCCCGAGCCGACCGACGCCGAACTGGACCGCCTGGCCGTGCTCGCGGACCTGCACGGCGATCCGGACACCGTGCCGCCGGAGGTCCGGGCGACCGTCCTGCGGCTGGTCCGCGCGCTGCGCCTGGTCTTCGACCACGCCGTGGAGGACGACCGCTGGGTGCCGGGCGGCGGGTACGAGCGGGCGCTGAAGGGGATCGCCGCGCTGGAGACCCTGCGCGCCAACGACCCCGGCATGCGGCGGTTCACCCCGTTCCGGATGGAGCTGTGGACGTTCCTCGCCCGGCGCGTCGGCGGTGACACCCCGGGCCGCGACGCCTACCGGGACGTCCTGGACGCCGCCCGGCAGCTGATCGGCGGGCAGCCGGGCAGCACGCTCTCCGGGATGCTGCCGGACACCCCCCTGACGTACGCCGTCGACGAACTCTCCGGCAGCCAGGGCGAGGACCTCGTCCGCGACGCGGTGGGCCTCCCCGAACCCGTAACCCTGCGGCCCAAGGACCTCACCCGCGCCTTCTGGGCGATGGTGGCCGGCGTCGACCTGGTCCTGTTCCGCCTGGACCCGGCGCAGCAGGAGAGCCTGGGCCGCCGCGCCCTCCACCTCGCGGACACGGAGGCGTGGAGCGACGCGACGACGGCGGACCTGACGTTCCTGGCGGTACGGGCCCACGCGCGCCGGATCGACATCACCGACCCGCACCAGCTCGCCGCCCACCACCTCCGCGAACTCGGCGCACTCCGGCAGACTCTCACCGACGGGACGGAGCCCACCGGCTACAACTGGAGCGGACGGCCTGCTCCGAACGGCGTGGAGAGCGACCGGTGGTACGCGCGGGTCAAGGCCGGCAACGACGTCCTCACCCTTCCCCACCCGGCCCGGTGGAGGTCCACGGAGCCGGGTGGAAAGTCCCTGGTGATCTGGACCGGGACCCGGGCGGACGACGGCGGCACCGTCATCCACCTGCCCGGACACGCCCCGCTGCCCGTCCCCGACGAGGAGCTGTGGGCGCTGCTCGACCTGGCCCCGCTGGTGACCGAAGCGGGCGTCGACGTCCCCGTCGTCTTCCCGATGGCCGGCTTCACCAACGGCGACGCGCGGCGGACCCAGCCGTTCACCGACCGCACCGGCCGCAGCGCCTTCGGCTACTCCGGACCACTGGACCTGATCGAGGACGACCCGTTCGACCCGCTGCGCATCACCGCCCTGCGGGAGAAGAAGCTGGGGCAGTGGACCAGGACCATCTGGAGGCCCCGGCCGGCCCAGGGGGCCGCGACGGGGACGCCCGGCGGGGCGGTCAAGGCCGGCCCCGCCGCCTGGCCGGTCCACTCGGCCCGGCACGAATCCGGCACCGGTACCTTCCACTTCACGGCCGACACGCCCCGCCGCGCCCAGGAACCCGGCGGGGAGAGCGGCCGGCCGGACATCGCCTATCCGTCCGCCGTCCCCATCAACGCCACCCCGGTGTCCACGGAGGGCCAGGACAGCGCCCCGGGGCGCGACCCCGCCGAGGCGGCGCCCGTAGCCACCGGACCGGCGCCCGCGACCGGCCCGGCCTGGGCCGTACGGTCCTGGCGTCCCGCCGGATCGCCCGGCACGGCCCGGTTCGCCGCCCTGTACCGCGACCGGGAGTGGCAGCGTCGCAGCACGGCCTTCGAGCTCGCGTTCGCCGCGCACACGGGCCGCGCCGCAGGGCTCACCGAGGCAGCACGCGACGCGGTGTCCCGCCTGGCCGGTGAACTCACCACGCGCCACGGCGAGCAGGCTGCCCTGCGCGCCTTCTTCGCCCCGGACGCACCCCCGGGCGACCCGGCCGCGGCGCTGGAGCGGCTGCTGACCGCCCCGCCCGGGCCGCCCACCCTCGCCGCCCTCATGACCGCGCTCACGTACGCGGCCCACGCGGGCCACGGCCTGCCCCGCGAGACGGCCGAGACCCTGGCGCGCCCGCCCGGCCGGCAGGGGCGCTACACGCCGGGCAGTTCCTACCGCGAGGTGCACGACAGCCGCGGCATGCGCCGCGTGGGCGGCGAGGACGGCCCCGCGCTACGGCTTCTGCGCACCTACGCCGCGCTCGGTGCGGCACCGGACGGCCTGACCGTCCTGCGGGACGCACTCATCGCCTGGGCGATCCCGGCCGACCTTCAGTCGCTCCACGAGATCCTGCGCGCCTCCCACCGGGTCGGCCGGGGAACCGCCGCGGAGCGCGACACCGCGCTGCGCGACGGCGCCGGACTCCACACCTGGGCGGCCGACTCGCTCACGACGGGCGGCCCGGACCGGGACGGACGGACGGCCCCGCCCGCAGGGCAGCCGGTCCCGCCGCACCTCACGCTGTACGCCGAGCGGATGACGTTCGGCAGGGACATCACGCGCAGTGGGCTGAACCTCCCCGACGACCTCGCGCACCTGGTCGACGCCGCGCTTGCCGGCACCCTGCACCCGGACACCGCCCGGAACAGGGCGCTTCTCGCCTGGCTCGACCGCTACGGCGACGCGGGCCGGGACGCGCTGCGGCGGCTGTCGCCCGCCCACCTGACGGCGATCCACCTGTACAGCGGCGCCGACTACCGTCTGATGAAGGCGTTCCTCAACGGCGAGCGGTTCGGCGCGGGTATGGGGCGTCGACTCGTACGTCTCAACGCCTGGACGATGACCAGCAAGATGGCGGAGGTCGGAGCCGCCGACCTGCTCCCGATGACGCTGCGCCGGCAGCGGGGTTTCAGCGCTCTGTTCGATGCCCTGTGGGACGTGGACGACCTCCAGGAACGGACCGTTGTGGTGGCCGCCTTGAGGCGCCGTCTGGACGCGATGGCCGACGCGGTGTTCGCGGAACTCCCCTCGCACGTCGACATGGTGGTCGAGGCGCTGGAGATCCTGCCCCCGCTGCACGGAGACGTCTGGTGGGGCGACCGCGGAATGCCCGGGCCGCTGGACGCGCCACCGTCCGACGGACCGGTGTACGGGCGGAACCGCATCACCGTGCCCTTCTTCCGCAGCACGGCACTGCAGCGGGACGAAGCGCTCGGCTTCATGCACCGGAGCAAGGGAGCCCCCGGCGACACGCACCTCGGACTGGTCCATGTGTCGGACTCGACCGCGCGGGAGGTCAGCCCGTTCGTGGTGCTGCCGCTGGAGACCGAGGTCCTGTACCCGCCGGGCGCCTCTTTCGACGTCACCACCCGGACGGTCGTCCCCGGCGACCCGCTCACGCGGCCGTACGAGAGCATCGACGTCACCGAGGCGACCACGACCGGCACGACATCCGGCACTCCCGACGAACTCTTCGGCATCGCGCCCCCGGCCGACGCCCGGGAGACGTCGTCGCGTCGCACACCGGTGCTGCGGACCGTGCGCCGACAGGACGGCAGCACGATCGGCATCGCGTCGTTCGACGACGCGGACTGGGCGGAACGGCAGGAGGAGTACGGCCGACTGGCCGCTGCGACGGGCTTCGTGTCCTGGGAACGCGACGGCGACGGCAGGCCCGTCCCCACCCACCGGGCGCTGCCCGGCGGTGAGACGACAGGGGGGACGTCCTTCGAGTTCCGGGAGATGCCCGGCTACCCGCACTCGGCGTACCACAACGCGCAGGACGGCACCTCGCCCCGGATCGTCGAACTCACCGACGACGCCGACGACACGGGCGCGACCGGCGAGTCGGAGACGTGGCAGCCGGAGGCGACCGCGCCCCGCGACGGCTACCGCCGCACGGGACCGTACGCCGCCGAACTCGACGGCGCCCTCTTCGCCCTGCACGAGTCCGCGGGCAAGGGGGACCGGACCGCGGACGTCCTGCTCTTGGCCGTCCGCCACGTGGCCGCGGACGGACTGCGGGACGCGGGCGTCGACACGGCGGACGACTTCCGCGCCTGGCTGGGCGGCACCGTCACCGACGACGACGTGTCCGACCTGGACATCCCGTCGCTGGACGGCGGCCGGGACCTTCCGCTGGCCCTCCTCGACCGGGCCGGCGCCTCCCTCGGCATATCCCTGCGCACGGAGGCCATGCTCTACGGCGACCGCCTCCCGGCCTCGCGGGTGGAGCTGGCCCCGGTGCAGCGCCTGCGGGTGCTGCTCGCCGACCCCTCGTACCAACAGGGCGGCACCACACTGCCGATGGGGCCCCTCGCAGCGGCGACGGCACGCCGCCTCGGTGTGACGGTGGCCGTGGCGGGCCCCGACGACGAGGTGACGTTCCACGGTGAGCGCACCAAAGGCGGACCGCTCGCCCTGCTGGTCGCGGACGGGGACCGCCATCTGGCCGGGCTTCGGGAAGGACCGGGCGATACGGCCGTGGACGAGGAGGAGCGGCTGAACCGGCTGGTGCACGCCCTGTCCTTCGCCCCGGCGTCCGTGCTGCCCCGGGCGGCGGACCGGCCGGCGCCGGAGTGGGTCATGGCCCGTATCCGCTACATGACCGAGGCCGTGCGTTTCGAGCGGCGCCTCGGCCGGTATCTCGGCGGCCACGAAGCGGTCGACGCTCAGCTCGCGGTGATGACCCGCGAGCTGTGGGACCGGGCTGTCGCGGCAGGCCGTTGGACGGAACTGGGCTCGGACGACCCCACCGTCGACGGCGCGGTCGGCACCGGCCGGGACCGGCTCCTCGCCGTCGTGGAGTCGGGCAACACGCGGGAACGCATGGGCATGCTCTGGATCGGCTCCCAGGCGCCTGACGGCCAGGGCGGAGTCATCTCCGCACTGCTCGGCAGCCCCGACCCCAACCCCGACGTGATCACCGAGGAGTACCGGGCCGCCAGGCCTCCGTCCGGGGCGATCACCGCCTACCAGGAGCTGTCGGGGCAGCCGGACAGAGCTCCCGAGGAACAGCGGCGGATGGAGCGGGCCGCGCGTGAGCTGCGGACCCGGGCGCGCGCCGAGGACCTCTCGCCGCCTCTGAGCGAGGCCGAGCGGGCTCTGATGCCGGACGACGGCATCCCGTGGATTCCGGGCATGCACCGGTACGACATTGCCATGGACAGCGTCCCGCAGGCGGAAGCGGAGGACAGGGGCGCCCTCGTCCGGGCCGCCACCTCCGGTTCGGCCCACCGGCTGATGTCGCAGGCGGTGAAGATGCGCCGGCAATGGGGCCTCGACATCGACCTCGGGCTGGTCCGGCTCGCCCTCATGGCGGAGATGCTGCAGGCGGAGCACCACGGCCTGGACGAGATCATGCGGGGCAGCCAACTGGTCCTCGACCGGCTGCGGCAGGCCGGCGCCCCGGAGTCGGCCGACCTCGACTACGTCGACAACTGGGGCCGTTACTGGAGGATCGCCCCCTTGACCGAGGCGGAACTGAGGCAGCACGTGGCTGTCGACGGACTGTTCCCCGACGAACACGCTCTGCACCCTCTCGGGGGCGAGGAGTTGTCCGGACCGGCTGATCCCGCCGATCCCGCGGTGGCCGCATGGGCCCAGGAGCACAACGTCGTCCTGGAGGACGCCCTGCGCCTCCTGTCGGCGCTCGGTCCCGACACCGCGTCAGGGTCCGCCCCGCTGACGCCCGAGCGGCTGGAGCGGCTGGTCGACGACTGGTTCCGGGCCCGGAACCAGGTACCCCCCGGCAGCCTGGCCGACCGGATCCGCCGCATACTGAACGACGTCCGTGCCTGATCCCAGCGAGGAATCCATGAACGACAGCACTGCCGCAGGACCGGCCGCGACCGGCGACGACGCCGCGCCGCCGGTTCCCGAGGAGATCAGGGAGGCCGCCCGGCTCGCTCCCGATCACTGGCTCGGCGTGCTCGACCCGGCATGGGCGGGCGAGGGCGATCCGCCGGAATGGGCCGTGGTGGGCCGGTGGCGGTCCGGTCCGGACGGCGACATCGAGGAGTGGCAGCCGAACGAGGCGTACCAGCCTTCGCCCCAGGCGCTCGGCTGGCCCGCCCCCACCGACCCGGTGGACGAGGCGGTGCAGCTCTCCGCCACGGGGTACGGTCCGGGGGAGGCGGTCCCCAGGGCGCTGGCCACGGCGGAGGTCGCCGTACTGCTCGCGCCCGGCGGCGTACCGCTGTCGGCGGTCTCACCCGACGGGACCGCGGTGGTACCGGTCTTCTCCTCACCTGTTCATCTGCACGCGGCCGGCCGCTTGGGCTACGAACTCGTGCCGGTCACCGAGGTGATGGAACGTCTGCCGGAGGGCCACCTGCTCTACGTCAACCCCTCCGGGCCGGTCGGTATGACCGTCGAGACCGACGCCCTGCGCCGGGCGGTCGACGAGGCCGCCGGGGCGACGCTGGAAGAACCGCGGCGCTCCACCGAGGCCGGGGCCGACGACCCGGAGTCCTCGGCCACCGAGACTGACGGGCCGGATTCCTTTCCCGCCGCCCCGCTCCCGGACCCCGCCGAAGAGACCGGCCGCGAAGCCTCCGCGCGCTCCGAGAGCTGACCGCCCCCGTACGACGCACGAAGCGAACCGATGGAGTTGCCCCGATGACGAGCCCTTCCGGTGCACCGGACCACGAGCCCGACGGCCCCGCCGACGGGCCCGCTGCTTCTGGACCGCGCCCTTCCGGTGTCCAGGGCGGCCCGTCCGCCGTGCTGCGGGGCCAACCGGGGTTCCGGGAGCCGCCCGAGGACTACGTGGAGGCCGCCAAGGCGGCCCCCGACCACTGGCTGTCCGTGATCGACCGGCACTGGACCGGCGACGAGGACGAGCCCACGCCTCCCTGGGCGGTCCTGGGGCGCTGGCGCAGCGACACCGAGGGCGACATCGTGGAGTGGGAGGAGAACGCCGAGTACCGCCCGTCGCCCGACGCACACGGCTGGGCCCCGCCGGTCAGCCCCGTGGACGCCGCCGTGCAACTGGTCGCCACCGGGTACGCCTCGGAGGATCTGTTCGCCCTGATGGTCGCCGACGCCGAAGTCGCCGTGTGCCTCGACGAGGTGGGCGGCTTGGCGGTCACCGACGCGCAGGACGGCACCCAGGCCGTTCCCGTCTTCCCGCCCTCGCCGGAACTGGACCAGAACAGGCTGCCGCCGCACGAGACGATGCTGGTTCCCGACCTCCTGGACCGGCTGCCCGAGGGGAAGGAAGTGCTGGTCCTCAGCTCGTCCGCTCCGGTGGGGCAACTCGTCACGGCGAGCGCCCTGCTGGCGGCCCGGGCCGAGCTGGAGGAGTTCGCCCGCCTGGAGGAGGCCGACGCCTGGCCCTCCGGCCTGACGGCCGGCGACGGCTCCGAGACCACCCCCCGGCCCTCCGGATCCGCCGAGGAGCGGCCCGAGTTCTTCCGGGAGGAGAGCTGAGCCCGCGGGCCCCCGGCCGGCCGGGTCTGCGGTGGCAGGGCAGGACGGTACAGATCCGACTCCTCCAACTCCGCTTTGTGCAGGTACGGTTCATCCGTGAGCGGAATCCTCGCGTGGCCGGTGATTCCGCTTGCCGCCCGCTCGCCGGCTCTCTGCTCCACGGCCGAGGGGTCCGGCCCGGCGGTCCGCACCGCCGGACTGTCAACTGATCAGGGTGAGTTCGCGACAATGGCTCATGTCTTCTGTTCTTGGAGTGCCCGCCGGTGAGTGAGTACGTCGACAGCTCCGTCCCGGAGATACCTCCCGCGCCGGGACCCGAGCCCCTCCCCGAAGCCGAGGACGATCCGGCGATACCGGTGCCGGGACCCGCGGCGGCCGAAGCGGTTCCGGCCGTCGGTGGGCCGGCGGACCCGGCCCCCGCCCCGGACGGGCCGGGGGCCCCGGCCCGTCCGCAGCCCGAGCCGCCCCCGGAGGTGGTCGAGGCGGCCCGGGAGCTGCCCGGCCGATGGCTGAGCGTCGCCGACGCCGCGTGGTCGGGGCAGGGGACGCCGCCGGACTGGGCGGTTCCCGGCCGGTGGCGTACCGACGCCGCGGGGACGATCGTGGCGTGGGAGGACAACGCGGACTACCGCCCCTCCCCGGCGGCGCTCGGCTGGCCCAGGGCCACCGACCCGGTGGAGTCCGCCGTTCAGCGTGCCGTGACCGGTTACGGGCCGGCCGGCGAGGTCCTGCGTGCCCTGGCCGCGTCGAAGGTCGCGGTGCTCATCGGCTCCGACGGTGAGCCGACGGCCCTCCGGTCGGCCCAGGGCGACCCCGTGGTGCCCGTCTTCACCAGCCCGGCCCACCTCCGCGCCCTCGGATCGCTCGCCGCCCGGCTGGTCCCGGTGGCCGACGTGGTCGCGGGGCTGCCCGAGGGGCACTCCCTCTACCTCAACCCGACCGGACCGGCCGGAATGATCATGGAGACGGAGGCGTTGGCCGAGGAGATCGCCGCCCAGGAGCGCGGCGGGACCCGCCCGGTGGACACGGACGGCCCGGAGGGGCCGAGCGCGCCGCGCATCCTGGCGGTCCACGTGACCGATGCCGACCGGCTCGCCGCCGACGCGCCCGGCCGGACGGAAACGGCCGCGTCCCCGGCCGGAACGGAGGCCCGGGCATGAAGGGCAGAGGAGTCTTCGCACGCCGACGCGGCACCGGACCCTCCATCGGTGCCGGGCGCGACCGTGCCGCCGCCGCGCCGACCACCTCCACCGAACCGAACGGTGGAGCCGAGGAGGGGTTCCTGGTCGAGGACCACGACGGCATGCTGCTGCTGCGGACCTTCTCCGACGACACCCTCACCCCGGCCGACGTCGCCGACCTGGCCCGCACCATGCGCGCGGACGAGGACACCGTGACCGTCATCGCGGGCGCCGAGGGTGCGGGCTCCGCCGCCTTCTGGCCGAAGCTGAGCGAACTGCTCGACACGCTGGGCGAGTCGGGGGTCGACAGCGTACGGCTGGTCATGCCCGGAGCGGGGCATGACGCCGAGGGCCGGCCCGCCACCGCGCGCCGCATCGCCGACGCCTGGCGGATGGAGGTGGAGGCGCCGGACGGGCCGCCGCTCGTCGTGCCGGGCGGCTCCCTCTTCATCCCGTCCGTCGAAGGCGCCGGACGGGAGTCCCCGGCCGGCGTCTGGTGGCGGTTCGCGCCGGGGAAACGGCCCGAACCGCTGGGCCCGCGCAGCCCGCAGCCCTCCTGGCAGTCCGCGCTGAACGGCCTGCCGTCGGCCCTGGCGGGCGGCTGCGTCGTCGAGCAGATACCGGCCGGGGTGCTGGTCCGTCCGTCCGGGGCCGCGCCGGCCCGGCCCGGCGACCTCTACCACGCCGTACCGGTCGACCCCCGGCGCCTGACCGTGGTGGTCGGCGTGCCCTTCGGCGAGGACGTCTCTGCCGAGGAGGTCGCCGAGGTGCTCGAAGCCCTCCCGGACGACGTCCAGGTCGACGTGCGGCTCGTGCCCGGCGGGCGGCGCGATCTGCTGCCGCTGGCCCAGTCGGTCTCCGACCGGCTGGACATCGAGGTGGAGGTCATGACCGGGCTGCCGCTCGTCGCGGCCGCCGGCCTGTTGGGCACCTACTCCGTGCGGTCGGTCCTGGCGACGCCGGACGGCACCCCGGCGTGGATCCCGTTCGTGGACGCGGTCCGGTGCTCCCCGCCGGACGCGGAGGGCCGCGCCCGGCCGCCCAGGCTGCTGCGCTGGAGCCCTCCGCTGCCGGGGCCGGCGCGTCCGGAGGAGGGCGTGGTCGGTCTGACCGATGACTGGCAGCTCACGGTGACCCGGGCCGGCATGTGGGTGGGGCCGCGCGGCGGCCCGGCGCTTTCTCCCACCGCCCGCCGGGTGGACCCGGGTGGCCCGGTGATCGAGCTGGGCATGCCGGGTGAACTCCTCGACGCCTCGCTGTGGCCGGTCCTGTCGAACGTGCTGGAATCCCTGGCGCCGGACCTGCGCGGCCGCGCGGTCCTCCATGTGCACGGTGTGGCCCGCGACGGCGGACGCGAACTGCGGCGGCTGGCGGCCCAGTACGGACTGCGTACCCTGCGCCACGCCGCCCCGGCCCCGGTCCGGTCCGGGCAGACGGCCCCGGGCCGTCCCGCCGGGGCCGGGGCCGTCTCTCCGTCCGGAGCCGCAGCCGGACTGGCATCGTTGTCACCGGCGCCTCACGTCCGGGGCACCGGGCGCCCGGCGTCGTCCGGACCTGCGGAGCGCCCCGGTCAAGGCCCGCGGACCCGGTCCGGACAGCCCGCGGTGCCGCAGCAGCCGGGACGTACCTCCGGGTCCACCCCGGCCCCGCCGGCGAAGATCGGGGGCAGAGCGGCGCGCACGGACCGTGCACGGCAGCTCAGGGAGGCGATGTCCGCCGGTACGGAGCCGGGCGCGAGCACGCGGGCGAGCGCCGCGACGGGGGCGGGCACATCCGGTACGCCGGCCGCCTCCGCCCCGTCGGGTACGCCGGGCGGACCCGGTGCGTCCGGTGCGCGCTCGGCACCTGATACGCCCGCGACGCCGAGCACCCCGGGTACTTCGGGCACGCCGGCCACCTCGGGCACCCCGGGCATGTCCGGCGCGTCCGGCAGGAGCGCGGCGCGCGGGGAGCGGGAGCGACGGGCGGACACGTTCGACTGGTCGGACGACCGCGTTCCGACGGGGTTCGCCGGACGGGCCCGCACGTCGGGAACGACCGCCGGCCCGGTGCTCGGCACCCACGCCACTCCGACGCCCCGGGCCCCGGAGCGGAACACCAGCCCGGCCGGGCGCCCGGAAGCGCGGGAGCCGGAGGCGAACGCCCCGGGGGCGGAGGCGAACGCCGCCGGTCGGGACGAAGGCCCCGTACGGCCCCCCGGCCCCGAAGAGGCCGGCCGGGCGGGAGCGGCGGCCGGGAGCGTAAGCGACGACAACGGGGGAGCAGTTGAGACCTCCGGCCCGGACGAACGCGCCGAGGCGGGCGTGGCCTCCGACGTGACGACCGGGCACGCCGCCACGGCAGAAGGCGCCGTTGCGGCCCACGGCTCCGAACCGGAAGGCGGGCAGGGCCGGTCCGGTGCCGAGCGGAAGGACCCCGCACCTGGGGTGCCCGAAGGCCCCGACGGCGACGAGAGCCCCGACGCGGATGCCGGATCCGCGCCCCCCGAGGGGCCGGGGGAGCCGGAAGCGGGCGGCGCGACGATCCTCGCGCCCGACCCCGGGGAAGCGGACAACGAGAAGGCCCCGGCGGAGGCCGGAACCCCGGGGATCTCCGGGGTTCCGGACGGTCCGGCAGCCGTCCCCACCCCGAAACCGTCCACCGGACCGGGCTCCACCGAGGTCGCCCCGGCCGCTTCCCGCCCCGCCGGCACGGACGTACGCGCTCCGGAGCCCGCTCCCGCCCCGCCGGGACCGGCGCACCGGGTAGTGGCCGAATCCTCCGACCCCGTGCCCGCGACGGCGCCGCTCACCTCGACCGCCTCGTCGGATTCCGGTGCCGCCCGGCTTCCGGACGTACCGCCTGCACCGGATGCACCGGATGCACCGGATTTCCGAGGCGTTCCCGATCCCGAGGCCCCCGACACGGCCGGCACCGGCCACGTGACCGAGGCCGAGGCCGAGGACGGAGAGGGGAACGGGGACGAGGGCGCGGAGGTCATCCAGGCTCCGCTTCCCCCGATCCTGCTGGACCCCGGTCACCGCAGCTCCGAGGCCGAGCGGACCGCCTTCCGCGCGCTCGCGGGAGACATGTGGGACCGGCACGGCGCGGCCGTCGCACGGGCGCTCGCCCGGATGCCCGCGCTGCGCGGAAAGGAACAGGAGGCGGCCCGCGCCGATCTCATCGCGCTGCGGATGTACCTGCACCTTCCCGAAGGACCCTTCAGTCACGGCGTGTTGACCTGGAGTCTGCGCGACCGCGAGCTGGACCTGCTGCCGTACGCCGCCTGCGTGGCCTCGGCGCTGAACCGGATGCCGTCCTACCGGGGCGCGGTGCTGCGCGGCACCACCGCGTCCGGAGTCGCGGACCGTCCCGGCCCGCCGCGTCCCGGGACGCTGCTGCGCGACGCGGCTCTGCTGAGCACCGTGCGGTTGGACGCCGGCACCGTACCGCCGCCGGGTGACACCTATGTCATCTGGTCGGTGGCCGGCCGCCGCGTGCGGCAGTTCTCCGAGCAGCGCGGGCCGGAGGAGGTCGTGTTCGCCCCCGGGACGCTCTTCCGGGTGCTGGCCGTCCGCCGCGCGCAGCCCGGCGTGCAGATCCATCTGCGTGAACTGACCGGACCTGCCGGGGCGCTCGCGCCCGATCCCGAGGGGGATCGGGCCGTGCTCGCCCGGCTGGAAGCCGTCGCGTCCGGACCCGAAGCGACGCCCAAGGGCACCGGCCACTGGCCGGAGCGCTGCGTGGGCGCTGTGGGGGCAGGACCGTGACGCGACAACGAACCCCGACGAGAGCGAGGACTTTACGTGGCACGAGAGCATGATCCAACCTCCCGCATATCCACGCGGTCGGACACGTCCACCGGCGAGAGTGGCACAGGGAAGAGCGGCACGGGGAACGGCCGGAACTCCGGCGGCTCATCGGTATCGGTCCGCCGAGCGGTGACCATTCCCGGAACCCCCGGGGACCCCGGCGGCGCACTGACGCCGGGCGGCGGCGAGCGGCCCGGCGGTACGGCCGCGCCCGCCTCCGGAGCCGCTCCGGAGGCCGCCACCCGAGCGGAGAGCCCGGCGTCCGGAACCCCCGCGAACACGAACGCCGCCACGGGCCCGGACGCCGCGAGGACCGGCGAGGCGACCGGGGCGCGCGAGGGCGCGCCCCGGGGCGAGGCGGAGAGCACCGCCGAACCCGCCGCCGCCCCGGCCGCGGCACTGTCCGGCGCCGCTTCCGCGTCGGCGTCGTCGGCTTCCGTTCCGACCGCGGAGCTGGCGACCGTCAGCACCGACGGTCCGGCTTCGGGCACCGCGGCGACCGCCACCGGAACCGGTGGCGGCGGTGGCGCGAGCTCGCAGGAGGGCGACGAACCGCCCGGCAGCCGGCCCAAGAAGCCGATGCTCGCGGCGGCCGGCATCGTCGGCGCGCTCCTGATCGCGGTGCCCTTCCTCCTGGCAGGGCAGGACGACCGCGAGCCCGAGCGCACCCGGACCGAGAACGCGGCCGGCACGGTGCTGGACAGCGAACGCCCTCCGGTTCCGGAGACCTATACCAGCCAGTCGCCGGCCCCCTCCGCCACGCCGAGCAAGAAGGAGAAGAAGGAGAAGAAGCCGGTCGAGCCCGCGATCCACCAGCAGCCGGTCACGCCCTCGCCGACGCCCTCGCCGGAGAAGTCCAAGGACGCGAAGAAGCCCAAGGTCAAGGCCAAGGTGCTGACGCCTGCCGAAAAGCTCCGCCAGTGGGCCAACGGACGCTCCGGGGTCCAGAACACCGTGATCAAGAACGCGGCGACCGGCCAGTGCGTGGACGTCCCGGGCTGGGGCAAGGGCGAGGTCGACAGCCCTATCAACCAGGATCCCTGCACAACCTCGACCTCCGACAACCAGCTGTGGAACCTCGACATCGTGGACAAGGACGGCGGGCCCCAGAACGCGCCCCTCTTCCTGATCCGCAACAGCAAGGGCGGGCTGTGCCTGGACCTGGGCTACTACGGGGCGAGGTCGGCGGGAACGAAGGTCACCCAGTTCCACTGCAACGCGACCGGCGACAACCAGCTCTGGTGGCTCGACCCTCGCGGGGACGGGACCAACTGGATCCGTAACGCGGCCAGCAACGACCTGTGCCTGCGTCCGACCGGCGGCGCGAGCGCGAAGGACGACACCGCGCTCGAAATCGCCAACTGCGGCTTCGGCGATCGTTGGATCGTCTGAGGATCCGCTCCGGCGGAGCGACGCCCCCGTTCCTGCGGTGCAGCCTTACGCACCACGGGAACGGGGGCGTCGCTCCTTCGTCCGGAAGATGATCGTGCGCCGCCGCAGCGGGCGGTTCAGGACAGCTCGGCCAGAACCGCGTCCGTGAACGGCGTCCACGCCTGTGCCGCCCAGGGGCCGAACGCCCGGTCCGTCAGCGCGACACAGGCCGCGCCCGCCACCGGGTCGATCCACAGGAACGTGCCCGACTGGCCGAAGTGGCCGAAGGTCGCCGGGGAGGAGGAACCGCCCGTCCAGTGGGGGGACTTGGCGTCGCGGATCTCGAACCCGAGGCCCCAGTCGTTCGGGCTCTGGTGGCCGTAGCCCGGCAGGACGCCCTTGAGGCCCGGGTGGACGACAGTCTGAGCCTCCAGGACCGTACGCGGGTCGAGCAGGCGAGGGGCCTGCACCTCGGCGGCGAAGCGGACCAGGTCGGCGACCGTGGACACGCCGTCGCGGGCGGGGGAGCCGTCGAGGGTGGTCGAGGTCATGCCCAGCGGCTCCAGGACGGCTTGGCGCAGGTACTCCGCGAACGGGATGCCGGACGCCTTCGCGATGTGGTCGCCCAGCACCTCGAAGCCCGCGTTGGAGTACAGGCGACGATCGCCCGGCGGGGCCGTCACCCGGTGCTCGTCGAAGGCCAGGCCGCTGGTGTGGGCGAGGAGATGGCGCACCGTGGAGCCCTCGGGCCCGGCCGGCTCGTCCAGCTCGACCGCCCCCTCCTCGTACGCCACCAGAGCCGCGTAGGCCGCGAGCGGCTTGGTGACCGAGGCGAGGGGGAAGCGGTGGTCGGCCGGCCCGTGCGTGCCGAGGACCGTGCCGTCCGCCCGCACGACGGCGGCCGCCGCCGTCGTGACCGGCCAGGTGTCGATGATGCGCAGGCTCTCCATGGCTCCGAGCCTAACGGCCGCGTCCGGCGTCCCGCCCCCGGCCCCGGGAGGCCGGGGACAGCGGCGGCCCCCGGATGGCCCGCCGCGCGCACCGCCGCGTCCCGGGCCCCGGGGCGCCCGGGACCCGGGCGTGCGCGTCAGGCGGCGGCCAGCGGCGCGAGCCGGGTGCCCAGGGCCATGATCCGCATCGCGCGCTCCGTGGCGTCGGCCAGGAACTCCCCGCTCCTGCCGATCGCCTCCACCAGCGTCATCGGCGCGGGCAGGATCGAGCTGTACGCGTCCACGCCCACCGCCCGCACGTCCTGCGCGCCCGGCCCGATCGTCCCGGCCAGCACCAGGACCGGCACCCCGGAGGCGTGCGCCCGCCGGGCGACCTCCGCCGGGATCTTTCCCCGTACGGTCTGGTGGTCGAGCGCCCCCTCCGCCGTGATCACGAAGTCGGCGCGGGCGAGACGCGCGTCGAGGTCGAGGCCGTCGAGCAGGACGTCGTAACGGGGCAGCAGCCGGGCGCCCACGGCCGCGAGGCCGGCCCCGAGACCGCCGGACGCACCCGTGCCGGGAGCCGTGCGCAGGTCGACCGGGACGCCGGTCGCCGGGGTGAAGGCCGGGGCGAGGTCCCGGGCGAGGACGTCGGCCAGCCGCTCCAGACCCGCGGAGAGCAGCTCCACCTCCGCCGGGGTCGCCCCCTTCTGCGGCCCGAACACCCGGGCCACCCCCCGCTTCCCGCACAGCACGTTGTACGGGTTGCAGGCCACGAGCAGCTCCGTGCGGGCCAGCCGGGGGTCGAGGCCGGACGGGTCGATGCGCTCCAGCTCGTGCAACGCCCCGCCGCCCCGGCGCAGTTCACGGCCGTGGCGGTCGGTCAGCCGGGCCCCGAGCGCCTGGAGGGCACCCGCGCCCCCGTCCGACGTACCGGAGTCGCCGCAGCCGACGAGGATGCGCCGGGCCCCCGCGTCCAGCGCCGCCCGGATCAGCTCACCGACGCCGTACGTGGTGGTCGCGCCCGGGTGACGCAGGCCAGGCGGCACCAGGGCGAGACCCGCGACGGCGGCCATCTCCACGACGGCGGTCAGCGGCCCCGGCCCGCCCAGCAGCGCGAAGTGCGAGGCGACCGGCTCGCCCACCGGGCCCGTCGCGGTGACCGGGACCAGCCGCCCGCCGCCCGCCAGGGCCAGCGCCTCGGCCGTGCCCTCGCCGCCGTCCACCAGCGGGATGAGGTCGAGATCGGCGTCGGGGATCACGCGCCGTACGCCGACGGCGATGGCCTCGGCCACCGCGGCGGCCGAGAGGGACTCCTTGAAGCCGCTGGGGGCGATGGCGATGCGGTGGGTGCGGTGGATCATGGCTGGGGCCCTTCGTTCGGATCAGGTCGGGTCAGGGAGCGGGGTCCGGTGCGTGCGGCTGGAAGGCGGAGGATCGAGGCAACGGGGAGCGTTGGTGATGGACGACAACGCGGCAGATGTGCGTGCCGGGCCCCGCGAGCCCCGGCATGATCCAAACGAAAGGCCCTACTTCTCCAGGAGGACGGGCACGCCGAGCAACGGCCAGACGGCGAGGGCGAAGGTGAGGACGAGGGCCGCGCTGAGCGGGGCGAGGAACGCGGACAGCCGCAGCAGGTCACGGGGGGTGTAGGTCGGGGTGCCGGGCACATCCGCGAAGAGCGCGACCGGCTTGGCCGATGAGGGCAGCGTGTGGCAGAAGCCGGCGGCGGCCGTGGAGGCCAGCGCCGCCGTGACCGGGTTGACCCCGGCTCCGATCGCCGCCGCGACCACCAGCGGGACCAGCACGGAGGACCGGGCGGAGCGTGACTGGAGCGCCAGATGGGCGGCCGTGCTGACGACCACCACTCCGGTCAGGAACACCCAGGGGGGCGTGGACGACCCCAGGGGTATCCAGCCCACCAGCCAGTCGGCCGCGCCCGAGTCGGAGAGGGCGACGCCCATCGCCATGGTGGCGGCCATGAACAGCAGCAGCGGCCAGGGAACCGTCCGCAGCCCCTCCTTGAAGCGCACGGTCCCCAGCGCCGGAGAGGTCGCCACCAGTGCGCCGATCAGCGCGACCACGGCGGGCGACACCCCGTGCAGGGGCTCGCTGCACCACAGCAGGACGACCGTCGACAGCAGGAGCAGGCACCGGGACTCCGCCGGGCTGAACGGCCCCTCGACGGCGGTCTCGGAGTGCTCCTGGATCTGCGCCGCCGTGATGGTGACAGGACCCTTGCGGTCCGACCGTCGGGTCGTCGTCAACAGCACCAGTTCAGCGGCGAGATGGGAGGAGACGACGGCCAGCGGCAGCCCGAGGACGAGCCACTGCACGAAGCTCAGCTGCTCCCCGGTCTGCTCCCAGAGCACCCCGACGGTGATCAGGTGCGCGCCCGCGCCGATCAGGGTCGCGACGGCCGACAGCAGGATGACCGTGGGGAAGAGCAGCGCCAGCATCACCACGAGACGGCCGCGCTCGCGCAGGGCGGCGGCCAGCGCCAGGAAGACCGGGAGCGCGAGGGCGGCACGCCCCGACGTGGCCGGCACGGCGAACGCGGTGACGACCAGTCCGGCCGTGGTCAGGTGCACCAACTGGCGCACGGTCCTGGCCCCGCCGACCAGGAAGACGGCGGCCCGGCCGGCGAGCCCGGTCCGGGTCACGGCCGCCGCCAGGACGAAGGCGCAGATCAGCAACCACACCGTCTCGTCGCCCAGGGTGGCGAAGAGGGTCTCACTGCTGATCACCCCCGTGACCGTCAGCGCCAGGCCCGCGCCGAGCGCGATGTAGGCGTCGTCCACCGGAGTGGCGATCCAGGCGGCGGTGGCCAGGGCGAAGACGGCCAGGGAGAGCCGCCCGTCGACGCTGAGGCCGGGGGCTGCGCCGGGGACGGCGAGGAGAGCGCAGAGTCCGAGGACGGCACAGAGGCCGACGGTCTGCCGGAGTGGTAGAGGCACGCTGTACAGCCTCTGAAGGCGGGGTGAGCGCCTGATGAGTGTCCGGTGAAGGCCTTTTCATCAAGTTTGTCGAGCGGCCCGTACCTCTCTCGCACCCCCGCTCGCCCCCCTTGCGGCCCTTCGCGTTCCGGGGGCGCCTCGGGCCGCAAG
>NZ_JAAXYC010000566.1 GCF_018619185.1 Streptomyces sp. McG3 | reverse complement strand
CGTCGGGGCCGCCCGCCCCGCCACCGCCGCCGCCCGTCTCGATGCGGACCGCGATCCCGATGAGTACGGGTACGGCGGCGAGCACGCCGAGCAGGGCGAAGGTCCGGTGGCGGCGGAGCAGCGTGGTGATCTCGGACCGGAGGAGACCCAGCGTCCACAACGGGTTGCGGGGACGCGCCGGATCGCGGGGACGGACCGGATCACGAGGACCCGCCGGATCGCCGGCTTCCGCCGTCCCGGCGTGCGGTGCTGTCCCGGCCTGCGGTGCCGTCTCAGCCTGCGACATCGAATCCCTCTCCCGTGAGTGCGACGAAGGCGTCCTCCAGCGAGCCCCGCTCGACGCCGAAGAACCGCACCCGCACCCCGCCGGCCACCAGCGCCGCGTTGAGGTCGGCGAGGTCCACGTCGGCGGGCGGGGCGTCGGCGGTCAGCCGGTCTCCGTCGGCGCTCAGGCCGGTGAGCCCGTGCTCCTTGAGGATGCGGACCGCGTCCCCGGGGTCGGGGGTGGTGACGGCGAGCTGGCCCCGGGCGCCCTCGGCGAGCTCGGCGACCGTGCCCTGGACGATCAGGCGGCCCCGGGCCATCACCGCGGCGTGCGTACAGACCTGCTCGATCTCGTCCAGCAGATGGGAGGAGAGGAACACCGTGGTGCCCTCGGCGGCGAGCTCCCGGACCAGGGAACGGATCTCGCGCATGCCCTGCGGGTCGAGGCCGTTGGTCGGCTCGTCCAGGACCAGCAGCCGGCGCGGCCGCAGCAGGGCGGAGGCGAGCCCGAGGCGCTGCTTCATGCCGAGGGAGTACGCCTTGGCCTTCTTCCCGGAGGCGGCGGAGAGGCCGACCCGCTCCAGGGCCTCGTCGACGCGGATCCCGCGGGTGCGCGGGTCGGCGGTGGGGTCGGCCCGGTCGTAGCACAGGAGGTTCTCCCGGCCGTTCAGGAAGCCGTACAGCGCGGGCCCCTCGATCAGCGCGCCGACCTCCGGCAGCACCGTGCGGACGGCCCCCGGCATCGGGCGGCCGAGTACCTCCGCGGTACCGAACGTCGGGGCGATGAGGCCCATCAGCATCCGGATCGTGGTGGTCTTCCCGGAGCCGTTGGGGCCGAGGAAGCCGAAGACGGTGCCGCCGGGCACGGTCAGGTCGAGGCTGTCCACGGCGAGCTGGCCGCCCCGGTAGCGCTTGGTCAGACCCCGGGTGCGGATGACCGGACCGGCCTCCTCCGCACCCGCCTCGCCCGACGTCCGCGCCGTGTCCGCTTTCCCGCGCGCGGCGGCTTTCCCGCCCGCCGCACGCTCCC
>NZ_JAAXYC010000565.1 GCF_018619185.1 Streptomyces sp. McG3 | reverse complement strand
GGTCCATCGTGCTGGTGCGCGGGTCCTGCGTGCCCGGTTGCGTCGGGGTGCGGGTGGTGTGAGCGTCGAGGCTGTCGACCCGAGCGGACGGCCTGTGGTCACCGTCGAGTCCCTCGCCTTCCGGCCGATCAACCAGGAGAGCCTCGCAGGTCCCCCGGCCTCCGCTGCGCGACTCCTGCGGATGCGGTGGGTACCGGTGCCCGGCCTGACCGCCGACAGCGTCAGTGACCCGGCGCCCGAATGGGTGCTGGTGGGCAGTGACGCGGGCGATCACCCGGATCTGGCCTCGCTGAACCAGGCGCTGGAGGGCGGAGCCACGTCACCCTCCATGGTGGTGCTCTCCTGCTCCGGTGCGTCTGGTGCTTCGGACGGGACCGGACGCACCGGCGGAGCCGGCGCCGGGCACGACGAGCCGGAAGCCGCTCGCACCGAGGCGATCCTCGTACGGCTGCTGACCGAGGTGCAGGCGTTCCTCGCCTCGCCCCACCTGGCCGACGCCCGGCTGCTGGTGCTCACCAGGGGCGCGGTGACCACCACGGAGGCGCCGGTGTCCCCGGTGGACCCGGCCATGTCCGCGATCTGGGGCATGATCAGGTCAGCCCAGACGGAGCACCCGGATCGCTTCGTCCTCCTGGACCTCGACCCGCGGGACACGCGCGCCGAGGGCGACATTCTTCGCGCGCTGCCCTCGGCCGTCGTCCTGACCGCCGGCCTCGATCAGCTGGCAACGCGCGGCGGTGAGGTGATGGCGCCGAGCCTCGCCGAACTGGACGACACCGACCGGCTGCGGCTGCCCGCGAACGGCCCATGGCAGCTGTCGACCGGGCCCGGCGGGACGTTGACCGAGCTGGCCACGACCTCGCACCCGCGGGCCGCCGAGACCCTGCCGCCGGGAACGGTCCGGCTGTCGATGCGTGCCACGGGCCTGAACTTCCGTGACGTACTGATCGCGTTGGGCATGTACCCGGGCGATGCCACGCTCGGCAGCGAGGGATCCGGGGTGGTCACCGAGATCGGTCCGGACGTCACCGGCCTGGCCGTCGGGGACCGCGTCATGGGCCTGATCCCGGAGTCGTTCGGCGACGTGGTGGTGGCTGACGCGCGGACCGTGGCGCCGATCCCGGCGGAGTGGTCGTTCGCGGAGGCGGCGTCAGTGCCGGTGGCGTTCCTGACGGCGTACTACGCCCTCGGTGATCTCGCGGGTCTGGGTGCGGGTGAGCGGGTGCTGGTTCACGCGGGTGCGGGTGGGGTCGGGATGGCGGCCGTCCAGCTCGCGCGGTATCTGGGCGCGGAGGTCTTCGCGACGGCGCATCCTTCGA
>NZ_JAAXYC010000063.1 GCF_018619185.1 Streptomyces sp. McG3 | reverse complement strand
GCCGTCACGTCAAGCCAGGCCGGGCCGGGCCGTTGTGCCAGGCCAGGCCGGGCCGGGTCGGGTCGGGTCGGGTCGGGTCAGGCCGTCACGTCAAGCCAGGCCGGGCCGGGCCGTCGCGCCAGGCCGGGCCGGTCGGTCAGGCGAGTTCCAGCGGGAAGGCTCCCCGATGTCCGGTGCCCGCGCCGTCGGCCGGGCGCACCTCGAACTCGCGGCAGCTCCAGACCTCCTGGACGAACCCGGACCGCTGGTCCCACAGATCCAGCACATCGTCCTCGCCCGCCGAGCCCCGATAGGCGTCCTTGGCCCCCCGGAAGCAGGCGAGCCCGCCGGAGAGCCCCCGGCCGGGGGCCGGGAAGTAGTCGGAGAAGGCGCAGGCGATACAGGTCTGGATCCGGACGCCGTCCGGGAGGATGCGCTGGACGGCGGTCAGGGCGGCGTTGAAGTCGCGCTCGGCGCGGGCCGATTCATACACCGCGCCGTCCAGGTGGAGGGCGAGGTGGAGGTCCGGGTCGACCCGGCGCAGGGAGAGCAGGCAGCTGAGCGTGGCGTGGCGGAGCGTGCCCGCGACGAGGACGGGCAGCGGCAGATCCCACTCCAGTACGCAGTCGGTGAGCGCGCCGTCCGCGAGGGCGAACATCCCGCTCTCCGGCGGCATGCCGGCGACCGGCCCCAGGTCGTCGAAGCTCTCACCCTCGAAGTCGACCCCTCGGATCCGGATCCGAAGCTGCCGCCCGTCCGTGGTGAGGACGACGGCGTCGGAACCCTTGTTGTCCCGGTACCAGCCGGCCCACGACTCATCTGTCATGAGCAGGGACTGTAGCCCCTGC
The DNA here is from genome assembly GCF_018619185.1 of Streptomyces sp. McG3. GTDB lineage: Bacteria > Actinomycetota > Actinomycetes > Streptomycetales > Streptomycetaceae > Streptomyces. The sequence continues at coordinate 32,348 of NZ_JAAXYC010000063.1, read as the reverse complement.
CCCGGGCGGCTTCCGTACCACCCTCCGGGTTCAACCCGCGTGGGGTTCCCGCCACATGGGGTACATCGGCGGGCCGTCCGGCAGGTCGACGGTACGGCCGGGGAAGCGGAATCCGAGCCGCTCGTACAGCGCCCGGCTCCGGGCGCTGCTCGCCTCCAGATAGGCCGGCAGCCCTTCCCGGTCGCAGCGCTCCAGCTCCACTCCGATCAGCTCCGCGCCGATGCCCTCTCCCTGGCGGTCGGGGGAGACGCCGATCATCAGCAGATAGGCGTGCGCGCGGTCGTGCGGGTGAACGGCCCCGGTGAGCCTGCCCACCAGTTCGCACCGCTCGTTGCCGGGGTCGGCGGTCCGCCGCATCAGGGCGGGCGTGGGGTCCTCCTCCTCGGGGGCCCCGGCCGGCACCGGCAGCCAGAGCGCCACCGCGGCCCCGTCCTCGGCGATGTCGATACGGCCCTCCGCGAGGGCGATGTCGACGAAGACACCGAGGAACCTGCCGTGGACCGCGCGCCGGTGCGCGTCGTCGGGGAACACCCAGCTGCTGACCGGGTCGTGGTGGAACGCCTCCTCCATGACCGAGACGACCAACTCCCGGTCGCGCTGCTCCGCCTGCTGAATCCGTATACCCATGACCGGCTGCCGTCCCTCCGTACCGCTTTCGCTCAACCCACTTCCGGAATACTAGAGTTGATGGGACGACGCCGGTCGCACGAGGTGGGTCAGCTGGTCCTGCGGGTGACGAATTCGGCCAGTGCCAGCAGGTCGCCGGCGGCGCTCGGGTCGGGGACCGCCCGGGAGAGGTGGTGGACCGCGCGGGCCATCCGGTCGGCGGCGCAGACCTGGGCCCAGTCACGGCCGCCGGCCCGGTCCACCGCGTCGGCCGCCCGGCTCACCTCGCCGGCGGTGGTCATGGGCCCCCGGTAGAGCGCGGCGAGCTCGGCGGCTGCCGGGGTGCCCGAGGCGAGGGCGGCGACCACGGGCAGGGACTTCTTGTGGGCGGACAGGTCGGCCCCGACGGGCTTACCGGTGCGGTCCGGGTCGCCCCAGATGCCGATCAGGTCGTCGATGAGCTGGAACGAGAGGCCCGCCTCCCGCCCGAACCCGTCCATCGCGCGGACCGCCCGGTCCTCCGCCCCGGCGTAGAGGGCTCCGAGCGCACAGGCGCAGCCGAGCAGCGCGCCGGTCTTGGCCGTGGCCATGGCCACGCATTCGTCGAGCGTGACCTCGTCGGGGCCGCGCTCCTCGAAGGCGCAGTCGGCCTGCTGGCCCGCACACAGCTCGATGATGCAGGAGGAGAGGCGGGCGACGGCGCGGGCGGCGGCCGGGTGCGGATCCTCGGCCAGCAGCCGCTGAGCCAGGGCGAGCATGGCGTCGCCGGTGATGATGGCGTCCGGGATGCCGAAGACCGCCCAGGCGGTGGGCCGGTGCCTGCGGGTGGTGTCCTCGTCGATGACGTCGTCGTGGAGCAGGGTGAAGTTGTGGGCGAGCTCCACGGCGACGGCGGCCCGGACAGCGCGTTCCGGATCGCCGCCCAGGGCGCGGGCGGCGGCCAGCACCAGGGCCGGCCTGATGGCCTTGCCCGCCTGGCCGGCGGCAGGGGTTCCGTCGGCGTTCTCCCAGCCGAAGTGGTACATCGCGATGCGGCGTATGCCGCCGGGCAGCGACTCCACGGCCGATCGCAGATGTGGGTCGACGACGGCACGGGTGCGCTCCAGGAGCGCCGCGGCCTCATGCCCTTCCGTCGCTGCGTCCGTACTGGTCATGGTCACGGTCACTCCCTGGGGCGGATCGATGGGGTGCGGACCCGGGGGCCCGGGCGGCTGCCGCCCGGGCCCCCGGGGTGAACCGGGGTCAGTGCCAGCGGCTGACCTCGACGTTCTCCAGCACTCCGAGGGCGTCCGGTACCAGGATGGCGGCGGAGTAGTACGCCGTCACGAGGTAGGAGATGATCGCCTGCTCGTCGATCCCCATGAAGCGGACCGAGAGACTCGGCTCGATCTCGTCGGGGATACCGGTCTGCTGGAGGCCGATGACGCCCTGCTCGGCCTCGCCGGTCCTCATGCAGATGATGGAGGTGGTGCGGGCGTCGGAGACGGGGATCTTGTTGGACGGGAAGATCGGCACCCCCCGCCAGGAGGGCACGTGGTGGCCGCCGATGTCGACGCTCTCCGGGACGAGTCCGCGCCGGCTGCACTCGCGGCCGAAGGCGGCGATGGCCTTCGGGTGGGCGAGGAAGAGCTTGGATCCGCGGCGGCGCGAGAGCAGCTCGTCCATGTCGTCCGGGCCGGGCGCCCCGTCGTGCGGCTGGAGCCGCTGCCCGTAGTCGCAGTTGTTGAGCAGTCCGAACTCCCTGTTGTTGATCAGCTCGTGCTCCTGGCGCTCGCGCAGCGCCTCGACCGTGAGCCGCAACTGCTGCTCGGTCTGGTTCATCGGCTGGTTGTAGAGATCGGCGACCCTGCTGTGCACCTTCAGCACCGTCTGGGCGACGCTCAGTTCGTATTCGCGCGGCGCCGCGTCGTAGTCGACGAAGGTGTGCGGGACGACCGCCTCCCCCACGTGGCCGGCGGAGAGGTCGATCGCCGCCTCGCCGTAGTGGTTGGTCCGCTGCCGCGGGATGGAGAGCAGACCGGCGAGATGGTCCCGCAGGGGTGCCGCGCGCTCCGCGAGGTTGTACACGTCGGCGCGGCTCAGGGTGAGGAGCGTGCACGGGGTGACCGCCCGTGCGGTGTACTCCCAGACGGCGTCTCCGTCGATCAGGCTCTGGTCGCCGAAGTACGCGCCGTCGGCGAGGACCCCGAGCTCCGTCTCGTCCCCGTAGGGGCCCGATCCGACCTTCGCCACCTTGCCGTGCGCCAGCAGGAAGACCCGGTCCGCCGCGTCCCCCGAGGCGGCGAGCACCTCCCCCGCGGCCACGTCCCGCTGCTCGCACCTGCGGGCGAGCTCGGCGAGCACCTCCTCGTCCCCGAACTCCCGCAGGGCGGGCAGCTCCGCCAGCTCCGCGGGGATCACGGAGACCCGGTCCCCGGTCTGGACGAAGGTCACCCGGCCGTCGCCGACCGCATAGCTGAGCCGACGGTTCACCCGGTACGTACCGCCCTGTACCTGCACCCACGGCAGCATCTTCAGCAGCCACCGCGAGGTGATCTCCTGCATCTGCGGCGCGGATTTGGTGGTCGTCGCGAGGTTCCGCGCAGCTGCCGTCCCCAGACTCTGCTGCGGCGGCGCCTGCGTGTCGCGAACCTCTTCACCAACGGACATCTGACGTCCTCTCGATCTTGGGCTGACCTGCGTGCAAAAGCCTTTCAGCAGGAGGACCGGGTCGCCATTACACAAAAGAGTGCGACTAATCCGCCTTCGGTCGGGGCACGTTGCTCCTCGTCGCCCGGCGGACCGTTTAATTTGCATCCTTCGTGCAACTTATCTACGGTGGAACCATGCGGTTGACGAGATTCACGGACGTGGCGCTCCGCGTCCTCATGCGACTCGCGGTCGCCGAGGGCCGGGAGCCGCCGACCACCCGCGAGGTGGCGGCCACCATGCGGGTCCCGTACACGCACGCCGCGAAGGTCGTCGCCAGGCTCCAGCACCTCGGCCTCCTCGACGCCCGTCGCGGCCGGGGCGGCGGACTCACCCTGACCCCGGCCGGCCGCTCCGCGTCGATCGGCTCGCTGGTGCGGGAGCTGGAGGGGCCCGAGGAAGTCGTCGAGTGCGAGGGCGACACCCCCTGCCCGCTCCGCTCCGCCTGCCGGCTGCGCGGGGCGCTGCGCGGGGCTCAGGAGGCCTTCTACGCCGCGCTGGACCCGATCACCGTCACCGACCTCGTCGCCTCCCCCACCGGCCCCCTGCTGCTGGGCATCGGCAGCGGACCACCACCCGGCTGAAAACCGCCCCGGCCGCACGGACGAACCCACGCGCCGACGGGGCCCCGCGCCGCCCCTAAATATGCATCTCATATTCCATTAAGGAGCTCCGTCATGCTCTCCGACCGGTCCACCGCAACCGTCCGCGCCACCCTTCCCGCCGTCGGCGCGGCCATCGGGGACATCGCCGACCTCTTCTACGAGAAGCTCTTCGCCGCCCACCCCGAGCTGCTGCGGGACCTGTTCAACCGGGGGAACCAGGCCTCCGGCGACCAGCGGCGGGCACTCGCGGGCTCCATCGCCGCCTTCGCGACCCAGCTGGTCGAGCGGCCCGGCACCCGGCCCGACGTGATGCTCGACCGGATCGCCCACAAACACGCCTCGCTCGGGGTGACGCCGGAACAGTACGAGGTGGTGCACACCCATCTGTTCGCGGCCATCGCCGACGTCCTGGGCGACGCGGTCACCCCGGAGGTCGCCGCCGCCTGGGACGAGGTCTACTGGCTGATGGCGGGCTCCCTGATCGCCGTCGAGGAGCGCCTCTACGCGCAGCAGGGCGTCCTGGCGGGCGATGTGTGGCACACCTGGGAGGTGACCGCCCGGGTCGAGGAGACCGAGGACGTCGCCACCTTCCTGCTGCGCCCCGCCGAGGACACGCCCCCGCCCGCCTTCCGGCCCGGCCAGTACGTCTCCGTACAGGTGGAACTCCCGGACGGCGCCCGTCAGATACGCCAGTACAGCCTCTCCAGCGCCCCCGGCTCCCGGCTGCGGTCGATCACCGTCAAGCGCGTGCGCGGCCAGGGCTCGCCCGACGGCGAGGTCTCCCGGCACCTGCACGAGCACACCCGCGCGGGCGATCTGCTGCGCGTCTCCGTCCCCTACGGGGACCTGGTGCTCGACCATCCGGACGCGCCCCTGCTGCTGGCCTCGGCGGGCATCGGCTGCACCCCCATGCTGTCGATGCTGGAACACCTCGCCCAGGAGGGCCACAGCGGCCCGGTCACCGTCGTGCACGGCGACCGCTCACCGGCCGACCACGCCCTGCGCACCGAGCACGTCCGGCTGACGGGGAAGCTCGCGGACGCCGAGGCGCACTTCTGGTACGAGGCCCCGGAGGCCGGGCAGCCGGCGAACCGCACCGGCCTCGTCGACCTCGAAGGCATCACCGTACGACCGGGGACGCACGCCTATCTGTGCGGCCCGCTCCCCTTCATGCGATCCGTCAGGGCCCAGCTGCTGGAGGTGGGCGTCCGGCCCGCCGACGTCCACTACGAGGTGTTCGGCCCGGACCTCTGGCTGGCCGCTTCCCGAAACGGCGGAGAGGCGACAATGGACGGGTGAACAGCCCGCCCCGCCTCGACGCCCTCCTGCGGCCCCGGGTGCCCTCCCCCCTGCGGGAGGTCCGCGACGAACGCTTCGCGCGCCACGGGGTGAGGCTGCTCCTGAAGCGGGACGATCTGATCCACCCCGACCTGCCGGGCAACAAGTGGCGCAAACTCGCGCTCAACCTGGAGGCCGCCGCCGGGCGCACCGTGCTGACGTTCGGCGGCGCGTACTCCAACCACCTCCGGGCCACCGCGGCGGCCGGACGGCTGCTGGGTTTTCCCACCGTCGGCGTCGTCCGCGGCGACGAGCTGGCGCGCCGGCCGCTCAACCCGTCGCTCGCCCGGTGCGCGGCCGACGGCATGCGCCTGCACTTCGTGGACCGTACGACGTACCGGGCGAAGGCCTCCTCCGAGGTCCTGGAGGGGCTGCTGAGCCTGTTCGGGGACGTGGAGGTCATCCCGGAGGGCGGCAGCAACGCGCTGGCCGCACGGGGCTGTACGGCGCTGGGGCGCGAGCTGGCCGGGGAGTGCGAGGTGGCGGCCGTGGCCTGCGGGACCGGCGGCACCCTGGCCGGACTCGCCGCCGGTCTGGGCCCCGGGCAGCGGGCCCTGGGTGTCCCGGTACTGCGCGGCGGCTTCCTCGGGCGGGAAGTGGAGCGGCTCCAGCGCGAGGCGTTCGGCGGCCCGTCCGGGAGCTGGTCGCTGGACGAACGCTTCGCCTTCGGCGGCTACGCCCGCTCCACCCCGGAGCTGGAGGCCTTCGCCGCGGACTTCGAGGACCGGCACGGGCTGCCCGTGGAACGGGTGTACGTCGCCAAGCTGCTGTTCGCGCTGACCACGCTGACCGGGGAGGGGGCGTTCGCCCCGGGCGCGCGGGTGAGCGCCGTGATCACCGGCACCCCCGACCCACGGCCCGTTCAGGAGTCGCCCGTCTCCCGGTAGGCCGCCGCCTCCTCCAAGTCCAGTCTGCGCAGGAGCGTGCGCATCATCTCGTCGTCGATCCGCCGCTCGTCCCGGAGCCGGACGAAGACCTCGCGCTCGGCCTCGATCATCTCCCTCGCCAGCCGCCGGTAGGTGTCGTCCGCCGACTCCCCGGTGACCGGGTCGGCGGCGCCCAGCCGCTCCCACACGGCGTTGCGGCGGCGTTCCAGCACACTGCGCAGCCGGTCCGCCAACGGTGGCGGCAGGCTGCTGTGAGGGTCGGCGAGCAGCCGGTCGAGGCGGGCCTCCGCGGCCTCGGACGCCTCGCTCTGGGCCTGCGCCTCGATGAGGGTGACGGTCTGCGGGTCGGGGCCCGGCAGCTTCAGCACGCGGACGAGGACGGGCAGCGTCAGCCCCTGGATCACCAGGGTCCCGATGACCGTGGTGAAGGTCAGGAACAGCACCAGGCTGCGGGCCGGGAAGGGCTCGCCGTCGTGCATGACCAGCGGGACGGAGAACGCGACGGCGAGCGAGACGACCCCGCGCATCCCGGCCCAGCCCACGATCAGCGGGGCGGTCCAGTCGGTGCCGGGCTCGCGTTCCCGGACGCGGCGCGAGAGCCACCGGGGCAGATAGGTGGCCGGGTAGACCCAGACGAAGCGGACCACGACGACGGCCAGGAACACGATGGCCGCGTAACCGAGCGCCTCCCCCACGCCGAACGAGCCGAGCCCCTTCAGGACGAACGGCAGCTGGAGCCCGATCAGGGCGAACACCGCGGACTCCAGAATGAACGCCACCATCTTCCAGACGGCCGCCTCCTGAAGACGGGTCGCGAAGTCGACCTGCCAGGAACGGTGGCCCAGGTAGAGGGCGACGACGACCACGGCGAGCACCCCGGAGGCGTGCACCCGTTCGGCCGCCGCGTACGCCACGAAAGGGATCAGGAGGGAGAGCGTGTTCTGGAGGAGGGCTTCCTTCAGGTGGGTGCGCAGCCAGTGGAGCGGCACCATCAGCAGGAGCCCGACGCCGACCCCGCCGACCGCGGCCAGCAGGAACTCGCCGATCCCGGCGCCCCAGCTCATCCCCTCCCCCACCGCGGCGGCCAGCGCCACCTTGAACGCGGTGATCGCCGTGGCGTCGTTCACCAGGGACTCGCCCTGGAGGATCGTGGTCACCCGGGAGGGCAGCCCGACCCGGCGGGCGATGGCGGCGGCCGTCACGGCGTCCGGCGGGGCGATGACCGCCCCCAGGACCAGCGCGGCGGTCAGCGGCAGGTCCGGGATGATCAGGTGCGCCAGCCAGCCCACGGCGACCGTCGCGAAGAGGGTGTACCCCACGGAGAGCAGCGCGACCGGCCGGACGTTGGCCCGCAGATCCAGGTAGGAGCTGTCCACGGCCGCCGTGTGGAGCAGCGGCGGAAGCAGCAGCGGGAGCACCACGTGGGCGTCCAGGTGGTACGTCGGAACACCCGGCAGATAGCCGGCCACGAGCCCCACGGCGACCAGGACGAGCGGGGCGGGCACCGGGGTGCGGCGGGCCGCGCCGGCCACCGCCGCACTGACCGCGACCAGGGCCACCAGCGGCAGCGCGTCCATCCCACCGTCCTCGGATCCGTCGTAACCTGCCCATCATGAGCGAGTGTGCGCATGTAGCGGATCTGCCACGCCCCGAGCCCGTGCCCCTCGGTGAGACGTGCCCCGAGTGCCTGGAGGCGGGCACCCACCCCGTGCAGTTGCGGCTCTGCCTGACCTGCGGGCACGTCGGCTGCTGCGATTCGTCGCCGCTGCGACACGCGACCGGACACTTCCGGGCGACCGGTCACCCCGTGATGCGTAGCTTCGAGGCGGACGAGAGCTGGCGCTGGTGCTTCGAGGACGGTTCGATCGTCTGACGCCTGGGTACGTCAATGCGGCGCCGGTTCTTCGCAATTGGACGCCGCAGACCCCTAGCCACTGTGCGTACGCGTGGGCTTACCATGAGTGACGGCCGGGATATGGGGTCCGTACGACACGGCATCATGGATCCGATAACGTCGCCGAGCCGAAGAACCGTCGACGGACCGCATGGCTCCGGGCCACCCTTCCCGGAACCTCGAAAGAGTTTGTGCCACCTTGGAGGTGAGGGTGTCCCAGATCGCAGGCGAGCCCGGGAATCAGGACTTCGTAGAAGTCCGGCTGCCCGCTGCGGGTGCCTACCTGTCGGTGCTGCGAACGGCCACGGCCGGTCTCGCAGCGCGTTTGGACTTCACTCTCGACGAGATCGAGGATCTTCGTATCGCGGTCGACGAGGCCTGCGCGATCCTGCTCCAGCAGGCCGTGCCGGGTTCCGTCCTCAGCTGCGTCTTCCGACTCGTCGACGACTCCCTCGAAGTGACGGTGTCGGCGCCCACCACGGACGGCCGGGCGCCCGAGCGCGACACCTTCGCCTGGACGGTGCTCTCCGCACTGGCCGGCAAGGTCGACTCCACGGTCGCCGACGACCGTACGGTCAGCATCAGCCTCTACAAACAGCGCGGCGCGGGCCCCGGGCCGGCGTGAGCGACGGGAACGGGGACGGTCCTGTGCGGGACGAGACGATCCGATCCGGGGTGGTGCGCCCAGCAGGCATCCCGGAGCAACAGGCCCGGCCGCATCCGGTGGACGGAGCGGACGGGCCCGAGAGCATCGACGTCGCGGTGGAGCAGCAGTCGCAGGCAGGGCGGGCGGGCCAGATGAGCGAGCACGGGCACCACGATCCACACGACCGCAGCGGGGCCCGGGCCCTCTTCTTCGAGCTGCGGGAGCTGCCCGACGGTTCGGCCGAGAAGGCCGAGCTGCGCAACAGACTGGTGCGGATGCACCTGCCGCTGGTGGAGCACCTGGCCCGCCGCTTCCGCAACCGCGGGGAGCCGCTGGACGACCTGACGCAGGTGGCCACGATCGGGCTGATCAAGTCCGTGGACCGGTTCGACCCGGACCGGGGCGTGGAGTTCTCGACGTACGCCACCCCCACGGTGGTCGGCGAGATCAAGCGCCACTTCCGGGACAAGGGCTGGGCGGTGCGGGTGCCGCGCCGTCTCCAGGAGCTGCGGCTGTCGCTGACCACGGCCACCGCGGAGCTCTCCCAGCAGCACGGCCGTTCCCCGACGGTGCACGAGCTGGCCGAGCGGCTGGGCATCTCCGAGGAGGAGGTGCTGGAGGGCCTGGAGTCGGCCAACGCGTACAGCACGCTCTCGCTGGACGTGCCGGACACGGACGACGAGTCGCCCGCGGTCGCGGACACGCTGGGCTCGGAGGACGAGGCGCTGGAGGGCGTGGAGTACCGGGAGTCGCTCAAGCCGCTCCTGGAGGACCTGCCGCCGCGCGAGAAGCGCATCCTGCTGCTGCGCTTCTTCGGGAACATGACCCAGTCGCAGATCGCCCAGGAGGTCGGCATCTCGCAGATGCACGTCTCCCGGCTGCTGGCCCGGACCCTCGCGCAGCTGCGCGAGCGGCTGCTCGTCGAGGAGTAGGCGAGAAGGCGTCCGCCGGTTCGGAGGCCGTCGGGCCCGGGGCCACCCGACAGCCGCTCAGGCCTCGGGGGTCGTCCTGGGGCCCCGGCGGATGCCCAGGTCCTGGGTGGTCGCGGGCTTGAGGATGAGCACGAGGCCGGTGACGGCGACCGCCGCCAGGACGATCCCGGTGGGGATCAGCGCGCCCTGCGAGCGCAGCAGCGTCCAGGCCACCGGCAGCGCCATGATCTGGGTGATCAGCGCGGGCCCCCGGCTCCAGCTGCGCAGGAGCAGCAGTCCGCGGGCGGCGATCAGCGGGATCGCGCCGAGCGCGACCAGGGTGATCCCGACCGTCTCCGCCTGCTGCGTGCTCTCCAGCTTCCCGAGCAGCCCCATGACCAGCATGTAGACACCGCCGAGGGCGAGCGCCAGGCCTTCCAGGGCGTTGACCCCGGCGAGGACGGTGATCCTGGTCGGGCGCTCCGCGGCGGAGGGCGACGGCGTGGAGGGGGTCGCTTGAGTACTCACGCCTTTCAGGTTGGCATCCCGGGGACCCGGAAGTGAAGCCGGGGTGCGGAGGAGCCTCACCCGTTCGGGCGCACGACGGGGCCACCGGTCACGTTCCGTCACCGAGCTGGAGCGCAGCGAACCGGGACTACAGCACCGAACCGCCCGGTAGGTAGGCTGGCCGTCATGCGCGCACTCCTCGTGGTCAACCCAGCTGCTACCACCACCAGTGCCCGCACCCGTGACGTGCTCATCCACGCGCTGGCCAGCGAGATGAAGCTGGAGGCGGTGACCACCGAGTACCGGGGGCACGCACGGGATCTGGGACGGCGGGCGGCGGACAGCGACGACATCGATCTGGTGGTCGCCCTCGGCGGCGACGGCACGGTGAACGAGGTCGTGAACGGGCTGCTGCACCGGGGCCCGGACGTGGACAGCCTCCCGAAGCTCGCCGTGGTCCCCGGCGGGTCCACCAATGTCTTCGCGCGCGCCCTGGGGCTGCCGAACGACGCGGTGGAGGCGACCGGCGCGATCCTGGACGCCCTGGAGAACCGGACCGAACGCACGGTCGGGCTCGGACTGGCGGCCGGCACCCCGGGGACCGAGGACGAGTCCGTCCCCGAACGCTGGTTCACTTTCTGTGCCGGTCTCGGATTCGACGCCGGAGTCATCGGCCGGGTCGAACAGAAACGCGAGCACGGGAAGCGTTCGACCCATGCCCTGTATGTGCGCCAGGTGGTGCGGCAGTTCCTGAACGAGGCCCACCGCAGACACGGGCAGATCACGCTCGACGTGCCCGGCCAGGACCCGGTGACCGACCTCGCGCTCTCCATAATCTGCAACACCGCCCCCTGGACCTACCTGGGCAATCGCCCGATGTACGCCTCGCCGAAGGCCTCCTTCGACACGGCGCTGGACGTCCTCGGACTGAAGCGTCTGTCCACCCCGGCGGTGGCCCGCTACGGCACCCAGCTGCTCACTTCGAGCCCCGAGAAGGGGCCGCGCGGCAAGCACGCTGTTTCACGACATGACCTCACGGACTTCACCTTGCATTCAAAGGTCCCACTGCCCTTCCAGATGGACGGCGACCACCTGGGACTGCGTACGAGCGTGACGTTCACAGGCGTACGCCGTGCACTGCGTGTGATTGTGTGAGTGGAAGGGCCTAAAGTCCTTTAACTCGAACGTTTGGACTGGCCCCCACCCCTAAGAAGTGCGGCTGTGACCTAGTCGACACCGAGGAATCAAAAAAAACTTTCCAGAAGGGGTTGTATCCGCCGCCGAGGTTTGCGAATCTCTACATGGCGATCGGGACGGCCCGCAACACCGGCCTCCACTGAGAGCCAGAACCCCTCCTCACCATCACAGACCACACCCAGTCCATCTGGGAGTCGGCCCGTCATCTACGGGGGGATTCGTGAAAGCGTTCACATTCACAAGCAACAAGCGTGTAATACCAAGGAGAGGTAGCAGCCATGGACTGGCGTCACAACGCCGTTTGTCGTGAGGAAGACCCTGAGCTTTTCTTCCCCATCGGCAACACCGGTCCTGCGCTGCTGCAGATCGAGGAAGCCAAGGCTGTCTGCCGCCGCTGCCCCGTCATGGAGCAGTGCCTGCAGTGGGCGCTCGAGTCCGGCCAGGACTCCGGCGTCTGGGGTGGACTCAGCGAGGACGAGCGCCGCGCGATGAAGCGCCGCGCCGCTCGCAACCGGGCGCGCAACGCAAGCGCCTGAGCGAGAACCGCACCAAGCCTCAGCCCGGCGGCGCGTACAGAGCGTACGCACAGCCCCGCCTTCGAGTCGCAGCGCGCAGTACCCCGAAGCGCATCGCAACGTGAGCATCACGGAGCGGGCCCGGACCGTCACCACGGTCCGGGCCCGCTCTGCTGTGTGCTCCGGTTCTTCCTGCTTGCCGGCGCGGGATGTCCTACTTGTCGGCGCGGACCGGGAGGTCCAGCACCACCTGGGTGCCGCGTTCGGGCGCCGGAACCATGCCGAACGTGCCGCCCAACTCCCCCTCCACCAGCGTCCGTACGATCTGGAGCCCGAGGTTGCCGGACCGCTTCGGGTCGAATCCCTCGGGCAGTCCGCGCCCGTCGTCGGTGACGGTGATCAGCAGCCGCCCCTCGGTGGGCGATCCGCCGCGCACGGCGGAGACCTCCACCGTCCCGTGGTCGGCCACGGCGAAGGCGTGCTCCAGGGCGTTCTGCAGAACCTCGGTCAGCACCATGGAGAGCGGGGTGGCGACCTCGGCGTCGAGGATGCCGAAGCGTCCGGTTCGGCGGCAGGTCACCTTGCCCGGGGAGATCTCCGAGACCATCGCGATGACCCGGTCGGCGATCTCGTCGAACTCGACCCGCTCGTCCAGATTCTGGGACAGCGTCTCATGGACGATGGCGATCGAACCGACGCGCCTGACCGCCTCGTTGAGCGCCTCGCGACCCTGCTCGGAGTCCATCCTGCGGGCCTGGAGGCGCAACAGGGCCGCCACCGTCTGGAGGTTGTTCTTCACCCGGTGGTGGATCTCCCGGATGGTCGCGTCCTTGGTGATCAACTCGCGTTCGCGGCGGCGCAGTTCGGTGACGTCCCGGAGCAGGACCAGGGAGCCGATGCGGACGCCCTTGGGCTTGAGCGGGATGGCCCGCAGCTGGATCACGCCGCCCGCGCACTCGACCTCGAACTCGCGGGGCGCGTAACCGCTGGCCACCTTGACCAGGGCCTCGTCCACCGGCCCCCGGGACGGGGCCAGTTCGGCGGTGGTGGTGCCGAGGTGGTGGCCGACGAGGTCGGAGGCGAGGCCGAGGCGGTGGTAGGCGGAGAGGCCGTTGGGGCTGGCGTACTGGACGATTCCGTCGGCGTCGAGCCGGATCAGGCCGTCGCCCACGCGCGGGGAGGCGTCCATGTCGACCTGCTGGCCGGGGAAGGGGAACGACCCGGCGGCGATCATCTGGGCCAGGTCGGAGGCGGACTGGAGGTAGGTGAGCTCCAGCCGGGAGGGGGTGCGCACGGTGAGCAGGTTGGTGTTGCGGGCGATGACGCCGAGGACCCTGCCCTCGCGGCGTACGGGAATGGACTCGACCCGTACGGGCACCTCCTCGCGCCACTCCGGGTCGCCCTCGCGCACGATCCGGCCCTCGTCCAGGGCCGCGTCCAGCAGCGGGCGGCGGCCGCGCGGCACCAGGTGGCCGACCATGTCGTCCTGATAGGAGGTGGGCCCGGTGTTGGGGCGCATCTGGGCGACGGAGACGTACCGCGTGCCGTCGCGGGTGGGGACCCACAGCACGAGGTCGGCGAAGGACAGATCGGAGAGCAGTTGCCACTCCGAGACCAGCAGATGGAGCCACTCGAGGTCGGTGTCGCTCAGAGCGGTGTGCTGGCGGACGAGGTCGTTCATGGAGGGCACGTGTGGAGCGTACCTGGGGTTACCGCAGGCGTTCGAACCGATCGGCCCGCCGGGCCGTGCCATGGGTACGACGATGGACAGGCGCGGAGCCCCGACCGAGAATGTCGTGCACACGGATGGACACGGGCAATTGGTCTAGTCCACAATGTTCATCAAGACCTCCGCTCTCCCCGCACAGGAGAGCGGACCGAGGCTCCGGCACTCTCTGCCCTGACTGCGCCGGTGCCTCCAGTGGCCGGGGGCACCGCACACCGCCGGCCAGGTAGCTCCGGGCTGCGGTGCCGGGCGGGCTGAGGGTCCCGCTCTGGCGCCGCGGCCCGCGGGTGTTTCCGGGGCCCTCCCGGACAGGGACGCGTTCAGCGGGTCTCGGTGACCTTGGCCAGGGCGCGGGGCGCATCGGGGTCCTGGCCCCGGGCGATCGTCACCTCGTACGCCAGCAGTTGCAACGGCAGGATCTCCAGGATCGGCTGCAACTCCTCCGGGACGCCCGCCGTGGGCAGCGAGAAGCCGGCCGAGGCCGCCTCCACCTGGGCCTTGGGGCCGACCACGAAGAGGTCCGCGCCGCGTCCGCGCAGCCGGTCCAGCACCGGCTGGAGGGCCTCGCCGCCCCGGCCGTCGGTGACCACGGCGATCACCGGGGAGATGTTGTCGACCATCGCCAGCGGCCCGTGCAGCAGATCCGCGCCGGAGTAGGAGAGAGCGGGGATGTAGCTGGTCTCCATCAGCTTCAGGGCCGCTTCCTTGGCCGTCGGGTAGCCGTAGCCGCGCGAGGTGATCACCATGCGTTCGGCGAAACGGTAGCGGGCGGCCAGCGCCTTGACCTCGGCCCGGCGGCCCAGGATCGCGCCCGCGAGGTCGGGCAGACCCGCGGCGGCGTCGGTACCGTCGCGGCCGCCCAGGCCCTCCACGAAGAGGTAGAGGGAGAGCAGGGAGGCGGTGTACGTCTTGGTGGCCGGGAGCGCCTTCTCCGGGCCCGCCAGGATGTCGATGTGGTACTCGGAGACCGCCGCCAGCGCGGAGTCCGGGTTGTTGGTGACGGCGAGGGTGACGGCCCCGGCCTCCCGGGCGGCCCTCGTGGAGGCCACCAGGTCCGGCGAGCCGCCCGACTGGCTGACCGTGACCACCAGGACGTCCCGCAGGTCCGGCCGGGCGCCGTAGGCCGTCGTGGTGGACATCGAGGCCAGTCCGCAGGGCAGCCCGAGGCGGATCTCCAGCAGGTACTTGGCGTACAGCGCCGCGTTGTCCGACGTACCCCGGGCGGTGAGCAGCACGAACCGGGGCTTGCGGGCCGCGATCTCGGCGGCGACCTCGCGGATGCGGGGCGCGCCCTGTTCGAGGATGCGGCGGAGCATCGCGGGCTGCTCGGCCATCTCGCCGGACATGATGCGGCCGGGCTCGTCGCCCTGGCCGCCCGGGTCGGCCGGAGGGGTGGCGGACATGTGGGGGCCTCCTGCGCTGTCGGCGTACGGGACGGCGCGTGCGCGGGGATGCGCGATCCGCGCCGTTCCGGTCAGGCCTCCCCAGTCGACCAGGCAATGCCGTGCGCCGCCAGCGGGCCGGTGCGTGCGTGTGTGCCGGCCTGTGCCGCGTGCGCGTGTGTGTGCGGGCAGGTGTGCGTGCGTGCCGATGGGCGGACTGTTCACCGGACAGCTGCCCGATTCTGCTAAATTGGAGCTTGATTGGTCTATACCACCGGCTCCCCTAGTCAGATCGGCAGGCACAGCGTGGAAGTTGTCATCGTCCCGGACGCCGCGGCAGGCGGCGAACTGATCGCGGAGGCCATCGCCGCGCTGATCGCCCGCAAGCCCGACGCCCTGCTCGGCGTTGCCACCGGCTCGACCCCGCTGCCCATCTACCGCGCGCTCGCGGCGAAGGTCGCCTCCGGCGCGGTCGACGCGTCGCGCTCCCGGATCTGCCAGCTCGACGAGTACGTCGGGCTGCCCGCGGGCCACCCGGAGTCGTACCGCTCCGTGGTGCTGCGCGAGGTCATCGAGCCGCTCGGGCTCTCCGAGGCCTCCTTCATGGGACCCGACGGGTCGGCCGAGGACGTCCAGGCGGCCTGCGAGGCCTACGACCGGGCGCTGGCCGAGGCCGGCGGCGTCGACCTCCAGCTCCTGGGCATCGGCACGGACGGGCACATCGGCTTCAACGAGCCGTGCTCCTCGCTCGCCTCCCGTACCCGGATCAAGACGCTGACGCAGCAGACCCGGGTCGACAACGCGCGCTTCTTCGACGACGACATCGAGCAGGTGCCGCACCACGTGATCACGCAGGGCATCGGGACGATCCTGGATTCCCGCCACCCGATCCTGCTGGCCACCGGTGAGGGCAAGGCGGAGGCCGTCGCCCAGACGGTGGAGGGGCCGGTCGCCTCGATCGTGCCGGCCTCGGCGCTGCAGCTGCATCCGCACGCGACGGTGGTGGTGGACGAGGCGGCCGCGTCGAAGCTGAAGCTGGCGGACTACTTCCGCGCCACGTATGCGGCGAAGCCGGGGTGGCAGGGGCTGTAGGGCTCGACCTCTCGCACGGCTGAGGGCCGGGACGCCTGTCGGTGTCCCGGCCCTCGGCCGTGCGGTGTCGTACTCGGTGCGGCTCGTCCGGCGTGAGGTCTTGTCCTCAATCGCCGGACGGGCTTGGAGTGGCCGGCCCGATGCCTCGCCCTCAATCGCCGGACGGGCTTGATGTGGCCGGCCCGAGCCGTCAGGCCTTCGTGCCGGTGACTGCTTCCGCTGCTGCCAGGCCGCAGACCCGGGCCGCTCCGTGGGTCGCTATGTGCAGCGAGCCGCGCGGGTCCGACTGGGGCAGGCCCATCTCGACCACGATCGTGTCCGGGCGGGCCGCCAGCAGTGCGTCGAGCGCGGCGCCCATCCAGGCGTGCCGGTGCTCGTCGCGGACCACGGCGACGATGCGCCGCTCCCCCGCCGCCGCCAGGATCGCGTCCGCCGGGGCGGCGCTCTGGTCGGTGTAGGTGTCCGTGCCGGTGCCGGGCAGGATCCTGCCCAGCTCGGCGGCGATGCCCCACGGGGTCTCGTCGCCGACCGCGATGTTCGCCACCGCGCTGAACGAGGCGACGTACGCCGCCCCGGTCAGCCGGTCGCCGGAGCCGGTCACCCGGACCGCGCGGCGGGCGGCGACCAGACCGATGTCGGAGCTGACTCCGGTGCCGGGCGCGGTCCCCTCCTGCACTGCCGCGCCCGGCTCCGGGACATCCCCCCGGGCCCTCTGCGTCCAGGACGCCAGGGCTCGTACACGGGCGGCCGCGTCGGCGAGCCGCTCCTCGGTCAGGTCCCCGCTGCGCACGGCCGCGACGAGGGCGTCGCGCAGCCGCAGCACCGTCTCCTCGTCGGCCAGGCCGCCGCCCACACAGATGGCGTCGGCGCCCGCCGCGAGGGCGAGGACGGACCCGCGCTCGATGCCGTACGTACCGGCGATGGCGTCCATCTCCACGGCGTCGGTGACGATGAGGCCGTCGTAGCCCAGCTCCTGGCGCAGCAGACCGGTGAGGATCTGCGGGCTCAGGGTCGCCGGACGGTCCGGGTCGAGCGCGGGAAGCAGGATATGCGCGCTCATAACCGATTTGGAACCCGCGGCGATGGCCGCCCGGAAAGGCACCAGTTCACGGGCGTGCAGGGTGTCGAGGTCCACATCGATGCGGGGCAGCGCCAGGTGCGAGTCGACCGCGGTGTCGCCGTGCCCGGGGAAGTGCTTGGTGCAGGCGGCGACGCCGGCGGCCTGGAGCCCCTCGATGTACGCGGCGGTGTGCCGGGCGACCAGGCGGGTGTCGGCGCCGAAGGAGCGCACGCCGATGACCGGGTTGCCCGGGTTGGAGTTGACGTCGGCGGACGGCGCCCAGTTGAGGTTGACGCCGCACTCGGCGAGCCGGCGACCGAGCTCCTGGGCGACGGCCCGGGTGAGGTGGACGTCGTCCACCGAGCCGAGGGCCAGGTTGCCGGGGAAGGAGGAGCCGTGCGTGACCTCCAGGCGGGTCACGTCGCCGCCCTCCTCGTCGATGGCGACGAGGACGTCCTCCCGCTCGGAGCGCAGCCGCTCGGTGAGGGCGGTGAGCTGTTCGGGCGAGGTGATGTTGCGGCCGAACAGGCCGACCGAGGCGAGGCCTTCACCGACGCGGCGCAGCAGCCAGTCCGGGGCGGTGGTGCCGGTGAAACCGGGCTGGAGCACGGCGAGCGCGTCGCGCGTCACGGTGTCCGTGGTGGAAACGAGGGTGGTCATGGGCCCGCACTATCCCTTCACAGCGCCGGAAGTGAGGCCTGCGGCCATCTTCTTCTGGATGATCATGAAGAACACGACGACAGGGATGGCGATCATGGTCGACGCCGCCATGAGGGCGCCGTAGTCCGTTCCGCGCTCGGTCGTGAACGTCATCAGCCATACGTTCAGCGTGTACTTGGAGTTGTCGTTGATCAGGATGTACGCGAAGAGGTACTCGTTCCACGCGTTCACCAGGGCGAAGATCGACGCGGCGGCCAGCCCGGGGGCGAGCAGCGGGAAGATCACCCGACGGAAGGCCTGGAAGCGGGTGCACCCGTCCACCATCGCGGACTCCTCCAGCTCCACCGGGATGTTCACGACGAAGCCGCGGATCATGATGGTGGCGAAGGGCAGCGTGGAGACCAGGTAGACGACGATCAGGCCCCAGTACTCGTCGATCCCGCCCATCGCGTTGAGCTGGGCGTAGATCGGGATGAGCATCGCCGTCGGGGGCAGCATCTGGACCAGGATCATGATCAGGACCAGGGCCTTGCGGCCGAAGAACCGGAACCGGCCGATCGCCAGGGCCGCCAGGGTCGCGATGATCATGCCGCCGACCACCGCGGTGACCGCGACGATCAGGCTGGACTGGATGGCGGTGCCGAAGTTCGGCTGCTCCGTGGCCCGGACGAAGTTGTCGAACGTGATCGACGTGGGCCACAGGGTCTGGTCGTAGCTGCGGATCTCCCGGTTGGGCCGCAGGGCGCTGATGACCAGCCAGTAGACCGGGAAGACCATGACCAGGGCGATGCCGAGGCCTATGAGGTCGAAGTGCAGCCGGCTCTTCTTGCGGTCGGGCCGCAGCGCCTGTGTCGTCTGGGTCGAGCTGCTCATTCGACCTCTCCCGTCTTCATGAGCTGGCGCAGGTAGTACACGGCCACGCCGGACAGCAGCAGCACCGTGATCAGGGCGATCGCGGTGCCCTGGCTGAAGGAGGTGGACTCGAACGCCTTGGAGTAGGAGTAGAGGCCGAGGGTCTCGTACTCGGGCTCGGGCTTGTTGCCGCGCAGCAGCCAGATCTGGCCGAAGACGTTGAAGTCCCAGATCACCGAGAGAGTGGCGACCATGGTGAAGACCGGCTTGATGACCGGCCAGGTGACGAACTTGTAGATGCCGTACGCACTGGCGCCGTCGAGGGCCGCGGCCTCCTCCAGCTCCTGGGGGACCTGGGTGAGAGCGGCGTACAGGGTGACGACGACGAACGGGATGGCGCCCCAGACGACCAGCAGGGTGATGATGCCGAAGCCCTGGATCGGGTCGAGGTACCAGTTGTGTCCGAGCCAGTCCTCGCCGACGACCTTGGCGATCAGGGTGTTGATCAGGCCGTAGTCGGAGTCGGCCATGAACCGGAAGATCGAGGCGGCCACCATCAGCGGCATCGACCAGGCGGCGACGAGGCAGGCGGTGAGCACCAGCCGGACCCAGGTGGAGAGCTTGCGCATCAGCAGGGCGACCAGCAGCCCGAGTCCCATGGTCAGCGTCACGCAGATGACCATGAAGACGACGGTGCGGAAGGTGACCCACCAGAACTCGGAGTCGCCGAGGATGTTGGTGAACTGCTCGAAGCCGACCCAGGGGGCCGGTTCTCCGGACCACAGCTCACGGCGGCCCATGTCCTGGAAGGACATGACGACCGTCTTGCCGAGCGGGTAGAGGTAGACGGCGGCGATCGCCACGATCGCCGGGAGGATCAGGAAATAGGGGAGGAGTTCACCCTTCTTCCGCTTCCTCTTCTGCACCCGGGGCGCATCGTCGTGGGAGGACGACTTCCCGGTCGCCTGCGGGTCGGGTGGTACGGGGACCGGCGGCCCGGCGGCCTTGGTATCAGCGGCAGACACGTGGCTGACCTTCCATCGCGGGTCCGGGGCGGGCCCCGGAATTCACGGCGTTCACTTGCGGGGAAAGGAGCGGGGGCCCGGCGCTGGCGCCGGGCCCCTGCCTGGCGATCGGAAGGTCAGGATTCCTTGTTGATCAGCGCGTTGATCTTCTCGTCGGCCTTCTTGGTGGCGTCGGCGACAGAGGAGCCCTTGACGATCTCCAGGAGCATGTTCTGGAGGATCTCCTCCTTCTCCACGGAGGCCCAGCCCGGCGCGATCGGCGTGAACCAGGCGTCCGGCACCGCGTTGGCGATGGCGGCGGTCTCCGGCTTCGCCTTCAGCGGCTCAAGCTGCTTCTCGTTGTTGGGGAGGATGTTCTTCGACGCGAGGACCTCCATGGACTTCGCGTTGGTGAAGAGGGAGATCCACTCCTCGCCGAGGTCCTGGATCTTCGACTTGGAGATCGTGGCGAGGTCCGAGCCGCCGATGAAGGACGGGAGGGCCTTGCCCTCGGGGCCGGGCATACCGGCCGTGGCGATCTTGCCCTCGAGCTTCGGGTTGCCGTTCTCGCCCGTGGTGACGCTGCCGGCCTCCCAGGCCTGGCCGTAGATGACCGCGGCCTTCTCGTTGGCCATGACGTTGGCGTGGTCCTGCTCGTCCTTCGTCACGTCGGCCTTGTTGTACTTCTTGACCAGGTCGACGTAGTGCTGGATGCCCTTCTGGGCCTCCGGGGTGGACAGAGCGGCCTTCCACTCCTTGCTGCCCTCGTCGTACGACGCTATCTGGCCACCGTAGGCGGCGACGTAGGACATCGCGGCGTACCAGTAGCGGCCCGGGAAGTAGAGGGAGGAGGCGCGCTTGTCCTTCTTGCCCAGCTCGGCGGAGACCTTGTCCATCGCGGCGAGGAACTCGGTCTCGGTCTGCGGGAGGGCGTCGCTGCCGGTGCCGGCCTTCAGCATGTCCTTGTTGTACACGGCCAGACGGGCGCTGGCGTAGTAAGGAACGCAGTACGTCTTGCCCTCGAAGGAGCACGTGTCCTTCAGACCCTTGATCCAGGTGTCCGAGTTCTCGTACTTCTTGGGGTCGATTTCTCCGAGCGCACCATTGAGGATGTACTGCATGGTCTCGGTATTGCCGAGTTCCACGACGTCCGGGAATTTGTCGCCACCGAGGGAGGTGTCCAGCTTCTTGACCTTGTCGGCCCACTGCTGGTACTGAACCTTGACCTTGACGCCCGGGTACTTCTTGTTGAACTCGGCGTTGACGTCCTTGACCAGCTCCGGCCAGGTGGACTGGGCCTCGCCCATGAGCCAGACGGTCAGGTCTTCCTTACGGTCCTTCGGGTCCGTGGACGACTCCTTGTCACCCGAACCACACGCCGCGATCGAAACCAACATGCCCGCGACACCAATAGCCACGATGAGCTTGCGCTTCACGTCAAACCCTCCTCAGGGATGCTGCAACCCCACCCACCGCGAAGACATTCGACGAGTTCTGCTGGGGCTGGACCTGGTCTTTAATGGTTTAGACCAGTACCGGGAGCTTGGCCTAGACCTTTAGGGGTGTCAAGGGTGTATAAGAAGTGCACTCGCGTCCGTTATAGGACCGACACCTTGAGGGAGGGCGACGACCCGTGACCGGACCGTGCCACCATGTGAGCCGCGACAGACGGAGGAGCCGGTGACGGCAGCAACGCAGCAGTCGGGAAGGCGGGCCATGGGCGCCGACGGGGGCAGTACGGGGAGCGAGACCGGTGCCGGTACGCGCACAGCGCGCGTACCGAAGTACTACCGGCTCAAGCGGCATCTCCTCGACATGACGGACACCCTGCCGCCCGGCACCCCCGTGCCGCCCGAACGCACCCTGGCGGCCGAGTTCGACACCTCACGCACCACCGTGCGCCAGGCCCTCCAGGAACTGGTCGTCGAGGGCCGGCTGGAACGCATCCAGGGCAAGGGCACCTTCGTCGCCAAGCCGAAGGTCTCCCAGGCCCTCCAGCTCACCTCGTACACCGAGGACATGCGCGCCCAGGGACTGGAGCCAACGTCCCAACTGCTGGACATCGGCTATGTGACGGCGGACGACACGCTCGCCGGTCTGCTGGACATCTCGACGGGCGGCCGGGTGCTGCGCATCGAGCGGCTGCGGCTCGCCAGCGGGGAGCCGATGGCGATCGAGACCACGCACCTTTCGGCCAAACGCTTCCCGGCGCTGCGCCGTTCGCTGGTGAAGTACACCTCGCTCTACACCGCGCTCGCCGAGGTGTACGACGTGCGCCTCGCCGAGGCGGAGGAGACCATCGAGACCTCGCTCGCCACCCCGCGCGAGGCGGGGCTGCTGGGCACCGACGTGGGGCTGCCGATGCTCATGCTGTCCCGCCATTCGGTGGACGGCCAGGGCGAACCGGTGGAGTGGGTGCGCTCGGTGTACCGGGGCGACCGCTACAAGTTCGTGGCCCGCCTGAAGCGGCCGACGGACTGAGCACCACCACGAACGACGCGGTACGCACAGGGCGGTGGCCCGGGGACGAGCTCCCCGGGCCACCGCCCGTTTTCGGTCACGCGGGGTGCGTCAGCGCAGCTCGGGGTCGGTCTCGATGACGCTGTACGGGTACGGGAGGGTCAGGTCGCTCGCGGCGGTCAGCAGGGCGGCGTCGGCCGGGTCGAGGTCCAGGTCCGCCGCGCCCAGGTTGGTCTCCAGCTGCTCAAGGGTGCGGGCGCCCACGATGGGGGCGGTGACCCCGGGCCGGCCCAGCAGCCAGGCGAGGGCCAGCACCGGGACCGCGAGGCCCGTGCGTCCGGCGACCTCGTGCAGGGCGTCCAGCACCCGCCAGGTGCGCTCGTCCCCCTCGTACGCGCTCCACGACTCGCCCCAGCCGAGCCGCTCGGCGGTCTCCACGCGGGTGCCCGTGGGCGGCCGCTCCGTGCCGCGCCGGATCGCGCCGCTCAGCCAGCCGCCGCGCAGCGGGCTCCACGGGATGACGCCCAGGCCCTCGTTGCGGCTGACCTCCATCAGCTCCCACTCGGCGGAGCGGTCCAGCAGGTTGTAGAGCGGCTGGAGGGCGGTGAAGGGCTCCCAGCCGTTGGCCCGGCTCAGGTCGACCGCCTTCTGGAGCTGCCAGCCGGAGAAGTTGCTGGCCCCGATGTAGCGCACCTTCCCGGAGGTGACGAGGGCGTCCAGGGTGGCGAGGGTCTCCTCCAGCGGGGTGCCCGGGTCCCAGGCATGCACCTGGTAGAGGTCGATGTGGTCGGTGCCCAGCCGGCGCAGGCTCGACTCGACCCCGGCGATCAGGTGGTTGCGGCCCAGGCCCCGGTCGTTGGGGCCCTCCCCCGTGCCGTACCGCACCTTGGTGGCGATCACCACGTCGTCGCGGCGCTGTCTCTTCAGCCAACGGCCGAGAATCTCCTCGGAGGCTCCGGCGGAGTAGATGTCGGCGGTGTCCACGAAGGTGCCGCCCGCCTCGGTGAAGCGGTCCAGCAGGGCGTGGCTGGTGGTCTCGTCGGCCTCGCGGCCGAACGTCATGGCGCCGAGGCAGAGTTCACTGACCCGCAGGCCGGTCTTTCCCAGGTAGCGGTAACGCATGGTGGGTTCCTTCGTCGTGGTGGCGGATACGGAAGTCCGTTGTCGTCCTGGGGTCCGGTTCGGCGAGCGACACGGACACCTCCTGGACGCTGTGGTCGGACAGGCCGTGCGGATCGCGGAAGCGGTAGCGGTGGACCCGGGCGCCCGGTGTGGTGAGCACCCAGTCCAGCCGCCACCAGCGCAGGCCGGGACGGGCCTGCCAGGAGGTGGGGCAGAGGCGCCCGGACAGGGCGACCGCGTCGGAGCCCAGGCGGGCGATGCGGCGGGCGTCCCCGATCGCGGCGGTGGTGTTGAAGTCCCCGGCGATCAGGGCCGGATGGGGGCAGCCGGCGACGTCCCCCAGGAGTCCCCGGTACTCCCGTGCCCGGTCGGCGGCCCGGGAGCGGACCGCGCGGTAGAAGTCTGCGCGCAACGGGCTGATGAGTCGCAGCTGTACCGGGATGTGGACGTTGAAGGTGGCGAGAATCCGACCGTCACCCGGCATCTCCAGGTCCACCCGCAGGGTCCGGCGGGCGGCCGTCTCGACAGTCGCGGCGACCTTCAGCCGGGACAGGGTGATCAGGCCGCGGGCGATGACGGCCCGGTGGCCGGGGAAGGTCTCGCGCAGCCGCCGCTCGTCGTCGATCAGGCGGTACGTGCCGTCGAACTCGTCGTGGTGGTACTCCTGGAGGAGGTAGACGTCGGCGTCGAGCCCGCGCAGAAAGGCGTAGAAGGGCCCGGGGTCGGTGGACTGGCACCAGTGCTGGGTGTTCCAGGACACGACGCGCACCGCCCCGTCCGGCGGCGGCGGGCGGTGCTTCCCCCGTACGAGCGCGCCGGGCACGAGGCCGGACTGCCGGGCCCCGAGCAGCAGGGCCGCGCCCGCCACGACGGCGGCCGTGAGGTCCTCCGTCGCCCAGGAGAGCGGCAGGAGCAGTGCGGGCAGGGCGACGAACACCGGTGGCGGCAGCAGCGAGGGCAGCAGCCAGAACCACCAGCGGCCGTTGAGGACGAGGTGCGCGGCCAGGAACACCGCCCAGGCCCCGGCCGCCCACAGCACCCATCCGCCGCCCGGCCAGACGGCGCCCGCCCCGTCGCCCGCCACCAGGACGCCGGCCGTTCTCACGCGGGGGCTCCCTGTACGGCCCCGGCCTCCTGGAACAGCGCGTCGTAGGCGTCCAGGCAGCTGTCCGTCCCGTACCGGGCGCGGGCGTCGCGGCCTCCCTCGGCGCGGCGCTCCGGGGCGTAGGCGGCGACCTCCAGGAGGGCATCGGCCAGGGCGCGGGCGTCGCCCGGCGGGAAGAGACGGCCGAAACCGGTCTCGGACACCGGCACGCGCATGCCCGGCGCGTCGCTCGCGACGGAGGGGACACCGAGCATCATCGCCTCGGCCTGGGAGATGCCGAAGGACTCCTCGGCGACGGACGGCAGGGCGAAGGCGTCCAGCGAGGCGTAGAAGCCCGCCACCCGGTCGTCGGCGAGGAAGCCGGTGAACCGGATACGGGTGTCGTCGCCGGCCCGTGCGCGCAGGGCCCCGACGACGCTGCCGCCCGCGACCTTGGAGTAGTCGCCGGCGATCAGCAGCCGGGCCTCGGGGTCCGGGATCGTCCGGAAGGCGTCGACCAGGTGGTGCAGCCCCTTCTCCGGGGCGATCCGGCCGAGGAAGCCGAAGTGCGGACCGGCCGTCTCGCGGAAGGCGGCGGGGGCGGGCTCGCGTTCGCGGCAGGGCGGGGCGATGGCCAGCAGCCGGCGCCCGCGCATCAGGGGCCAGTGGCGCGAATGCTCCGCGTGGTCCACGTTGTTGACGACCACGGCGGCCGAGCGGCGCAGCGCCCGGGCCACCGAGGCGTCGACGGCCTTCACCTGCAGCGGGGCGAGAGCGCCCCCGGCCAGCCAGACGTCGTCGTGGTGGGTGGCGACCACCGGGGTGTCCCCGGCGAGGCGGGCGACGAGCCCCGCCTCCAGCATCGGCAGGTGGAGGTTGACGACCCGGGAGGCGCGGGCGATCCGCCCGGCGAGCGGGGCGAACCCGGGGCTGATCACCCCGCGTCCGAGCCGGGCGGCGACCGGGGCGCGGAACACCTCGACGCCGTTGACGGTCTCCCGTGCGGGGCGGTCCGGGTCGTGCCGGCAGGCGACGACGGCGACCCGGCGGCCCCGCGCGGCCAGCCCCTCGGCGACCGTGCGGGCCACTTCGGTGAGCCCGCTGGTGTACGGGAGGTAGTAGGTGAGCACGATCGTCGCGTCGAAGCGGGGCGAGCGCGCGGAGCGCCGGGTCATGACCGGTCCTTCTCGGTGGCCGGGGCGGACGCCCCGGGGGCGGGCAGGGAGAGGCGGAGATCGATCAGCCGGTGGGTGGAGAGCGCGGCGGGCGGATCCTGGACGGACTGCCGGTGCAGGTCGATCCGGGGCGAGACGAACGCCCAGTCGAGCCGCCAGAGCGCCGGGCCGCTCACCGGGAAGGTCGCCGGGTAGACGGAGTCCCCCGCGTCGGCGGCGTCCCGCAGCCCGTCGAACCAGCGCAGGTCCCCGGTGCCCGGCAGCACATTGAGGTCCCCGGCGAGGACCACCGGGTGGCCGTTGGCGTCGAGGTCCTCGCGCAGCGCCTCGAAGTGCCGCTGGCGGCGCTCGGAGAGCTGACGTACGGAGCGGTGGTAGGCGGGGGTCAGCGGGTTGCGGTCGACGTTCAGCAGATCGGGCAGGTGCGTGTTGTAGAGGGACAGGGTCCGGCCGTCGACGTCGAGGTCGGTGCGCAGGACGCGGACGTTCCAGTAGTCGGCCCAGGAGGTGTCGGGCGGGGCGAGCCCGTCGGGGCGCAGCGCCCGCGCGGAGGTGATCGGGAAGCGGGACAGGGTGAGGAACTCCCCCTCGGTGGCGATGTGGAAGCCGGGGAACTCCTTCCGGAGCCGGGCGAGGTCGTCGATCGGCGCTGGTTCGTCACCGCGGGCGTTCTGGTACTCCTGGAGGAGGTAGACGTCGGCGGAACGGGACTTGAGGTACGCGTAGAAGGCGTCGGTGTCGCTGTCCTGGTCCCAGAAGAAGGTGTTCCAGCTGACCACCCTCAGTGCGTCCGGGGGGACGGCGGGCTGCCCGCGCAGGAGCGCCCCGGGGTGCAGTCCGGTCTGCCAGGAGCCGAGCAGCAGGGAGAGCAGGACCACGCTCACCGCCGCCCGTCTGCCGTGCCGGATCAGGGCGGCCGGGATCAGCAGGGCGAGCGGGAACAGCAGATGGAGGGCGGGCGGCGCGAGGCCGAGGCCGTTCCACGCCCACCACCGGCCGCTGAGGAGGGCGCGGGCTGCGACGAACAGGGCCCACAGAACGGCGACGGCGAGCAGCAGCCGGCCGGGCCACCGGCGGGGCGGGGCGGCCGTCTCCTCGGGTGCGTCCGGTGCTGTGCCGGGTACGGCGTCGGGGACGTTCGGGTCCACGGCACCGGGGCGGTCCGCCGAGCCGCCCGCCGTCAGGGTCCCGGTCATGTGGCGGCCCGCACCGGCGCGAGGTGCTCCCCCGGCTCGTACAGCCGGCGGAAGCGGCGGGAGGTCAGCCACTGGAGGACGCCGACGCCCGCGCCCGCCGCGATGACCGCGTTGACCACGGTGTGCACGAAGGCGAAGTAGGCGGCGAACAGGGGGCCCCGGCGGCGCAGGACGAAGCGGTGGAGGGCGGTGTCCGCGAGCAGGGTGAACACCAGCAGGGCGGCGGGGGCGAGCAGCCAGGGCAGGGCGATCAGGCCGAGTGGCAGGGTCAGCAGGGCGAGCAGGGAAGCGACGCTGGCTCCGGCGCGGGGGCCGGTGGCGATGCCGCCGGGGAGGTCGCCGCGGCGGACGTACAGCGGGATGTGCAGCCGGGTGCGGTGGAAGACCTTGCGCAGCACGACCCGCCAGGTGTCGTCGTGGTCGTGCCGGCCGCGCACGGTGGTGGAGCTGTGGACCTCGTAACTCCGGCAGATCCGGGCGGCGTAGTCGCCGTCCTCGGTGTGCCGCAGCCGGGGGTTGAAGGGGCCGATCTCGGCGAAGACCCGGGCGGGCATGGCGCAGATCGCGGTGTGCAGGGTGCCGATGCGGCCCTCGGTCTCGGCGAGCCAGTAGAACTGGTGGAGGCAGCGGTACTCCTCGATCAGGCTGTCCCGGATGAGGGGTTCGGCGTCGTAGGTGCCGCAGACCGCGCCGATGCGGGGGTCGGAGTCGAGCAGGGCGACGGCGTTGGCGATGGCGTCCTGTTCCATCGCCACGTCGGAGTCGACGAACACGATGATCTCGCCGCGGGCGTGGGCCGCGCCGGTGTTGCGGGTGGTGGCGACCCCGCTGTTGACGCCGGTGCTGATCACCCGGACGCCGCAGGCCTCGGCGACGGCGACCGAGTCGTCGGTGGAGCAGTCGTCGATCAGCAGCACCTCCAGTGGTTCGTAGGTCTGGGCGAGGGCGGCGCGCAGGCAGAGCTCCAGGGCGCGGCCGTAGTTGTAGTTGGGGATGACGACGGAGACGAGCGGTTGCTTCCGGTTCACGGGGCGGCGCCTTCGGGCGGTCGGTGGGTCATGCGGACGCGTGCGGGAGGAGGAGGGCGAGGGCGACGAGCACCGCCCACAGCGCCGCGTTGACGAGCGTGGCGCGGTCCCGGAAGAGGACGTGGACGGGGTTGCCGCCGCCCTCCTCGACGAGGAGGAGCTGGAGGTAGCGGGCGAGGCCGAAGACGGCGCAGGGGGCCGAGAGCAGGGTGACGAGGGAGGCCCCGGCGGCGAGGGCCGCGTCGTCGCGCAGGTAGAGCACGTAACTGACGGCCGTCAGCACGGCGACCAGGACGACGAGGTGGTCGAGGAAGGCGAGCGTGTAACCGCGCAGGGCGGGGCGGTGGGCGCGGCCCGCCGCCGTCATCTCGTGCCGCCGTTTGCCGAGCGCCAGCATCAGGCAGAGCGAGAAGACGCAGAGCGCCAGCCACTCGGACATCCGGGCGCCGACGAGCAGCGACCCCTGGACGAGCCGCAGGACGAAGCCGGTCGCCACGATGAACGCGTCCACCAGCGGTACGTGTTTGAGGCCCTGGGAGTAGGCGAGGCTCAGCGCCAGGTAGAGGGCGGTGGGCCACCACTGCCAGGCGGGCCCGGCCACCGCCCAGCCGGTCAGTGACAGGGCGAGGACGCCGGTCAGCGCTCCGGCGGCGGTGGTGGACACCTGGCCGGAGGCGATCGGGCGGTGGCGTTTGACCGGGTGCAGCCGGTCCCGCTCCCGGTCGGCGAGGTCGTTGACGACATAGACGAGCGCGGAGGCGAGGGTGAAGCCGAGGACGGCCCAGCCGGTGCGCAGGAAGGCGGCGGTCCCCCAGGGGTGGGTGTCGAGCAGGGCCAGTGGGACGACGGCCAGGTTCTTCACCCACTGGCCGGGGCGCAGGAGTGCGAGGAGGTCGCGGGGCCGGTTGCGGCGGTGACGGCCCCGTACGTCGGTCGCGGTCACGCTCGTGGTCACGGTGGTGGCGGTCGTGATCGCGGTCGGGGTCACGGTGGTCGTGATCGCGGTCGGGGTCACGGTCGGGGCCACGGTGGTCGTGATCGCGGTCGGGGTCACGGTCGGGGTCACGGTCGGGGTCACGGTCAGAAGAGGCTGAAGCGGCTCCACGGCGGTGGGTTCGGGCAGGGCGGTGGGGTCGGCGGGTTCGGGTTCGGGCGGGACTGCCACCACGCGCACGGGCGCGGGTGAGGACCGGGTGATGTCCACGGCAGGGCTCCAGGGGATCAGAAGAAGACCTTGGCCAGGCCGAGCGCCCCTTGGCGCCACGGTTCCCGGCTGGTCCGGCCGGCTCCGGGAGCGGGTGCGCTGGCCCCCCGCTGGGTGCGCCACCACGCGTACGTGCCGAGGATGGCGTCCTGGTTGGAGAGCGCGGGGCGGAAGCCGAGCCGTTCGGTGGCCCGGCCGATGTCCACGTAGCTGTCGTCGAGGAGCTTGAAGAGCAGCCGCCCGTAGACCGGGGAGAGCTTGGTGCGCTCCAGCAGGCGCAGGACCGCGAGTGCCGGTGCTGCCGGCAGCGGGACCACGCGTTTGCCGTGTCCGGCCGCGTCCAGCACGGCCTGGAAGTCCTCGCGCAGGGTGCCGAATTCGGCGGCGCCCAGGTTGTAGACGTCGTTGGCGATCTCGGGCGGTGCGTCGAGGGCGAGCACCACGGAGTCGACGAGGTCGGCCATGCCGAACATCTGGATGCGGACGTCGCCCCGGCCGAGGACCGGGAAGTTGCGGCGCTCCTCGGCCCACTCGAAGAGCATCGAGAAGAGGCCCATGCGGCCGGGCCCGAGGAAGGTCTTGGGGCGCAGCACCGGCAGGCACATACCGCGCGCCCGGAACTCCTCGCAGACCTCCTCGGCCTCGGCCTTCGCCCTGCTGTACGGGTCGACGGGCTCGCGGGGGTGCTCCTCCGGGGTGGGGACCCGCTTGGGCAGTCCGTAGACGGCGGTGGAGGAGATGTGGACGACCCGGTCGATCCGGGCCCGGTACGCGGCGGTCAGGACGGTGCGGGTGCCGTCGACGGTGATGGAGCGGATCTGGTCGACGGGGTAGCTGGGCAGCGCCGCGGCGCAGTGCACCAGCGCGTGGGCCCCGTCGAAGGCGCGGGCGAGCGCCGTCGCGTCGCGGATGTCGGCGACGATGTGGCGGGCCCCGGCGGGCGGGTGGGGGTCGTCGCGCAGGTCGACGCCGACGACGTCGTGGCCGTCGGCGGCGAGCCGGGTCACCAGGTGGGAGCCGAGCATGCCGGCGGCTCCGGTCACGGCGATGGTCAGGCCGCCCATCGTGACACCGCCTTGTCCTTGAGGAAGGCGGTGAGGAGCCGGTTCATGCCCTTGGCCAGGGTCCTGTCGAAGGCGTCGAGGAAGATCTCCACCTCGTCGGGTCCGGCGACCAGGGAGGGCGCGGCCACCAGGGGGCTGCGGCCGTTGAGCGTGTAGTACATGTACACGTCGTGGTCGTGGTACATCGCGTTGACGACCGCACAGGTGATGACCTTGGTGCGCAGCAGCGGGTCGCGGGCCAGCCCGCCGGGGGCGATCTTCGCGGCGAGGTCCAGGAGGCGGGGGCCGCCGTCGAGGAAGATCCCGTACAGCGCTCCGGCGCCGCGGACGTCCGTGATGATGTCGGGGTACTGCTTGCGCAGCCGTTCCAGGCCCGGCCGCAGGACGCGCTCGATGGCGCGGGCGCGGGCCGGATAGTCGTCCTCGACCGCGATGTTGACGGCCTCCAGCGCGGTGGCGGTCTCCTCGCCGAAGCCGTAGTAGGTGGTGCTGGTGGACTGGAGCATGGCGTCGCCGAGGCTGTCGTAGGCCTTGCGGAAGACGGGTTCGCGGGCGACGAACGCGGAGACGGAGGACTTGCCGCCGCCGAAGGACTTCGAGGTGGTCACCACGTCCGGGACGAGCCCGGGGTAGCGCATGAAGTGGAAGAGGCTGCCGGTCTTGCCCCAGCCGGTGTAGATCTCGTCGAAGATCAGCACGATCTTCTCCTCGGTGCACAACTCCCGCAGGCCGCGCAGGAACTCCTCGGAGCACTCCGTCATCGTGGAGGCGGAGAAGGGCTCGATGAGGATCGCGTAGACGTCGCAGCGGCCCTTGGTGTCCCGGGCTCCGGCGACCGCTTCCCGTACGGAGTCGAGGTCGCCGTAGCGGAAGGCGGAGACGCCGGGTATGCCGGGGAAGGCGAAGGCGTTCTGGGCGCTGCCGGTGAGGCTGCCGGAGCCCAGCAGCTTGCCGTGGAAGCTGATGTCGGCGTGCAGGATCTGCTGCCGGCGGCCGCCGTGGTACTTGTACGCGAGTTTCACCGCGCCCTCGACGGCCTCGGCCCCCGAGTTGGGGAAGAACGAGAGGTTCAGGTCGCCGGGGAGGAGCTGGGCGAGGTTGTGGCCGAGGGCGGCGACGTAGGGCGAGAAGTAGGTCTTGTGGACCTCCATCCGGCGCTGTTCCTGGAAACGGCGGCGGGCGGCGAGGATCCGCGGGTGGTTGTGGCCGTGGTTGAGGACGCCGACGCCGCCGGTGAAGTCGAGGATCCGGCGCCCGTCGCGGGTGTGGATCCACGACCCCTCGGCGTGGTCGACGAGTTCCCGGCCGAAGCCGAAGGAGGTCATCAGGGAGACCTGGCTCTTGTTGACGTGGGACCGGTACAGCTCGTGCACCTGGCTCGTCGACAGTTGTTCGCAGTCGTCCACGGTGAGCAGGGGGGGTGCGGCGGAGGTCATGCGGCTCCTTCCTGGAGCGCGGGTCGGGGGGTGGGCAGGGGTCCGGCGGCGCGGGCCCACGCGAGTGCGGCGCCGGTGGCGGCCACCTCGCTGAGCACGCAGACCAGCCGGCTGGCGATGACGGCCGCGGTGGCGGCGGACAGCGGCATGACCGCGCCGAGTGGCGCGAGGAGGACGAGTTCGCGGGCGCCCCAGCCGTCGGGCAGGACGAAGGCGAGGCTTCCGGCGACGGTGGCCAGGGCGAAGCCGCCGACGCAGACCGGCAGGGAGAGCAGCGGCGGCGCCCCGAGAAGCACGGCGATCGCCCACAGGTGGAGTCCGGAGACGGCCCAGGAGGCGCAGGCCCAGCCGATGGAGAGCCGCAGGGCCCGGGGTGAGCCCTCGGCGGCTCCGTCCGGGCGGCGGGCCAGCCGCATCGTCCACGCGACGAGGCGGCCCACCCAGCCGGGCCGGGCCACTGCGGCGGCGGCGAGCAGGACGAGCGGGGCGAAGACCCAGGCGCCCGTGCCGAACACGGCCGGTGCGACGAGGAGTCCGGCGGCGGCCCCGGTGGTCATCCCGATGACGAGGCCGAGGCCGAAGGCGGCGATCATCCGCTCGGGGGCGATACCGACGGCCTTGCCGAGCTGGATGTGGGCGAGGACGCCCCAGATGCGGCCGGGGACGAATTTGCTGATGACGCCGATGAAGAAGATCCGGGCGGTGTCGCTGGTGCGGGCCGTCGAGCCGCCGTCCACGACGAGGACCCGCCAGGACAGCATCGACAGGACGAGCCCGGCCGCGTTGGCGATGAGGGCGGCGATGAGCAGGAGCACTCCCCCGGGCCGTCCGGCCGCCTCGGCCATCTCCGTACCGGCTCCGCGCAGCGAACCGCCGACGGCGAAGGCGGTCGCCGCGATGAGCACGAGGGCGGCGGCCGTGCGCAGCACCCGGGACCGCCGGGAGGGACGGGCGGCGGCTTCGGGCGCAGCGGGCCCGGCCCCGGGCGTCCCGGCCCCCGTTCCTGACC
>NZ_JAAXYC010000564.1 GCF_018619185.1 Streptomyces sp. McG3 | reverse complement strand
GTCCGGAGGGCCGGGGGCCGGGCGGCGGGCCGGCCGTGAACGTCGTGGTGGCCGCCTGCTCCGTGCGCGGCAACCGGCTGCTGCTCGCCCAGCTGGTGGCGAACCTGCTGGCCAACGCGGTCACGTACAACGTGCCGGGCGGCTCGGTGGAGGTCTCGCTGACCGGGGAGGGGGCTCTGCTGGTGCGCAATACCGGACCGGTGGTCTCGGAGGCCGATATCGCCGGGTTCTTCGAGCCGTTCCGGCGGGGCGAGGGCCGGGACCGGATGGGCCCGGGGTCGGGCCTCGGTCTCTCGATCGTCCGGTCGATCGCGGTGGCCCACGGCGGTACGGTCACGGCGGTACCGGGCCCGGAGGGCGGCGGTCTCGCCGTGACCGTACGGCTACCGGTCGGTCAGGCCCCGGAGCCTGCCGCGCGCGCGGCGGTCCAGGCCGGCAGCCCGGCGAGGATCTCGCGGTAGAGCTCGGCGTCCGCGATCTCGCGGGGCGCCGGGCCCGCGTGGAAGAAGCCGGTGTTCGGGGCGTCGAGCTTCCGCAGGAAGTCGAAGCCCTTCGCGTCCTGCTCGCCGAAGGCGACGAACTGGAAGAACAGCGGCAGCCGGGCCGCTTCCGTGAGGGCCTGCCGGGCGGCCTGCTTGGCGTCCGGCGGGCCGTCCGTCTGGAAGATCACGAGAGCCGGACCGGTGGCCTCGGACTTCTCGTAGTGCGCGACGATCTCCTCGACCGCACGGTGGTAGTGCGTCCGGCCCAGCCGGCCGAGGCCCGCGTTCAGCTCGTCGACGCGGCCCTCGTGGCCGGAGAGCTCGATGGACCCGGTGCCGTCGATGTCCGTCGAGAAGAAGACGACCGGCACGGTGGCGTCCTCGTCCAGGTGCGCGGCGAGCGCGAGCGTCCGGTCGCCCAGGTGCTGGGCGCTGCCGTCCTTGTAGAACGGCCGCATCGAGCCGGAGCGGTCGAACACCAGGTAGACGCGGGCGCGGAGCCCGGTCAGCCCGTGCGCCTTGAGCGCTGTCTGCGCTGCCTTGTACGGGGCGACGAGCTGCGGAGCACGCGCCTTGACCCGCGCGAGCGGGGTGGCGGGCTTGCCGGGGACGGCCTCGGGCGCGGCGGCGATGGGTTCCGGGGTCGCTGCGACGGCCTCCGGGGCGACGACCGGCTCCGGGGTGGCGACGATCGGCTCGGGGGCGACGACCGGCTCCGGGGTGGCGACGATCGGCTCGGGGGCGACGATCGGCTCGGGTGCGATGACGACGGTCGCCGTGGCCGCCGGGGTCTCCGTGATGGTCGGCGTCTCTGTGGCTGCCGGTGCCGCTGAGGCCTCCGGGGCCTTGGGGGTCTCGGTGGGGGCGGTCCGAGG
>NZ_JAAXYC010000563.1 GCF_018619185.1 Streptomyces sp. McG3 | reverse complement strand
GCCCTTTGCGTTCCTGGGGGGCGGGCAAGGGCGGCCCCCACGGTTCCGGGTGGAGCGGCGACGTGCGCTTGTGCGGAGGCCCGGGGGTGAGGGCTCGGGCGGTGTGGGGCCGGTTGTCGGTCGGCCCCGATAACCTCGTAGGTGTGTCGTCCCTTGCGCTGTACCGCCGCTACCGCCCCGAGTCGTTCGCCGAGGTCATCGGTCAGGAGCATGTCACTGACCCGCTCCAGCAGGCCCTGCGGAACAACCGGGTCAATCACGCGTACCTGTTCAGCGGGCCGCGCGGGTGTGGAAAGACGACCAGCGCGCGCATCCTCGCCCGCTGTCTGAACTGTGAGCAGGGGCCCACGCCGACCCCGTGCGGGGAGTGCCAGTCCTGCCAGGACCTCGCGCGCAACGGGCCGGGGTCCATCGATGTGATCGAGATCGACGCCGCCTCGCACGGTGGTGTGGACGACGCCCGTGATCTGCGCGAGAAGGCGTTCTTCGGGCCCGCCTCCAGTCGTTACAAGATCTACATCATCGACGAGGCGCACATGGTCACCCCGGCGGGCTTCAACGCCCTGCTGAAGGTGGTCGAGGAGCCGCCGGAGCACCTCAAGTTCATCTTCGCGACGACCGAGCCCGAGAAGGTCATCGGGACGATCCGGTCACGTACGCACCACTATCCGTTCCGGCTGGTGCCCCCGGGGACTCTTCGCAGTTATCTCGCCGATGTCTGCGGGCGGGAGAACAGCTCCGTCGAGGACGGCGTCCTGCCGCTCGTCGTGCGCGCCGGGGCCGGGTCCGTGCGTGACTCGATGTCCGTCATGGACCAGTTGCTGGCCGGTGCCGGCGACGACGGTGTGACGTATGCCATGGCCACCTCGCTCCTCGGGTACACCGACGGCTCCCTGCTCGACTCGATCGTCGACGCCTTCGCCGCCGGCGACGGGGCCGCCGCCTTCGAGGTCGTCGACCGGGTCATCGAGGGCGGCAACGATCCGCGTCGGTTCGTGGCGGATCTCCTGGAGCGGCTGCGCGACCTGGTGATCCTCGCCGCCGTGCCCGACGCCGGGGAGAAGGGGCTCATCGACGCCCCCGCCGATGTCGTCGAGCGCATGCAGGCCCAGGCCTCCGTCTTCGGTGCCGCCGAGCTGAGCCGCGCCGCCGACCTGGTCAACGACGGGCTCACGGAGATGCGGGGGGCCACCTCGCCGCGGCTCCAGGTGGAGCTGATCTGCGCCCGGGTCCTGCTGCCCGCCGCCTACGACGACGAGCGGTCGCTGCAGGCCCGCCTCGACCGGCTGGAGCGCGGGGCCTCGGCCGCCGCTGCCGCCGGGTTCGCCGCCCCGCCCGCCACCGCGGCCCCGATGGGGTACGCACCGGGCCCCGACGCCCACGTCCCCCAGGCC
>NZ_JAAXYC010000562.1 GCF_018619185.1 Streptomyces sp. McG3 | reverse complement strand
GCTCCCGTCCCCGCCCCTCTCCCCTTCGACTCCGCGGCCTCCCGTGACCGGTTCGAGGCCCTCGTCGCCGAGGCCGACGCCGTGTCCGTGGACGGCTGGGACTTCTCCTGGCTGGAGGGCAGGGCCACCGAGGAGCGCCCCTCCTGGGGGTACGCCCGCGCGATGGCCGACCGCCTCGGCCGGGCCCACGCGGCGCTCGACCTCCAGACCGGGGGCGGCGAGGTCCTGGCCGCCGCGCCGAAGCTCCCGCCGGTCACCGTGGCCACGGAGGCCTGGCCGCCCAACGTCGCCCGCGCCACCGCCCTCCTGCACCCGCTCGGGGCGGTCGTCGTCGCCGACGCGGACGAGCCGCCGCTGCCCTTCGGGGACGCCGCCTTCGACCTCGTGGTCAGCCGCCATCCGGTCACCGCGTGGTGGGAGGAGATCGCGCGGGTCCTCGCCCCCGGTGGCACGTACTTCTCGCAGCAGGTCGGCCCGGCCAGCGTCTTCGAACTCGTCGAGTACTTCCTCGGCCCCCAGCCGCCCGAGGTCCGCCGCGGCCGGCACCCGGAGGACGCGCGGGCCGCCGCGACGGCGGCCGGACTGGATGTGGTGGACCTGCGCTCCGAGACCCTGCGCACCACGTTCCACGACATCGGCGCGGTGGTCTACTTCCTGCGCAAGGTGATCTGGATGGTCCCCGGGTTCACCGTCGAGCGGTACCGGCCCCAACTGGCCGCACTGCACCGGCAGATCGAGGCGGAAGGGCCGTTCCGCGCCCGCACCGCCCGCTTCCTGATCGAGGCCCGCAAGCCCCGGTGACGGCGACCGGGACTCGCCCGCCGGTCAACCCGCCTACCCCGTACGCCAGTTCAGCATTGCCCCGGAGGCAACGGGATCGTGCGGGCGGCCGTCCTACTCGACGGGACGCACGCTCAGCGAAGGGCACAGCGAAGGAGGGGGAGCGGTCATGACCCTGGAGAGAGAAGACTGCGCGGCGCCTGCCGGCCGTGCGCGGCACGGCAACGCCGACTGGCTCACGGGGGCCAGGATCACCGCCGTCCTCGGGGTCTACTACCGGCCCGAGGGCCGGGCGGGCGAGCCGGAGGCCGTCGAGTTCGTCCTCTCGGACGACCAGTCCGTCCTGCTGACCTGCGCCTCCGACCGGACGCTGCACGTCACCCCGGGCGCCTGGCCGAGGCTGCCCGACTGGTGCGTACCGGCGAGCCGGTGGCAGCACGCGCCGCCCGCCCTCCTCCCCCCGGTGCCGTACGGGGGAGCGTGGACGGTCGTGGGCACCCAGGAGCTGAGGGATGCCGGCGGGGAGGTGCTCCAGGCCGTCATCCGGTGCGAGGAAGGGGACTTCGTGGTGGTCGCCGGGGACACGATGGCGATCCGCTTCGAGCCCCGCCCCTGACGTGCGAGCCCCGCCCTTGACG
>NZ_JAAXYC010000062.1 GCF_018619185.1 Streptomyces sp. McG3 | reverse complement strand
CCCCGACCCCAACCCGACCCGTAGCCCGGGCTACGGGTCGGGGCCCGGGCTACGGGTCGGGTTGGGGTCGGGGCCCGGGCTACGGCTGCGGGTCGTGGGCGTCGTAACGGGCGAAGGCACGCCACTTCAGCGCGAGCAGGGCCACGCCGGTCACGCACAGGACGCCGCCGCCGGTGACGGCGACGGCGGGGGTGGCGAGGTCGGCCACCGAGCCCGCCAGGAAGTCCCCGAGGCGGGGGCCGCCCGCCACGACGACGATGAAGACGCCCTGGAGCCGGCCGCGCATCTCGTCGGGCACGGCCGCCTGGAGCATCGTGTTGCGGAAGACCATGGAGATGGTGTCCGCGCAGCCGGCGAGCGCCAGGAACAGCAGCCCCAGCCAGAGGTTGCGGGTCAGTCCGAAGACGGCGATGGCGACCCCCCAGGAGCCGACGGCCAGCAGGATCGCGAGCCCGTGCCGCCGGATCCTGCCGAGCCAACCGGAGAACACGCCGCCGAGCAGCGCGCCGAGTGCCGGGGCGGCGACGAGCATGCCGGTGGTCCGGGCGTCACCCCCGTACCAGAGGACGGCGACGACCGGGAAGAGGGCGCGGGGGTGGGCGAGGACCATCGCGCACAGGTCGGTGAAGAAGGTCATCCGCAGGTTCGGCCGGGTCCCGAGGAAACGCAGCCCGTCCAGGACGGAGGCCCGCTTGCCCGTGCCGCCGTCCTGCCGCTCGGGCAGCATCGAGGGCAGCCGCCACATCGCGTACAGGGAGGCGGTGAAGCAGACGGCGTCCACGGTGTACGCGGAGCGGTAGCCCCACCAGCCGACGATCAGGCCTCCCAGCATCGGCCCGACGAGCATGCCCGTCGTGCTGGTGATGGAGTTCAGGGCGTTGGCGGCGGGCAGTTGCTCGGCCGGGAGCAGCCGGGCGATCATCGAGGAGCGGGCCGGTGCGTTGAGGGCGAAGCAGACGGCCTGGAGGGCGACGACCGCGTACAGCAGCCCGACCCGTTCGGTGCCCACGACCGTCGCCGCCACCAGGACGACCGACAGAACGAACGACCCGGCGGCGCTGAACAGGCCGAGCTTGCGCCGGTCGACGGTGTCCGCGACGGCCCCGCCGTAGAGCCCGAAGACGACCAGCGGCACGAGTGAGCAGAACCCGATGAGCCCCACGGAGAACGCGGACCCGGTGATGTCGTAGACCTGGAGCGAGACCGCCAGCGACGTCATGCCCTGGCCGATCCAGGAGACGGTGTTCCCGAACCAGAGCCGCCGGTAGTCGGGCGAGAGCCGCAGCGGGGTGAGGTCGGCGAATATGGGGGCGCGGCGCCCGGGCGGTTCGGTCGTTTCGGTCACAGGGGATGGTAGCCGCGCCCGGCGCGCGGCCGGCCGCCCGCCCCGGGGGGTCCCCGCCATCACCTCGCGGTACGTCCTTCTTCTTGATCAAGGCTGGTCGGCACGGAGGCCGAGGGAGCAGGCACACCTTCAGGAGAGAGGAAAGCCGTGATCGCCGACCGGTCGCGGGCTGGGCGCGGCGTTCGTCTCGGACCTGGTGCGGACACTGCTCCGGCGCTTCCGCGAGGCGGAACGCGTCGCCGCCGGGTCCCGCGAGCACGAAAGCAGACCAATCACTTGATCCCGGGACATCGGGCAGCGCCGCTCCCGAAGTCTCCACGAGATGGTCACAGCCATCGTTCCGGGATCGGGCTCCGCCCTGCTTGAACACCTGGTCGAGTTGCTAGCTTGGCCCGAGGCAAAGGTGCCCGTCGGGCGCGACGGGACACAGCGGATGCACGGGGGAAGGGTTTTCCATGGCCTGGGACGAGTGGGAACAGCTGAAGACGGACGCCGCCGATCGGCAGTCCACCGCGATGCGGTTGAACCAGCTCGACCCCGGGGGCGGCGGCTCCGCGGCCCTGCCCGGGCAGACCGGTGATCTCAAGGTGACCAACGGCGATCTGGTGAAGATCGGCAGCCAGGCGCACGGCCTCTACAGCGAGCTCTGGGGCAAGGCCCGGGTAGCCGTTCCCAGCAGCGACAAAGCGGCCGGCGACCTGAGCGGCCAGGGCTTCGCGTTGGGCGGCGGGCTCAAGCACGTGTCGAAGCGGTGGGACGAGCAGCTGAAGTCGCTCATGGACGCCTGCGCCCATATCGCCAACCACATGCAGGTCACCAAGAAGGTGCACGCCGGCGACGACCACTACATCCAGCGGCAGATGAGCAGCATCGACGCCCTGGACGCCGGATTCGACGAGCGGGTCGGCGAGCCGGGAAACAAGAACCCGGCGTACGAGCAGAAGAAGTAGCAGCGCGACCACGACGTACAGGGAGAAACGACCACTCATGGATCTCGACGCGCTGCGCTTCGGCAACTTCGCGACGCTCGACGAAGCCGTCTCCGACTGGGGACTGCTCGTACGCAACCTCGCCCAACTGAAGAAGCAGGCCGAGGACGGGTTGCGCAAAGCCGCCAACTCGGCCGACTGGGCCGGCCTGAACGCCCAGGTCACCAAGGAGTTCGTCGGCAAGACCGCCGGTGAGTTCGCCGACGCCCACACCCAGGCCAACACCATCAGCAAGATCCTCACCGACACCCGCGACGAGTTGCGGCAGCACAAGAAGGACGTCGAGGAGGCCATCAGCCGCGGAGCCAAGAAGAATCTGACCGTCGTCGACAACGGCGGCGGTGGTTTCACCGTCACGATGAACATCCACCCGGATCGAGCAGCGAAGGGCACCTCCGTACCCGAGCACGACCAGAGCGACGTCACCGCGCTGCGCGACGAAGTGCAGGGGATCCTCAAGAAGGCCACGGAGAGCGACACCTCGGCGAGCAAGGTACTGACCGCGATCGCCAACCAGTCCACGATGGGCTTCTCGGGCGCCGACTACAAGGACCGTGACTCCGCGGTCGAGGCCGTCCAGGCGGCCGAGGACCTCGCCAAGATCGCGGCGAAGAACCCCGAGGACCTCACGCCCGCCGACTTCGACAAGATCAACGGCGGTCTGGACAAGTACAAGAACGATCCGCTGTTCGCCGAGCGGTTCGCCACGCAGCTCGGACCCCAGAAGACCCTCGAATTCTGGCAGGGCATCAACGACCCGGCCGTGAACCCGCACGTGGGCCGCGAACGGCTCGACAAGCTCGACGACCTCCAGCGCAATCTCGGCCTCACGCTCGCCACCGCCACCCAGAGCGACTCCGCCGACATGACGAGCTGGAAGGGCAACATGATCAAGCTGGGCGAACAGCCCATCGGCCGGGACGGCGGCGGCCCCATGGGCTTCCAGGTCATGAGCAACCT
Organism: Streptomyces sp. McG3; assembly: GCF_018619185.1. Lineage (GTDB taxonomy): Bacteria > Actinomycetota > Actinomycetes > Streptomycetales > Streptomycetaceae > Streptomyces. The sequence goes on along the minus strand of NZ_JAAXYC010000062.1, from coordinate 30,075 downwards.
GATGCGGACCGGCGACTACGACGACCAGTTCCTCAAGAGCTACGGCAACAAGCTCATGGAGACGGAACGCAAACTCACCGGCAACGGCGAGCACGACAACATGGCGTGGCAGCACATGGGCCCGGACCCGTGGCTCAACCGGATCGGCGAGGACAGCGGCGACGACCCGCTGACCGGCTACCTCAAGGGGCTGTCCAACAGCCCGGACGCGGCGACCGACTTCTTCAACCAGGAGTACGTCTCGAAGGAGGACTCCCCCTTCGAGCGCGATACGGACGGCAACGGCAAGAACGGAAAGATCCCGCTCTCCAACTTCGAGTACCTCTTCGAGGAGCGGGAGTGGCCCCAGGAGACCAACCTCAAGGGCGACGACGACAACACCGGCCGCAACACCCTCGCCCTCGCCCTGGAGGCCGCCACGACCGGGCACCCGGCGGGCGAGTTGCCGACGGTGGACACTCCGGCCCACAACGAGGGGCAGACCAAGCTCTTCGAGTCGCTGGTGGCCTCCATCGCGGACGACAACGAACGGCTCACCAAGCACAACTACATGGGCGACAGCATCGGGCAGATCACCTCGGAGTACCTGCCGGACATCAACCGGGCCATGACGAACGACTCGGACGGCGAAACGGACAAGCTGTTCCCCGTCGCCGGCAGCTCCGCCACGCTCAACCACCGTGATGTCAACGCCCTGTTGCTGACCGTGGGTCAGAACGCCGAGGGATACGCGGCCGTGGAGGTGGCCAACAAGCAGTACATGGCGAACCTCATGGACTACCACATGAACCCGGATCTGCCGGCGGACGAGCGCTACTCGAAGGACATGCAGTTCACCCTGGAGCAGGTCGCCCAGGGGTCTGGTGAGGTGTCCGGCACCCTGGCCATCGGCCGTCAGGAGGCGGTCGCCGGCGAAGCAGAAGAGACCGACAAGAAGTACGAGCAGTCCGTGGCGCAGTGGAAGAATGCCATCTCCGGGGGCATCGGTACGGGTATCGGCGTGGGTACGTCGTTCGTCGCCAGCCCGGTCGGTGGCGCGGTGGCCGGCGGCTTGGCGGAGACGGCGAGCAGCATGGTCCTGGAATCCTTCTTCAAGGACGCCGAGGGGAAGGCCAAGGACGCCGCCGGCCCTGTCATGGGCGAGCAGTGGGAGAGCGGCGTCGAGCAGAACTCGGAGTACACCGAGAAGGCGGTGGAGGCCGCGGCGAAGGCGCACGGCCGCGAGGACCTGATGGACAACAGTATTGACGAAAAGGCGCGTGTCGCCGCTCAGCTCGGGTTCCGGGCCGCAGGGACGAACACCCTTCAGATGTCTCCTCACTTGAAGACGGACATCTGATCGCACCTCCAAAGTCAGCACCCCCGCACCTTCCCCGCCCCCACCTCGAAAGGCTCACGTTGTCTGTCCGTGAATCGCTCCGGCGTCACCGGTTCGTCGGCGCGGCCGTCTCCCTGTCGGCCGCCGTCGCCCTCGCCTCCACCCTGGCCGGATGCTCCGGCGACGAACCGCCCAAGAAGGCGTACACCGTGCCCCCATCCCTGTGCGGGATCACCGTTGATCCTGCCCTGGTGAAGGCCGCGCTGCCCGGCGGCGACTCCCTCACCATGGCCACCACGAAGCCAAACGGCGGAACGGTCCGCTGCAACCTGTCCGTGGACGGGAAGGAGGCCCTGAGCCTCGCCCAGGCCTGGTGGGGGGACAGGGACAGCGCGGCTGGGGTCGCACAGGGATACGCCAACACGGACGACGGGAAGCTGTCGGACGACCTCCGCTTCGTCCACACCGGGAAAGCCGGCGTCGGTCAGACCGTTTCCTCCTGCAAGGTGTCGGAGCACCCGGAGCAGGACCTCTACACGGTGGTCGAGACCCGCGACACGGGCGTCGACGACCCGGACGCCATCGAGAAACTGCTCCTCGCCTACACCAAGGCGGTCGAAGGGTCAGCCGCCTGCGGGTGACCCCGCCCGGCGCACAAGGGGGCGCCCGGCCTGATTCCGCCGGACGCCCCCTCAGCAATGTCCGGCCGGCTGCCGTACCAGGGAGTCCTACAGGCCCACGGCGAGGGGTACGCGGCCGCGGAGATGGCCAACAAGCAGTACATGGCGAACCTCATGGACTACCACATGAACCCTGATCTGCGGGCCGGCGAGCGCCACTCGAAGGAGATGCAGTTCTCCCTTGAGCAGGTAGCCCTACGAACACCGAGCAGATGAACCCCCATGTGAAGACGGCCATCTGACCACATGCCCGGAGGCGACGCCCGCCGTGTCTTCCCCGCCCCGACATCGAAAGGCTTCTCGCGTTGTCTGTCAGTGGAACTCTTCGCCGTCGCCGGTTCATCGGCAGGGTCCTCTCCGTGTCGGCCGCCGTCGCCCTCACCGCCACCCTGGCCGGATGCTCCGGCGACGAACCGCCCAAGAAGGCGTACACCGTGCCCACCTCCATGTGCGGGATCCCCGTGGACCCCGCACTGGTGAAGGCCGCCCTGCCCGGCGGCGACTCCCTCACCACGGCCACCCAGAAACCGAACGGCGGAACAATCCGCTGCAACCTGTCCGTGGACGGCGAACTGGTTCTCAGCCTCGCGCAGGCCTGGTGGAGTGAGGGGCACACCACGGCGGCGGTCTCGCAGGGATACTCCAACACGGACGACGGGACCCTGTCGGAGGACGAACGCTTCGTCCACACCGGGAAAGCCGGCGTCGGCAAGACCGTCCCTTCCTGCAAGGCGTCGGAGCATCCGGAGCAGGACCTCTACATCGCAGTCGAGACCCGCGACGCGGGCGTCGACGACCCGGACGCCATCAAGAAGCTGCTCGTCGCCTACACCAAGGCGGTCGAAGGGACAGCCGCCTGCGGGTGACACCGCCCGGCGCACAAGGGGGCGCCCGGCCCTGATGCGGCCGGGCGCCCCTCAGCGCTGTCCGGCCGGCTGCCGCACCAGGGAGTCCCACAGGGCCACGGCGTGGTCCACGGTGGAGCGGAGCCGCTCCACGGGCACACCGTCCCGGGCCTCTATCGACAGCCCGTGCAGGATGGTCGCGTAGAAGGCGGCGATCGCGCGGACGTCCGTTCCCGGTGCCAACTCCCCCTCCTCCACGGCCCGCCCCAGCCGCTTCTCCAGCTCCGCGACCGAGGTCCGCCGCCACTGGGCCAGGTGCTCGGCGACTTGCTTGTTCTGGTGCGAGCAGTTCGTGGCCGACAGCACGATCATGCAGCCGCTCGGGGTCTCCGGGTCGGTGAAGGTGTCGATGTTGCCGCGCAGCATGGCCTCCACCGCGGCCCGCGCCGTCGGCGCCTCGCGCAGCGCGCGGTTGGTCGCCGAGCCCGCGGTGCGGTCGTAGAGCGCGACGGCCTCGCGGAACAACTGCTCCTTCGAGCCGAAGGTGTTGTACAGGCTGGCGGAGTTGATGCCCATGGCGGCGGTCAGGTCCGTGAGCTTCGTGCCCTCGTAGCCGAGCTCCCAGAACGTCATCATCGCGCGCCGCAGCGCCGCCGCCCGGTCGAACGCGCGCGGTCGGCCTCTTTCGGCCATGTCTGCCTCCTCAAGGATGGGTTGACCCCCGGTCATCCTGCCTGTTTAGTATTTCTGGATCGTTCGACCCAGATATTGACCTTAGCGTGGATGGAGCGAGATGCCTCAGCTTGCGGGCAAGGTGGCACTGGTGACCGGGGGAAGCCGCGGCATCGGTGCCGCGACCGCCCTCCGACTGGCGGAGGAGGGCGCGGACGTCGCCCTGACGTACGTGAGCGCGGCCGACAGGGCCCAGGAGGTCGTCAAGGCGATCGAGGCGCTCGGACGCAAGGGCCTGGCCATCCGGGCCGACAGCGCGGACCCGGCGGCCGTCGTCGGATCCGTCGAGCGGACCGCGACGGAGCTCGGCCGGCTCGACATCCTGGTGAACAACGCCGGAGTCTTCCCCTACGGCCCGATCGAGGACGTGACGCTGGAGGAGATCGACCGCACCCTGGCCGTCCACGTGCGCGCCGTCTTCCTGGCCACCCAGGCGGCCATCCCCCACCTGGGACAGGGCGGCCGCGTCATCAGCATCGGCAGCTGCTGGGCCAACCGCGTGCCGGTCCCGGACGTGACGCTGTACGCCATGAGCAAGTCGGCGCTGATCGGCTTCACCAAGGGCCTGGCCCACGACGTGGCGTCCAAGGGGATCACCGCGAACATCGTGGACCCGGGGCCCACCGTCACCGACATGAACCCGGACGGCACGGACGAGGCCGAGGAGGAGCGGCTGAGGACCGCGGCGAAGGTGCTGGGCGCGGGGGCCGACACCGCGAAGGCCGTGGCCTTCCTCGCCGGTCCGGACGCCCAGTGGATCACCGGCACCTCACTGGCGGTCGACGGTGGCTACACCGCCTGAGCACGGCAGGACCGCCGGACGGCGACGAGGAGCAGGAGCAGGAGAAGGAGGAGGCAGCTGCGGTCCGTCGCCCTGGCCGCCGACGGAACGACGACACCGATGAGGGGAGCAGCGATGGCGTGGGTGATCCTGACGGCGGCGGGTCTCCTGGAGATCGTCTGGGCCCTGGCCCTGAAGGAATCGAACGGCTTCACCAGGCTCTGGCCCAGCGTCATCGGCGTCTGTTTCGCCCTGCTGAGCTTCGTGCTGCTGACCTTCGCCCTGCGTGAGGTGCCGGTCGGCACGGGCTACGCGGTCTGGGTCGGCATCGGCGCGGCGGGGGTCGTCACCGCCGGCATCGTCCAGGGCGAAGCCGCGTCCGCGGCGCGGCTGGCCTGTGTCGTGGCGATCGTCGCCGGGGTGGTGGGGCTGCGGCTTCTGGAGGTTTGAGCCGCAGGGGTGCCGGAGCTGGAGCGTCCCGGCGCATCCGCGTCGTGCCGGTGCGGATGCGGCGGTGTGCGGGTGCGGGTGTGCCGGTGTGCGGGTGCGGGTGTGCCGGTGTGCGGGTGCGGGTGTGCCGGTGGCGATGCGGGTGCGCCGGAGCCTGTGCCCATCTGCCGGAGCCGGTGGCGGTGCCGGTGTACCGGTGCGGGTGTGCCGGTGCGGGTGTGCCGGTGCGGGTGTGCCGGTGCGGGTGTGCCGGTGCGGGTGTGCCGGTGGCGGTGCGGGTGTGCCGGCACCGAATCCGGTGCCCGATCCCGATCCCGCTGCCGCTGCCGCTGCCGGAATCGTCCGGGTCGGCCCGTCGGCCGTTCCGCTGCCGGGCGCCGCTCGGGGAGGCCGGTGGGCGAAGATGGGGTGCCCCGTCCTCAGCCCGCAAGGAGTGTCCGTCGATGCCCACCTCCGGTCCCGGCTCGCGGCCACCGACGATCGCCGATGTCGCGCGGCTCGCCGAGGTGTCGCGTACGACGGTCTCCCACGCCCTCAACGGAATCGGCAAGGTCGATCCACGGACCAGGGAACGCATCAAGCGGGTCGCCGCCGAGCTCGGCTACCGGCCCAACCTCCGGGCCCAGCGGCTGCGCAGGGGGGAGGCGAAGGCCATCGCGCTGGCCTCCTCGATGCCGTTCGCGGTGGCCGGCGGGCCGTCGCGGCTCGGGTTCTACATGGAGATCGCCGCAGCCGCCGCGGAGAGCGCGCTGCTGCACGGCTACGCGCTGGTGCTCGTACCGCCCGTGCAGTCGGGGTCCGCCCTGTACTCCGTCGACATCGACGGCGCCATCGTCGTCGAGCCGGACGTGAACGACGCCGCCGCGGCGCAGTTGAGGGAGCGGGGCCTGCCCTATGTGTCACTCGGCCGGCCGGTGTCGCCGGACGACACGTCGCCCTACGTCGATCTGCGCGGCGGTCCGGTCGCCGAATTGCTGTTCGCGCATCTGCGCGAGCAGGGCGCCCGGCGGCCCGCGCTGATCGTCGGCTCCGGATCACGCCACTCGTCGGTCGACGCGCGCGCCGCGTACGAGCGGGTCGCCGAGCGGTACGGCTGGGAGCCCGTCGTGGCGAGCGCCCCGGAGGCGGGCGGCGAGCAGGCCGGGTACGAGAGCTGTGCCGCCCTGCTGGCCGAGCACCCCGGGACCGACGCGGTCTGCGCGCTGGTGGACGCGTTCGCGGTGGGCGCGGTGCGGGCGATCCGGGACAGCGGGCGGACCGTACCGGGCGACGTCATGGTCGTCACCCGCTACGACGGGCTGCGTGCGCGCACCTGCGAGCCGCCGCTGACCGCCGTGGACCTTCATCTGGACCGTGCGGCGGCCGCCGCGGTGGAGCTGCTGCTCGGCCGGCTGCGCGGTGAGGGCGCCGCCGCCACGGTGGCGGCGGCGCCCGAGCCGCGGGTCGTTCCGCGTGCCTCGTCGCTCCGGGTCACAGCCCGAGCATGAGCACCAGACCGGAGACCAGGGCGAAGACGAGGACACACAGCCGCATGCGGCGCGCGTCCAGCCGGTGGTGCACCAGCCGGCTCAGCCACGCGCCCGCGGCGATCACCGGCAGCAGCGCCGCCGCGAGACTCAGATGTCCGGGCTCGCCCTCCCCCGTCGCGAACAGCAGGCCCAGCGAGGCCACTTCCCCGACGAGGAAGCAGGCGGCGACGGTCGAGCGCAGTTCCGCGGGCGGCCGGTGCTGGTAGACGAGCGCGAGCGGGGGGCCGCCGACGCCGGTCGCGGTCTCCGTGAGTCCGGTCACCGCCCCCGCCCCGAGGTAGGCCGCCCGGCCAGGGGTGAAGGCGGGGGCGACCAGGCTCACCACCGCGGCCAGCACGGTGGCGATGCCGACGAACAGGCCGATGCTGCGGTCCGGGATCAGCAGGAGCAGCGCGAGCCCGGCGGGCGTGGCGGCCAGCCGGGCCCCGCTGATCCACCGCGCGCCGCGCAGGTCGATCGAGGCGCGTTCGCGCCAGGCGACATACAGGTTGAGCGGGATCATGGCCGCCAGGACGAACACCGGGAGCAGACCGGGGTCGAGCATCCCGGCCACGGGCGCGACGATCAGGGCGAAGCCCAGACCGCTGCTGCCCTGGACGAACGCGGCGACGGCCACCGTGACAGCGAGGACCGCGAGTGCTTCCGTACTCACCGTGCGATGCTCCCCTGCCGTGCCGCCATGGACGTGGGGTGAACCCGCGTGATGGGCGCCTTCTCGACGGCGGCACGCGCCAGTCGGGCCGCCTGCCGCACGAAGGCGGGGCCGTCCCAGCCGGTGGGCAGGCCGCGCCACAGCCGTAGCTCTCCGGCGACGAACACGGCGGTGATCTGGTCGCGGTTGCCCCGGCGTACCAGCTCCCACGGCACGTCCCGGGAGAGCGCGAGCTCGGGGGTGGTGAGGTCGACGAGGAGGAAGTCGGCGGCCAGCCCCTCGGCGACCGTGCCGGTGCGGGCACCCAGGCCGACCGCGTCGGCGCCACCCGCGGTGGCGTGTTCGAGCCAGGTCCAGCCGGCGCCGCACGAGGAGTCCCCGGTGGCCAGCCCGTAGGCGATCCGCTGGGCGAACTCGGCCGCGTCCGCGAGCCGGAACCCGTCGCCGCGGGTGCCGTCCGTGCCGAGCCCGAAGCGGATGCCGCGTTCCGCCATGGCGGTGGCCGGGGCGACGGCGTTGCCCTTCCAGGCGCTGGCCACCGGGTTGTAGCTGACGGCGGTCCCGGTGTCGGCGAGCAGGGTCAGTTCGCGGGGCGTGAGCAGGGTGGCGTGGGCGGCGAGCAGTTGCGGGCCGAGCGCGCCGATCCTGTGCAGGTGTTCGAGCGGGCGCAGCCCGTGACGTACGAGGGAGCGTTCGACACCCGCCAGGTGCTCGTTGACGTGGATCTGCACGATCGCGCCGGCCTCCGCGGCGAGACGTGCGGTGCGGTGGAGGGTCGCCGAGGTGGCCGCTTCGGGGATCGAGACGGCGAGGGAGGCGTGGATCAGCGGATCGCCGTCGTACCGGGCGAGGTGCTTCTCGGCGCCTTCGAGGACGGTGGGGGTGCTCGCGGAGTCCTCGGCGGCGGTCGCGGGGTCGCCGGCGACGTCGTTGCAGACGAGCCCGAGTACGCAGCGGATTCCGGCGTCACGGGCGGCCGACGCGACGATGTCGACGTCCACATCGGCACGCGTACCGGCGTCGGTGACCGTGGTGAAGCCGCCGCGCAGGGCCTCCAACGCCGCCAGTTTGGCCGCGGCATAGGCCGATTCCTCGTCCAGCGCCCCTTCCAGCGGAACCCAGACCCTGCGGAAGATCTCCGAGGGCTCACCGAAGGCGAGCGCGGAGCCGAAGCTCTGGGTCAGATGGTGGTGGGCGTCGACGAAGCCGGGCATCAGGAGATGGCCGGGCAGCGTGACGGCGTCGAGCCCCGGGTGCGTACGCGCCAGTTCCCCGGCGGGTCCGACGGCGCGGAAGAGGCCGTCGGCGACGACGACCGCGTGGCCGTCGGCGGGCCCTTCAGGCAGCAGCACGGCATCGGGTACGAGGAGGAGCGGGCCGGAGGAGTCGAGGTGGTCGCGGGTGAGCTGGGTCATCGGTCGCTTTCCGTGCGGGAGGTGGTCAGCCGGGCGGCGACGCGCGGCCTGACGTGGTGGAACAGGATGTTGAGTACGGCGGCGACGAACGCGCCGACGGCGACGCCGCTTTCGAGGAGGATGCGGACGTTCGGCGGGAAGCCGGCGTACACGCCGGGGATGAGGATCGGCAGCAGGCCCAGCGCCAGGGCGACGGCGCAGATGAACGTGGAGGTGTGCCGGTCGAGGTCGGAACGGCCGAGCATCTGCACGCCGAGCACGGTGATCACCGCGAAGACGACCATCGCCGTGCCGCCGACGACGGCGGACGGGACGACACTGATCGCGCGGGTCACCGGCGCGAGGAACCCGATGACGATGAGGACCACACCGGCGGCGGCGGTCACGTAGCGGCTGCGGACGCCGGTGACCCGGACGATCCCGATGTTCTCGCCGCTGGTCACCATCAGCGGCAGCCCGAAGAACCCGCCGAAGAGGGAGGTCAGCGCGTCACCGCGGACGGTCTTGGGGACGTCGGTGCGGGTGTCGATCTCCTTGCCGACGGCCTCGGCGTTGATGACCGTCTGGCCGGTGGCCTCCGCCATGGAGGCGAGGCTGTAGAGCATCAGCGGCAGCGCGGCGATCAGGCTGAACTGGGGCGATCCGAACGGCATCAGTTCCGGCACGCTGACCAGACCGCCCTCGGCGGCGCCACCGAGGTCGATGCTGCCCAGCAGCCCGGCCAGCACCGTGCCGGCGACCAGTCCGAGCATGACGGCGAGTTGCCGCAGGATGCCGGTGAAGAGCAGGTAGAAGACGACGGTGAAGCCGATCGTCGCCATGCCCAGCCCGAGGTTCGTCGGGTCCGCGAACCCCGGCTCGCCCGGCCGGCCGGTGACGAGGACCGCGCCGACCTTCACCAGGTTGACCCCGACGATGACGATCATGGTGCCGATGACCAGGGCCGGGAAGAACCTGAGCAGCCGCGAGAAGACCGGCAGGACGACGAAGTAGAAGGCCGCGGTGAGAATGACCGCGCCGGTGGCGGTGCGCAGACCGTGCTGCTCGGCGATGGCGATGAACAGGATGAGCGGCGCGCCGCCGGGCAGCATCACGAACGGCAGCCGGGGGCCGAACTTCCACGGCCCCAGCGACTGGATCAGCGACCCGACGCCGGAGAGCACGAACGCCGCGGAGAGCAGGTTGACGGTCAGGGCGGCGTCGAGCCGGAGGGTGGCGCTCATCAGGAAGATCGCCGAGATGGGGGTGGCGGCCATGACGAGGACGTGCTGAATCCCGAAGAGGACGATCCGCCCCAGGGGGCGCGACTCGTCGACGGGGTGCACGGGTGGGGGCACAGCTGGGTGGGCGGTGTCGTGCGCGGTGTCGGGCGCGGTGTCGGGCACAGCTGGGTGCGCGGCTTCGTGCGTGACCGGCCCCGGCGTCGGGGGTTGTTCAGCTCCGGGTGCGGGCTGGCGATGACTGGACACGTCGGTGCTCCCATTCGGGCGTGAGGAACGCTCGGACATCAGCCGCGATCCGGCCCCGAACGGAGGGCCAAATCGATTTGGCCAAATCGATTTGGCCGTCAGTATGGGGAGGCCTCGCGACCGTCGTCAAGAGCCGTGACCCCGGGATACGGCCGGGGGGATACGGCGCCCGGGGCGCGGGGCGCCCGCAGTCCGGGCGGCGGGCGGAGCAGGGCGTACGGCAGGCGGAGCAGGGCGTACGGCAGGCGTGCGTACGGCCTGCGGCAGGCGGGCGTACGACAGCAGGCGGCAGGCGTGCGTATAGCGGGTGGGCGCACGGCCTGCGGGCGTCGGACAGCAGGCAGAGGCCGCAGGCGTGCGTACAGCGGGTGGGCGCACGGCAGGCGTGCGCACAGCCTGCGGCAGGCGGGCGTACGACAGCAGGCGGCACGCGGCTTTCCGCCTGCGGCAGGCGGTGGAGCACGACGGTCACGGAAGCCGTTCGCGCAAGCCTCGGCGGCGGGCGGCCTCTTGACCTCCATGACGGCAGCAACTACTTTGCCGTGAACGCCGCCCCCCGGTCCTCGAAAGGAGGCGACCAGCTGATGTTCACCTACTCCGACCTCGGTCGCCTCGCCGAGTGCGCCGCCTGGGTTCCAGGGCGTATCGCGCACGGCTGCTGAGCACGCCCCCTTCTCCGGTGCCCTTCCGTGGCGCCTTCGGCTGCCCCGCCTCGCCGCTTCCCCCTCCTTTTCCGTCGCTTCTTCGCGGGGCATCGCTGTCGTGCGCCGTTTCGCGCCCGCTCCCCTCCCGTGGCGCGTCCGAATCAAGAGAGCTGTCCGACATTGACGAAGATGATGAATCGACCCACCGCGCAGCGGAACGAAGGCCTCTCGTGACGACGCCACGCATCACGGTCAACGGGACCGAAGCGCCGATCTCACCGGCCGCGCCCCACACCACGGTGCTGGACTTTCTGCGCGAGCGTGGCCTCACCGGCACCAAGGAGGGCTGCGCCGAGGGTGAGTGCGGCGCCTGCGCGATCCTGGTCGCCCGTCCCGGGACGGGCGAGCCCACCGACTGGGTGGCGGTCAACGCCTGCCTGCTCCCGGCCGCGGCGCTCGACGGACAGGAGGTGGTCACCTCCGAGGGTCTCGCCACCGTCGGCGCGGCCGGCCCGCCGGGCGCGCTGCACCCGGTGCAGGAGGAGATGGCGGTCCGCGGCGGCTCCCAATGCGGTTACTGCACACCGGGGTTCGTCTGCAGCATGGCCGCCGAGTACTACCGGCCCGACCGCTGCGCCCACGCGGAGCCGGCCGAGGACACCGACCCCGAGCACGGGCCGAACGGCTTCGATCTGCACGCGCTGAGCGGAAACCTGTGCCGCTGCACCGGATACCGTCCGATTCGCGATGCCGCGTTCGCCGTCGGCGCGCCCACCGAGGAGGACCCGCTCGCCCAGCGCCGTGCGCAGTCCCCGCCCGCGCCCGTCGCCACCGAGTACGTCCGGGACGGCAGCGCGTTCCTGCGGAGGAACACCCTGGGCGAGACCCTGCGGTTGCTGCGCGAGCGGCCCGACGCGGTGGTGGTCGCCGGCTCCACCGACTGGGGCGTGGAAGTGAACATCCGCGCCCGCAGGGCGGGTTGCGTCATCGCCGTCGACCGGCTGCCCGAACTGCGGGAGCTGCGCGTCGGATCCGACGCCGTCGAGATCGGAGCGGCGCTGACGCTCACCGAGATCGAACGCCGCCTCGACGGCCGGGTCCCGCTCCTGGCAGAGCTGTTCCCGCAGTTCGCGTCGCGGCTCATCCGCAACGGCGCGACGCTGGGCGGCAATCTGGGGACCGGCTCCCCCATCGGAGACAGCCCGCCGGTGCTGCTCGCGCTGGAGGCGTCGGTGGTGCTCGCCGACGACGACGGAGAGCGACAGGTTCCCCTCGCGGAGTACTTCACCGGCTACCGGCAGAGCGTGCGCCGTCCCGGCGAGCTGATCCGCTCGGTACGCGTCCCGCTGCCGCTGTCGCCGATCGTGGCCTTCCACAAGATCGCCAAGCGGCGCTTCGACGACATCTCCAGCGTGGCGGTCGCCTTCGCGCTCGACGTCGAGGACGGGATCGTCCGGAAGGCCCGCATCGGTCTGGGCGGAGTCGCCGCCACCCCGATCCGCGCCCTGACCACCGAGGAGTCCCTGGAGGGCAGGCCGTGGGCGGCGGAGACCGTCGAGGCCGCGGCCCGGGTGCTGCGGGCGGAGGGCACGCCGATGAACGACCAGCGCGCCAGCGCCGCCTACCGCTCCGCGATGCTGGGCCAGAGCCTTCTGAAGCTGTACGCGCAGACCACCGAGGCGGTTTCGTCATGAGCCAGCTGTCCCAGCGCCCCGAGAAGCCGGTCGTCGGCGTGTCGATGCCGCACGAGAGTGCCACCCAGCACGTCACCGGCGCCGCGCTCTACACCGACGACCTGGTCCATCGCACCAAGGACGTGCTGCACGCCTACCCGGTCCAGGTCATGAAGGCCCACGGCAGGATCAGCCGGCTGGACACCGGGCCCGCGCTCGCCGTGCCCGGTGTGGTCCGCGTGCTGACCGGCGCCGACGTGCCCGGCGTCAACGACGCCGGCATGAAGCACGACGAACCGCTGTTCCCCGACACGGTGATGTTCCACGGTCACGCCGTCGCCTGGGTGCTGGGCGAGACGCTGGAGGCGGCCCGGCTCGGGGCGGCGGCCGTCGAGGTCGACCTCGACGAGCAGCCCTCCCTGATCGCGCTGGGGGAAGCGATCGCGGCCGGAAGCTTCCACGGCGCCCGGCCCAGCATGCTCACCGGCGACGTCGACGCCGGCTTCGCCGACTCCGCGCACGTGTTCTCGGGCGAGTTCCAGTTCTCCGACCAGGAACACTTCTATCTGGAGACGCACGCGGCGCTGGCCCTGGTCGACGAGAGCGGGCAGCTGTTCGTCCAGAGCAGCACCCAACACCCCTCCGAGACGCAGGAGATCGTCGCGCACGTGCTCGGCCTGCACAGTCACGAGGTGACCGTGCAGTGCCTGCGGATGGGCGGCGGCTTCGGTGGCAAGGAGATGCAGCCGCACGGCTTCGCGGCCGTCGCCGCGCTCGGCGCCCGGCTGACCGGCCGGCCGGTCCGGGTCCGGCTCAACCGCACCCAGGACCTGACCATGTCCGGCAAGCGCCACGGGTTCCACGCGGAGTGGAGGATCGGCTTCGACGCCGAAGGCCGTATCCGGGCCCTGGACGCCACCCTGACCGCGGACGGAGGCTGGAGCCTGGACCTGTCCGAGCCGGTGGTCGCCCGTGCGCTGTGCCACATCGACAACACCTACTGGATTCCCAACGCACGGGTCGCGGGCCGTATCGCCAAGACCAACAAGGTCTCCAACACCGCCTTCCGCGGCTTCGGCGGTCCGCAGGGCATGCTGGTGATCGAGGACATCATGGGCAGGTGCGCGCCGCTGCTCGGCCTGGACCCGATGGAGCTGCGCGAGCGCAACTTCTACCGGCCGGGGCAGGGCCGGACGACGCCGTACGGGCAGCTGGTCACACACCCCGAACGGATCTCCACCGTATGGCAGCAGGTATGCGCCGACGGCAGCGTCGCCGACCGGCGACGGGAGATAGCGGCGTTCAACGCCGCACACCCGAACACCAAGCGGGGGCTCGCGGTCACCGGAATCAAGTTCGGCATCTCGTTCAACCTCACCGCCTTCAACCAGGGCGGCGCACTGGTCCTGGTCTACAAGGACGGCTCGGTCCTGATCAACCACGGTGGCACCGAGATGGGCCAGGGCCTGCACACCAAGATGCTCCAGGTCGCGGCCACGACACTGGGCATCGGGCTGCACAAGGTGCGCCTCGCCCCGACGCGGACCGACAAGGTGCCCAACACCTCCGCCACCGCGGCCAGCGCGGGGGCGGACCTCAACGGCGCGGCGGTGAAGAACGCCTGCGAGCAGATCCGCGAGCGGCTGCTCCAGGTGGCCGGTGGCCGGCTGGGGACGAACGCCTCGGACGTACGCATCGTCGAGGGCGTCGCGCGTGCCCTCGGCAGCGACGAGGAACTGGCCTGGGACGACCTGGTGCGCGCCGCGTACCTCCAGCGGGTGCAGTTGTCGGCGTCGGGCTTCTACCGGACCGAGGGGCTCCACTGGGACGCGAAGGCGTTCCAGGGCTCACCGTTCAAGTACTTCTCCTACGGTGCCGCCGCGGCCGAGGTGGAGGTGGACGGCTTCACCGGCGCCTACCGCGTCCGGCGGGTGGACATCGTGCACGACGTCGGCGACAGCCTCTCCCCGATGATCGACATCGGGCAGGTCGAGGGCGGTTTCGTGCAGGGCGCGGGCTGGCTGACCCTGGAGGACATGCGCTGGGACACCGGTGACGGGCCGGGCCGCGGCCGGCTGCTGACCCAGGCGGCGAGTACGTACAAGCTGCCCAGCTTCTCGGAGATGCCGGAGGAGTTCCACGTCCGGCTGCTGGAGAACGCCACCGAGGAGGGCGCGGTCTACGGCTCCAAGGCCGTGGGTGAGCCTCCGCTGATGCTGGCGTTCTCGGTACGGGAGGCGCTGCGGCAGGCCGCCGCGGCGTTCGGGCCCGCCGGAGTGAGCGTGGAACTCGCCTCGCCCGCCACCCCGGAGGCGGTGTACTGGGCGGTCGAGGCGAGCCGTCGGGCCGCCTCCTCCCCCGACGGTCACCACGGCGACGGGTTCGCCACCGAGGCCGGGACGCGAACCGAGGCGGAAGCGCTGAGCGGTGCCTGACATGACCTGGTTCGCCGCGGTCGCCCGGCTGCGAGCACGCCGGGAGGCCGGCGTGCTCGTGACCGTCGCGACCGTGCGCGGCCACGCCCCTCGGAACGCCGGCGCGAAACTCGTCGTGGGGCGGAGCGAGACCTGGGGCTCGATCGGTGGCGGCAACGTCGAGGCGGTCACGATCGACCGGGCCCGGGAGATGATCGCCGCGTCCGCGGCCGAACCGGAGCTGCTGGATTTCGCCCTGAACGACAAGGTGACCAACCGGCACGGCGTCCAGTGCTGCGGTGGCACGGTCTCGGTGCTGCTCGAACCGCTCCCGGTGGTGAGGGCGGTGGCGATCTTCGGCGTCGGGCACGTCGGGATGGAGCTGGCGCGCGTCCTGGCACGGCAGGACCTCGACCTGCATCTGATCGACAGCCGCTCGGACATCCTCGCCGAGGAGCGGCTCGCCGTCCTCGCGGACGCGGTGGCGGGGGTGCGGGTACACCACACTCCGCTGCTGCCCGAGGAGGTCCTCGACACGTTGCCGCGCGGCACCCACGTCCTGATCATGACCCACGATCACGCCGAGGACGCCGCTCTCTGCGACGCCGCCCTGCGGACACCGCACCTCGGTTCCGTCGGGCTGATCGGGTCGGCGGCCAAGTGGGGGCGGTTCCGCAAGCGCCTCCTCGCGGAGGGGGGTCACGACGAGGCGGCCATCGACCGGATCAAGACCCCGATCGGGCTGGCCGACATCACCGGCAAGGACCCCGCGACCATCGCCGTGAGCGTCGCGGCCGACCTGCTGCGCACCTTCGAGGCCGAGGGGAACGAGACGGAGGAACTCCACCGTGACGAGCCGGTGGACGCCGGCATCGACGAGAACGCGTACGGGGCCGCCCAGGGCGGGTTCCGGGCCGCAGATACGAACGTCGTCTACGTGTCCCCTCACTTGAAGACGGTCGTCTGATCGCACGGACGGGGACGGCGCCCGCAGCGCCGTCCCCGTCCGCCCCCCGAAAGGCTTCTGACGTTGTCTGTCCGCGGATCTCTCCGGCGTCGCCGGCGCCCCCACGGAGCTCTTCGGACATCTCGGCCTCGCCGAGTTTCAGAGCAAGAAGGGCGTCTGTTGGGCCGGAGTCTGCCCGCCTTGCGTGGGGGACGGCCGCCGGACCGAGGTCCAGTGGATCGAGATCCACGTCCTCGAACTGGATGCCCGCACAACCCGGGTGTACTTGCAGGCGTTCTGACCGACCGGGAGACGCCTGCGCCGCCTCGGAGCCTGGGACCTGGCGGCCGGCTCGCGTGAGCCTTCCTGTCTTCGCCAGCGAGGACGAGCATTCCTGCTGCTGGGCGGAAGCGACCGCCGGTACGTCCCGAGGATCCCAGCGCCTGACGCCCTCAGCCACATGCTGACCACAAGCATCCAGCACGGTTCGGACTCCAGCGACTGCCGGAGAACGTGCCGCGACGAGCGGTCTCACATCGACCAGCAGCCGTGGCATCGCTCAACGGCCGTGGGACCGCGCCACGATGCTCTCCCCGGCAATCGCCGTAAAAGGCCAGGTCAGGCGCATCTTGATGTGTGCTGACATGCTGCGACAGCGGGTCAGTACCGCACGGCGCGCGGCCAGTACCGCACGGAAAGAAGCCGCGAAATCCACGTTTCCCCAGGCCAGAACGATTCTGCCTGGGGACGCTCGGTGGGGCGGGTGGGACTCGAACCCACGGCCGACGGATTATGAGTCCGCTGCTCTAACCGGCTGAGCTACCGCCCCGTTTCGGCGTGGCGCGTACAAGTGTGCGCACCGTCTGCCGCAGCATAGCCGGTCATACGATCTCTCGCTTCGGATGGCCGACTTCACCTGATCTTGAGGACGGCGCTGCGTGCTGCCCGGTTGCAGGCGAGATCAAGGAGACCCGAAAGAGTCACTCCGGGGCCCCTCGGGGACGTCGGGAAGGCATCGACCGGGCACGCGAAAGAGGACCCCGAAGGGCCCTCTTCCGTTCCGCTCCCCCGACTGGACTCGAACCAGTAACCCTCCGGTTAACAGCCGAATGCTCTGCCAATTGAGCTACAGGGGATCGCGCTCCCCCGACTGGACTCGAACCAGTAACCTGCCGGTTAACAGCCGGCTGCTCTGCCAATTGAGCTACAGGGGATTGCTGCGTCGCTGCGAAATCTTACCTGCCTGGCGGCTGCCGGGCGGCGCGCGTTCGCTGCGACACATACATTAGCGCAAGCAGGGGGGTGCTCCGCCAATCGGTATCGCCCGGGGTGATCTCGGGTGGTCGCGGGTAGGCGGGCTGCACACGTCGCACCAAGCGTAGGAAGGGTGGCAGCCATGCGGTACCGGCTCACGTTCATCGCCGGAGTGGCCCTCGGTTACGTGCTCGGCACGCGAGCCGGGCGCGAGCGTTACGAGCAGTTGAAGAAGTCGGCCCGGCAGTTCACGGAGAACCCCGCCGTGCGCAACGCCGCCGAGAGCGCCGCGCACAGCGGACGGGACTTCGCGGGCAAGGCGTACCACTCGGTCAGCGACAAGGTCGGGGACAAGGTGCCCGCCTCCGTCGCCGAGCGGGTCCGGTCGCTGCGGGACCGCAGCAGCCAGAACGGCTTGGAGGACGACTGGGGGACCACCAATACCTAGGGTCCGGGGCCTCGTCGCGTACGGCGGCGGTTACGGGAAAGACGCGGGGTGCGGCAGAATCTCCCCATGGGCATAGTCGCGGGGTTGGACAGTTCTTCCGCCTTCACTCACATCGTCGTCTGTGACACGGACTCGGGCGCCGTCCTCCGGGAGGGGTACGCCGCCCATCCGGTCGAGGCGAAGGCCACCGAGGTCGATCCGCAGGCCTGGCTGCTCTCGCTCGGCGAGGCGGCCTCCGGCGGGCTGCTCGAAGGCGTGCAGGCCATCGGGGTCTCCGCGCAGCAGCACGGGCTCGTGCCGCTGGACCAGCAGGGCAACCTCGTGCGTCCCGCTCTGCTCGGCAACGACCGGCGGGCGCAGGTCGCCGCGGCCGATCTCGTCGACGCGCTCGGCGGGCGGGGTGCCTGGGCGGAAGCCGTCGGGGCCGTACCGGGGGCCGCGCAGCCGGTGGCGAAGCTGCGCTGGCTGGCGCGGACCGAGCCGGAGAACGCCCAGCGGGTGGCCGCCGTGCTCCAGCCGCACGACTGGCTCGTGTGGCAGCTGCTGGGCCGGCCCGCCCGGCGGACCACGGACCGGGGCGCGGCCTCGGGCACCGGCTACTGGTCGGCCGGGTCCGCCGCCTACCGGCCCGATCTGGTCGAGCTGGCCCTCGGCCACTCCGCCGGGCTGCCCGAGGTGCTCGGCCCCGCCGACTCCGCCGGGATGACCCCGGAAGGGCTGCTGATCTCCGCGGGCACCGGCGAGACCATGGCCGCGGCCTTCGGGCTCGGGGTCGCGGTGGGCGACGCGGTGGTGTCGCTGGGGGCCTCCGGGTCCGTGATGGCGGTGCACCACGAGGCGCTCGCCGACCCGAACGGGATGATCACCTCGTTCGCCGACGCCACCGGGATGCATCTGCCCGTGGTGCACCTCTCCAATGCCGTGCGTGCGCTGCGCGGGACCGCCGAGATGCTGGACGTGGACGGGCTGGAGGAGCTGTCCGCGCTGGCGCTGAAGTCGACGCCGGGGGCCTCCGGGCTGGTGCTGCTGCCGTATCTGGAGGGCGAGCGCACCCCGCAGCTCCCGCACACCGCGGGCACCCTGAGCGGACTGCGGCGCGAGTCGATGAAGCCGGAGCATCTGGCGCGGGCCGCGTTCGAGGGGATGCTCTGCTCGCTGGCCGACGCCCTCGACGTACTGCGGGGGCGGGGGGTGGAGGTGCGGCGCGTCTTCCTGCTCGGTGCCGCCGCCGAGCTGCCCGCCGTGCAGGCCCTGGCTCCGGCGGTGTTCGGCACCCAGGTCGTGGTGCCGCAGCCCGCCCAGTACGCGGCGATCGGCGCGGCCCGCCAGGCGGCGTGGGCGCTCGGGGTCTCGCAGGGCTCCCTCGACCCGCGCACTCCCCCGGCCTGGCAGGGCGCGGCGGCCCAGGTGCTGGAGCCCGGTGACGAGCTGGCGGTCGGCGGCGCGGTGCGTCAGCAGTACGCGGCGACCCGGGACCAGATCCACCCCGGGGCGTTCGGCGGCGCGCACCCGGAGTAGGCCCCGCTCCAGGTTTGACCTGCGCTTGGCGAAAAGGGTTCGCTCTCGGAGTACGGCGTACGCGAAACTGGGGCGGCTTCTGCCTGCCGCCGATTCCGAGAGACCCGCGTGCTCATAAAACTCCTGCGGACCCATCTGGGCCCGTACAAGAAACCCATCGTGCTGCTGGTGTTCCTCCAGCTGCTCCAGACCTGCGCCACGCTGTATCTGCCCAGCCTCAACGCCGACATCATCGACAACGGTGTCGTCACGGGCGACACCGGCTACATCCTGGAGTTCGGCGGTCTGATGATCGCCGTCAGTGTTCTGCAGGTGCTGTGCAATGTGGGGGCCGTCTATTACGGGGCGCGCACCGCCTCCGCTCTCGGGCGCGATGTGCGGGCCGCCGTCTTCGACCGGGTGCAGTCCTTCTCGGCCCGTGAGCTCGGGCGCTTCGGGGCGCCCTCGCTGATCACCCGGACCACCAACGACGTCCAGCAGATCCAGATGCTGGTGCTGCTGGCCTTCACGCTGATGGTGTCGGCCCCGATCATGTGCGTCGGCGGCATCATCATGGCGCTCGGCCTGGATGTGCCGCTCTCCGCCGTGCTGCTGGCGGTCGTGCCGGTGCTCGGTGTCTCGGTCGGCCTCATCGTCCGGAAGATGGGACCGCTGTTCCGCACCATGCAGGAGCGGCTGGACGGGGTGAACCGGGTGCTGCGCGAGCAGATCACCGGCAACCGGGTCATCCGCGCCTTCGTCCGGGACGGGTACGAGGAGAAGCGGTTCCGGGGCGCCAACACCGAGCTGACCGATGTGTCGGTGGCGACCGGACGGCTGATGGCGCTGATGTTCCCGACCGTGATGACGGTGGTCAACCTGTCGTCGGTCGCGGTGGTGTGGTTCGGCGCGCACCGTATCGACAGCGGCGGGATGCAGATCGGCGCGCTGACCGCGTTCCTCGCCTATCTGATGCAGATCGTGATGGCCGTGATGATGGCCACGTTCATGTTCATGATGGTGCCGCGCGCCGAGGTGTGCGCCGAGCGGGTCGAGGAGGTCCTCGGGACCGAGTCGAGTGTGGTGCCGCCCGTCGCTCCGGTGACCGAGCTGCGGCGGCACGGGCATCTGGAGGTGCGAGGCGCCGAGTTCCGTTATCCGGGCGCGGAGGAGCCGGTGCTGCGGGCCGTGGAACTGGTGGCCCGGCCCGGGGAGACGACCGCGGTCATCGGGTCGACGGGCAGCGGGAAGTCCACGCTGCTCGGGCTCGTACCCCGGCTGTTCGATGTGACGGACGGCGAGGTGCTGGTCGACGGCGAGGACGTGCGGACGCTGGATCCGGTGCTGCTGGCGAAGACGGTGTCGCTGGTGCCGCAGAAGCCGTACCTCTTCTCGGGGACGGTCGCGACGAACCTGCGGTACGGGAATCCCGACGCCACCGACGAGGAGCTGTGGCACGCGCTGGAGGTGGCGCAGGCCAAGGAGTTCGTCGAGGCGCTGGAGCACGGGCTCGACGCGCCCATCGCGCAGGGCGGTACCAATGTGTCCGGCGGTCAGCGGCAGCGGCTCGCCATTGCCCGGACGCTGGTGCAGCGCCCGGAGATCTATCTGTTCGACGACTCGTTCTCCGCGCTGGACTACGCGACCGACGCCGCGCTGCGGGCGGCGCTGGGGCGCGAGACGGCCGGCGCGACCGTGGTGATCGTGGCGCAGCGGGTGTCCACCATCCGCGACGCGGACCGGATCCTGGTGCTGGACGAGGGCCGGGTCGTGGGGACCGGCACCCATCACGAGCTGATGGACGGCAACGAAACATACCGGGAGATCGTGCTCTCCCAGCTGACGGAAGCGGAGGCCGCGTAATGGCCGGTCCGGGCGGACGGATGATGGCCGGGGGCGCGCCCACCGACCGGTCGATGGACTTCAAGGGGTCGAGCAGGCGGCTGCTGAGACGGTTCGGCCGGGAGAAGTCCTCGCTGTGGCTGATGCTGGCCGCGGTGACGGTGAGCGTCGCGCTGTCGGTGGCCGGTCCGAAGATCCTCGGGAAGGCGACCGACCTGATCTTCGCCGGTGTGGTGGGGCGCGGAATGCCCGAGGGCACGACGAAGGCGCAGGCGATCGAGGGGCTGCGGGAGGACGGCAGGGGGTCGATGGCCGACATGCTCTCGGGGGTGGACTTCACCCCGGGCGAGGGCATCGACTTCGGAGCGGTGGGGAACGTCCTGCTGGTGGCCCTGGTGATCTATGTCGGGGCCGGGCTGCTGATGCTGGTCTCCACGCGGCTGTCGATCCGGGTGATCAACCGGATCGTGTTCCAGCTGCGCGAGGACCTCCAGACGAAGCTGGCGCGGCTGCCGCTGTCGTACTTCGACCGGGCCAAGCGCGGTGACGTGCTGAGCCGGGCGACGAACGACATCGACAACATCTCGCAGACGCTCCAGCAGACGATGGGGCAGCTCATCAACTCCCTGCTGACGATCGTCGGCGTGCTGATCGTGATGTTCTGGATCTCGCCGCTGCTGGCGCTGGTAGCGCTGGTGACGGTCCCGTTGTCGGTGGTCGTGGCGACGCAGGTCGGCAAGCGGTCGCAGCCGCAGTTCGTGCAGCAGTGGCGGGTGACGGGGACGCTCAACGCCCACATCGAGGAGATGTACACCGGGCACACCCTGGTGAAGGTCTTCGGCCGGCAGGAGGAGTCCGCGCGGGACTTCGCCGAGCAGAACGAGGCGCTGTACGAGGCGGGTTTCAAGGCCCAGTTCGCCAGCGGGCTCATGCAGCCGCTGATGTTCTTCATCTCGAACATCAACTATGTGCTGGTCGCGGTGGTCGGCGGGCTCCGGGTCGCCTCGGGCACGCTGTCGATCGGTGACGTGCAGGCGTTCATCCAGTACTCGCGGCAGTTCTCGATGCCGCTGACGCAGGTCGCCTCGATGGCCAACCTGGTGCAGTCCGGCATCGCTTCGGCGGAGCGGGTCTTCGAGCTGCTGGACACCGAGGAGCAGGACGCGGATCCGGAGCACGGCGAGCGCCCGGAGCGGTTGGAGGGCCGGGTCTCACTGGAGAAGGTGGCCTTCCGCTACGACCCGGAGAAGCCGCTGATCGAGGATCTGTCGCTGAGCGTGGAGCCGGGGCAGACCGTCGCGATCGTCGGTCCGACCGGGGCCGGCAAGACGACGCTGGTCAACCTGCTGATGCGGTTCTACGAGGTGACCGGCGGGCGGATCGCGCTCGACGGGGTCGACGTGGCGAAGATGTCGCGGGACGATCTGCGGTCCTCCATCGGCATGGTGCTCCAGGACACCTGGCTGTTCGGCGGGACGATCGCGGAGAACATCGCGTACGGCGCTTCGCGCGAGGTCACCCGGGAAGAGATCGAGGAGGCGGCCCGGGCGGCGCACGCGGACCGGTTCATCCGGACGCTGCCCGACGGGTACGACTCGGTGATCGACGACGAGGGCAGCGGGGTCAGCGCGGGCGAGAAGCAGCTGATCACCATCGCGCGGGCGTTCCTGTCCGACCCGGTGATCCTGGTCCTCGACGAGGCGACCAGTTCGGTGGACACCCGGACCGAGGTGCTGATCCAGAAGGCGATGGCGCGCCTGGCCCACGGGCGTACGTCGTTCGTGATCGCGCACCGGCTCTCCACGATCCGGGACGCGGACGTGATCCTGGTGATGGAGAACGGGTCGATCGTCGAACAGGGCACGCACGAGGAGCTGTTGGCGGCCGGGGGCGCTTACGCCCGGCTGTACGCCGCCCAGTTCGCGGAGGCGCTGGCCGAGGTGGACTAGAGCCTCTCGTCCGGATCATGCCGGGCTCGCGGGGTCCGGCCTGATCCAGACGGAAGACCCTGGAGGAGGTCCCGGTGGATCAGTCGAGGTAGCCGCGGAGCTGGTCGGCGAAGGCGTGGTCCCGCAGCCTGCTGAGGGTCTTGGACTCGATCTGGCGGATGCGTTCGCGCGTCACGCCGAAGATCCGGCCGATCTCCTCCAGGGTGCGGGGCCGCCCGTCCTCCAGGCCGTACCGCAGTTGCACGACCTTGCGTTCGCGCTCGCCGAGGGTGGAGAGCACGGCCTCCAGGTGTTCGCGCAGCAGGAGGAAGGCGGCGGACTCGACGGGCGACGCGGCGTCGCCGTCCTCGATGAGGTCGCCGAAGGAGACGTCGTCCTCCTCGCCGACGGGGGCGTGCAGGGAGACGGGCTCCTGGGCCAGGCGGAGGACTTCGGTGACCCGCTCGGGCGTCAGGTCGAGCTCGCCGGCGACGTCCTCGGCGCTGGGCTCGACGCCGCGTTCCTGGAGCAACCGGCGCTGGACCCGCACCACGCGGTTGATCAGTTCCACGACGTGGACCGGGACGCGGATGGTGCGGGCCTGGTCGGCCAGCGCGCGGGACATGGCCTGGCGGATCCACCAGGTCGCGTACGTGGAGAACTTGTAGCCCCGGGCGTAGTCGAACTTCTCCACGGCCCGTATGAGCCCGAGGTTCCCCTCCTGGACCAGGTCGAGCATGGTCAGCCCGCGGCCGACGTAGCGCTTGGCGACGGAGACGACGAGGCGGAGGTTGGCCTCGATGAGGCGGCGTTTGGCCGTGCGGCCCATCACGACCAGCCGGTCCAGGTCTCCGGCGAGGCGGGAGTCGAGGTCCGGGGTGCCCGCGAGGCGTTCCTCGGCGAAGAGCCCGGCCTCGACGCGGCGGGCGAGTTCGACCTCCTCGGCGGCGGTGAGCAGCGGGATGCGGCCGATCTCGCGCAGATACTGCCGGAACAGGTCGGAGGTGGGGCCGCCGGAGTCCGCCCGGTTCCGCGGCTCCGGGGGGTCGGGGAGGTGCGTCGCTTCCACCATGACTGCCTCGGGTGCGTATCCGGGCGGGCCGGCTGTGGTCTCCGGGTGGTGCAGGGACCTGTTCTGCGCCGGGATGGCCGCCATGGTCTCGGTCGTGGTCGTCACGGTCCGGGTCTGCACGGGGGCGACCTCCAGGTGATCGCTGCCGGATGACGGGGGGTGGAGGTCTGTCCGGCCCCGAGGTGCTCTCCTGCGGGCCGGCGTGCTCCGATGACTCAGACATTCCCCAGTGTGGGGTACGACACACGACTGTCACGAGGGGCGTGCGGGGACTTTCTGGTTCCGGTCCGTCACCGGACGGTTACCCGCGTCGGCCGCCAAGGGCCGTCCCGCGGTTCGCGGTGGATGAGCGCGCGGCGTCAGACGCGGTGCGTCGCAAGGCGGCGGGGCATCCGCCTGCTGGATGTACGGGGATGTTCCGACAACGCGGCGGGGCGCCGTAGCCGTCGTCGTGCGCCCGCCGGGAATCGCGGGACAGCCATGAGGGGCTCAGCGGCCTCTCAGAGAGCGGCGGCGCCTTGGGCGCGGAGGGACTGGGCGTACTGCTGGAGCACCCAGACCTCGTTCTGCGCGGCGGCCAGGTCCTGGGGTGCGACGTGGCTGCCGAGGCGGGCGAGGCTGCCCTGGACGTCGTTGATGCGGCGGTCCACGGCGCGCAGCCGGACGTGGACGAGCTGCATGCCGGCGTACGTCTCGTCGATGGTCTTGCCGATGAAGACCTCGACGGCGAGCTCGGTGACGAGGCTGCGGACGGTGTTGTCGGGGGCGGCGTCCATGACGGCGACCAGATATTCGCGGTTGTCGGCGAGGCCCTGTTCGGCGCCGCCCGCCTCTTCGATGCACTGGCGCACGGCGGCGTAGGGCGGGGCGGTGAACTCGTCCGGGCCGTACGCGTCGAAGGCCGGGGAGACCAGGGCGGGCTTCTGGAGGGCGAGCTTGAGCAGTTCGCGTTCGGTGCGGTGGGCGGGGCTACGGAGGTTGAGCGCGGGTCCGGAGAAGCCGGGGGCGGGGGCGGGCTGCTGCGGCGCTCCCCCGCGCAGGCCCGGGGCTCCGCCGCGCCGGCCGCCGCGGTCCCCGTGGTCGCCGCCCTTGTCGCGGGCCCAGCGGGCGAGCTGGGCGACGCGGTGGACGACGAACTCCTGGTCGAGGATGCCGACGAACCCGGCGAGCTGGACAGCCACTTCGCGCTGCACGCTGCTCGTCTTGATCTTGGCGACGACGGCGGCGGCCTCGTCGAGGGCGGCGGCGCGGCCGGCCGGGGTCTCCAGGTCGTACCGGCCGACGATCTGGCGCAGGGCGAACTCGAAGAGCGGGGTGCGCGGCTCGACCAGGTCGCGTACGGAGTCGTCGCCCTTGGCGAGCCGCAGGTCGCAGGGGTCCATGCCGTCCGGGGCGATGGCGATGTACGTCTCGGCGGCGAACTTCTGGTCGTCCTCGAAGGCGCGCAGGGCGGCCTTCTGTCCTGCCGAGTCGCCGTCGAAGGTGAAGATGACGCGGGCGCTGCCGTTGTCCATGAGGAGGCGGCGCAGGATCTTGATGTGGTCGTTGCCGAAGGCGGTGCCGCAGGTGGCGATGGCGGTGGTGACCCCGGCGAGGTGGCAGGCCATGACGTCGGTGTAGCCCTCGACGACGACGGCGCGGCTGGCCTTGGCGATGTCCTTCTTCGCCAGGTCGATGCCGTACAGCACCTGGGACTTCTTGTAGACCGGGGTCTCGGGGGTGTTGAGGTACTTCGGGCCGTTGTCGTCGTCGCGGAGCTTGCGGGCGCCGAAGCCGACGATCTCCCCGGCGGTGTCGCTGATGGGCCACATCAGCCGGCCGCGGAAGCGGTCGATGGGGCCGCGGCGGCCGTCCTGGGAGAGGCCGGAGGTGATCAGTTCCTTGTCGCTGAAGCCCTTGCCGCGCAGATAGCGGGTGAGGTGGTCCCAGCCGGCCGGGCTGTAGCCGACGCGGAAGTGGGCGGCGGCGTCCTGGTCGAAGCCGCGCTCGGCGAGGAACGTGCGGCCGATCTCGGCCTCGGGGCTCTCCAGGGCGCGGACGTAGAACTCGGCGGCGGCCTGGTGGGCCTCGATCAGCCGGATGCGTTCGCCGCGCTGGTGGGAGGGGTTGTAGCCGCCCTCCTCGTAGCGCAGGGTGATGCCCGCCTTGGCGGCGAGGCGCTCGACCGTCTCCGAGAAGGAGAGGTGGTCGATCTTCATCACGAAGGCGATCGTGTCGCCGCCCTCCTGGCAGCCGAAGCAGTGGAACAGGCCCTTGCCGGGGCTGACCTGGAAGGAGGGGGACTTCTCGTCGTGGAAGGGGCAGAGGCCCTTGAGGTTTCCGCCGCCCGCGTTGCGCAGCTGGAGGTATTCGGACACGACGGAGTCGATCGGGACCGCGTCCCGTACCGCCTTCACGTCGTCGTCATTGATCCTGCCAGCCACGTGTGAAGTCTACGGGTGGCCTCGGACAGTCCGGGCCCCGGCGGTCGGCCGGCCGGGGCGCGGGCGGTGCCGCCCGGGCCCCGGCGGGGGTCCTCAGAGCAGGGAGTCCAGCGGGACCGACGGGTCGGCGAGGGCCTCCGGGTCGTGCTGCCGGCGCTCCCGGATGAGCTCCTGGATCGTTTCGGTGACATCCCACACGTTGACGTTCATCCCGGCCAGGACGCGGCGGTCCTTCAGCCAGAACGCGATGAACTCCCGCTTCCCGGCGTCGCCCCGGATGATCACCTCGTCGTAGGAGCCGGGCGGGGCCCAGCCGGAGTATTCGAGGCCCAGGTCGTACTGGTCGGAGAAGAAGTACGGGACGCGGTCGTAACTCACGTCCTGGCCGAGCATGGCGCGGGCGGCGGCCGGTCCGCCGTTCAGGGCGTTCGCCCAGTGCTCGACGCGCAGCCGGGTGCCGAGCAGCGGGTGGGCGGCGGCGGCGACGTCCCCGGCGGCGTAGATGTGCGGGTCGGAGGTGCGCAGCGAGGCGTCCACGGCGATGCCGCCGCCGTGGGCGCGGTCGGCCATCTCCAGGCCCGCGGCCTCGGCGAGGGCGGAGCGCGGGGCGGCGCCGATCGCGGCGAGCACGTCGTGGGCGGGGTGCTCCTCGCCGTCGTCGGTGCGGGCGGCGAAGACCATGCCGTCCTGGCCGGTGATCTCGGTGAGGCGGGCCCCGAAGTGGAAGCGGACGCCGTGCGCGCTGTGCAGCTCGGTGAAGATCTGGCCGAGCTCGGGGCCGATGACCTGGTGCAGCGGGGTGGGCTGGGCCTCGACGACGGTGACCTCGGCCCCGTAGCCGCGGGCGGCGGCGGCGACCTCCAGGCCGATCCAGCCGGCTCCGGCGATGACCAGGTGGCCGTTGTCGCGGCCGAGGGCGGCGAGCACGTTGCGCAGCCGGTCGGCGTGGGCGAGGCGGCGCAGGTGGTGGACGCCGGCCAGGTCGGTGCCGGGGACGTCCAGGCGGCGCGGTTCGGAGCCGGTGGCCAGCAGCAGCTTGTCGTAGTGGATGACGGTGTTGTCGCCGAGCTGCACGGTCTTCGCGTACCGGTCGAGCGCGGTGACCGGCTGGCCGAGGTGCAGTTCGATGTCGGCGCCCGCGTACCAGGCGCGCTCGTGGGTGAAGACGCTGTCGCGTTCGGCCTTGCCTTCCAGGTAGCCCTTGGAGAGCGGCGGCCGTTCGTAGGGGTGGTCGCGCTCGTCGCCGATGAGGATCACCCGGCCGGTGAACCCTTCGGCGCGCAGCGTTTCGGCCGCCTTCGCCCCTGCGAGTCCTGCTCCGACGATGACGAACGTCTGGTGTGCGTCGACCACTTGATGCCTCCTCAGTGCTGTGCTGCGCGGCGCCCCCGGCTGCGAGCGTCCCGCACGCAGCGTGATGGCGAAAGAGGGGGTGCCCGGGACAGGTCACCCCCAGTGGTCAGGTTCCAGTCTGCCGGTCACCCACGACGGGCGGTGAGCGCGGCGTGCAGGGATCGTGCGGAGGCGTCGGTGAGGGCGGCGATCTGGTCGATGAGGACCCGCTTGCGGGCGTGGTCGTCGGGCGCCTGGTCGAACAGGGCACGGAAGTGCGGTTCCAGGCCTTCGGGGGCGCGGGCGGTGAGGGCGGCGGCCAGCTCGGCGATCACGACGCGCTGGTCGGCGCGGATGGCCTCCTGCTCGGCGCGCTGCATGACGTACCGGTCGGCGACCGCCTTGAGCACCGCGCACTCGTGGCGCACCGCGCGCGGGACGACCAGCTCGGCGCCGTACCGGCCGAGGCGGCCGGGGCCGTACACCGCGCGGGTGGCGGTCTCGGCCTCCGTGCAGAAGCGGCCGATGAGCTGGCTGGTGGCGTCCTTCAGACGGGCCTGGGCCACGGCGGAGCCGTCGTAGCCGTGCGGCCACCAGTCCTGGTCGATCAGCCGGTCCAGGGCCTCGGACAGCTCCTGCGGGTCGGTGCCGGCGGGGACGTACCGGCCGATGGCGACGGCCCAGATCTCCTCGCGCTCCGGCTCGGCGTAGAGGCAGTTGGGGTCGATGTGCCCGGCGTGCAGCCCGTCCTCGAAGTCATGCACGCTGTACGCCACGTCGTCGGACCAGTCCATGACCTGGGCCTCGAAGCAGGTGCGGTCCTCGGGGGCGCCCTCGCGGGCCCACGCGAAGACCGGGACGTCGTCGGCGTACACCCCGAACTTGGCGGAGTGCGGGTCGGTGGGGTGCGCGCCGCGCGGCCAGGGGTACTTGGTGGCGGCGTCCAGGGCGGCCCGGGTGAGGTTGAGGCCGACACTGACCAGGTCGCCGGTGCGCGGGTCGCGGACGAAGCGCTTGGGTTCCAGGCGGGTCAGCAGGCGCAGCGACTGGGCGTTGCCCTCGAAGCCGCCGCAGTCGGAGGCGAAGTCGTTGAGGGCCTGTTCGCCGTTGTGGCCGAACGGCGGGTGGCCCATGTCGTGGGCGAGGCAGGCCGTCTCCACCAGGTCGGGGTCGCAGCCGAGGACCGCGCCCAGCTCGCGGCCGACCTGGGCGCACTCCAGGGAGTGGGTGAGCCGGGTGCGGGGGCTGGCGTCCCAGACGAGGGAGCGGGTGCCGGGCGTCACGACCTGGGTCTTCCCGGCGAGCCGGCGCAGTGCGGCGGAGTGCAGGACCCGGGCGCGGTCGCGCTGGAAGGCGGTGCGGCCGGGGCGCTTGTCCTCCTCGGTGTCGAAGCGCTCGGTGTCGGCGGCCCCGTAGGGGCTCGGCCCCTGCCCGCTCGGTGCGCCGTGTGCGCCGTGTGTCGGATCTGCCCCGTGTGCGCCCTGTGTGCCGTCCATGGTTCCGACAGTAGCGACCGGGACGGACAACGTGGCGTGAGCGGGCCCGGATGTCAGGCGGAAGCGAGCAGGCTCACCGCGTCGGCCGGGGCCCGGGCACCCTCCGAGGCGGCCCGTGCCTGGTCGTAGCGGTGCAGTACGAGGCGGGCCATCGCCGGGTGGGCGCCGAGCGGGGCGGCCGCCCGGTGCGGTACGGCGTCGGCGCAGGCGCTCGCGAAGCGGCCGGGGGCGGTGAAGTACGAGGCGACGAAGGTCCGGTGGCGGCCCCGGGCTGCCAGGGCGCGCAGGGCGGCCGGGACGGTGGGCGTGGCGGCGGAGGCGTACGCGGGGACGACGGGCACGCCGAGGCGTTCGGCGAGCAGGCGGGCGGTGTGCCGGGTGTCCCGGGCGGAGTCGGGGTCGCGGGATCCGGCGGCGGCGAGGACCACGGCGGCGCGGCGGCCGCCCTGGTCGGCGGGGTCCCAGCCGGCCTCGACGAGCCGCCCGTACAGCGCCTCGACGAGCAGCGGGTGGGGACCGAGCGGTGCGGCGATCCGGGTGCGTACGCCCGGGGCGGCGGCGGCCGTGGCGGGCAGGTCGTGCTTGACGTGGTGGCCGTGCCCCAGGAGCAGCGGTACGAGGACGGCGTCGGCCCCGCGCAGGCCGTCCAGGGTGTCCGGGAGCAGGGGCGCGTTCAGCTCGATGTGGCCGAGCCGGACGTCGAGGCCGGGGCGCAGGTCGCGCACCCGGTCCAGGAGGGCCAGCACGGTGCGCGGGGCCTCCGGGTCGCGGCTGCCGTGCGCCACGGCGACCAGGGCCGGGGCGGAGGCTCCGCGCCGCTCCTCGGCGGGACGGTCGGGGTGCCGGGTGCGGTGCATGGGGCTGCGGGTTCCGTTCCGGGGGACGGGGCTGAGCTGGGTGCCGAGCCGGTCGGTGACGCGGGTGGGGAGGTGCGCGGTGCCGTCGGTCATCGGGGGCGACCGGTGGGGCTGTTCGAGGGGCTGCTCCGTCATGGACCGATGGTGCCGGGCGGAGGTTGCCGGGTCGTTGCGCGAGGGTCACAGGCGTTTTCCGCCGCCTCACGGTGGGGGCGGCAGCGGTGTGCGTACGCCGGCGCCACCCGCTCCCCCGGCGGTGTCGGACGCCACAAACCGGGGCGGCCGGCGAACCTTTGCGGCATCCCGGTCGTCAGGTGGGGTGGGGGCGGGTGGCGCGGCCGGCGCGACGGACAGAGGAACGACAGGGGGGTTCTGGTG
>NZ_JAAXYC010000561.1 GCF_018619185.1 Streptomyces sp. McG3 | reverse complement strand
GGGTCGGCGTGCGCGGGAGCCGCTGCGGTGAGCAGGAATCCGGCGGCTACCGCCGCGAGCATGCGGCGGGGGAGTCGGTTCATTCGCATACGGAACCGTCCCGGGGGGCCGGGGCGAAGTCAAGAACGCCACACACCGTGTCAATTGATGAGGTATCGGATGGCCCGAAGGCGCCGGTCGGGTATGCGTGTGCCCCCGCCCGAAGGAGCAGGAGGGCGGGGGCGCACATGCCTGCCGGGCGGGCGTCAGGAGCCCACGGTCACCGTGAAGCGGCGCGGGTTCCCGTCGTGCGCCGCGCCCGAGACGTCCGGCTCACCGTCCGGGCGGACGTCGTCGTACGGGAACGCGTAACCGATCGGGCTGTTCGCGTGGACCACCCGGGACCAGTGGTTGGTGACCGATCCCTTGTAGTAGTCCGCCGTCGACGTGCCGTTCGGCTGGCTCGGGTGGCTCAGCATGATCGAGCGGTTGAAGCCCGCCGCCAGCCGGGCCAGGATCGCCTTCTTGTCGTCGGAGTCGCCCGGGTTGTTGGTGAACGGGCCGTGGTTGCAGGTGAAGATGTCCTTCGTCTGCGGCTTGACGAAGGTGTGGCCGCCCTCGAAGGTCAGCGTGTCCCCGCTGACCCGGCCGGCCGGCGTGCCCCGGCCGCCCTGGAGGTCGATGCGCAGGTCCTCGGAGCGGTACTTCTCCCAGACCTCGTCGATCTGCGCGGTGAACAGGTCCCGGAACGGCATCTCGGCGGGCCGGTCGAAGTACGGGGCCATGATGTTCTGCGGCGAGACCACCCGCAGGACGCCGCCGTCGTCGCTCCGGGTGATCAGCTTGTCCCACGGCTGCCCGTCGGCGGCGGCCTGGGCGGTCAGGTCGTCCGCGATCCGCTGCACCGCGCCGTCCGGGAGCGGGGCCACGGTGTGCGTCGCGTCGCCCTCCAGCGTGATGCCGATCGGGAGGGCCGTCACCAGGTCGACGTAGCTGATGTTGGAGTACAGCTGCTCGGTGTTGAAGGTGAACTCGCAGAACGACCAGGTGCGCCCGTAGTTGGGGTCCGTCGGCGTCGCGAAGGCGGGCTCCACCAGCGAGGGGCCCGGGTTGAGGTAGAAGTCCAGCTTGTCGTCGCGGACGAAGTAGACCCGCGCCCCGTACATCTGCGGCAGGGTCAGCACGACCGGACCCGCGCCCGCGCCCTTGAGCGGGATCGCGCAGTCCACGGGCAGCGGGGTCTGCGGCGCGCCGGGCGAATCGGGGCGGTAGACGCCACCGTCCGGCTTGAGCAGCACCCAGCGGTCGGTGCCCAGCTCGTGGCCGGTCACATACGCGTGCACCGTGCCCGGCAACGACTTGTTCTCCAGGGCCAGTTCGCAGGTCGCGGGGGCCGCGGAGGCGCGCGGGCTCAGAGCGCTGCCCCAGGCGGGGTACGTGAGCGCCGCGGCCGAGGCGGCGGCGCCGGTCAGGAACATTCGGCGTGAAATCACGAGAGGACTCCCGAGGTGGTGGGGGGCCGCAGGCGGGTGG
>NZ_JAAXYC010000061.1 GCF_018619185.1 Streptomyces sp. McG3 | reverse complement strand
GTCCCCTGCCCGCCGCACCTCCCCGCCATCAGTCCGCCGTCCCAGTCCGACATCCGCGCATTCCTGCCGCTGGAGGGGAAAGATGCCTCGCACGACCAGCACCACCGCCACCGCGACCGACACCGACAACCCCGCCCCCGTTGCTACCGCCGCCGCTTGCGCCTCCGTCGACTCCCTCCCCTGGGAGGAGCTCGTCACCTCGGCGCTCCTGGGCACCGACCGCCGTCCCCCGACGCCACGCGGCGGCCCCGCACCGGCCGATGCGCCCGCGGCCCTGCTGGACGCCGCCGCGCTGCATACCGTGCGGCAGCGGGCCGGGCTGCTTCCGGCCGTGCCGGAGGCCCGGCCCGAGCCCGCCGCACCGGATCCCCGCCCGGCGCTCCCCGAGGCCGCCTGGCACCGGCTCGCCCACCTGTTGGCCGACCGTGCCGCGCCTTCGGGCAGCGGGCGGCGCGGGGCCGCCCCCGATCTCACCGAGCTGATTCCGCAGTGGCTGGCCACCGCCAACCGGAAGGGGTTCCGTGCCCCGGCGGCCCTGTTGCCGGCGCTGCTGGACGCCGCCCGCGCCCGTACGGACCTGCGCCCGCAGGCGCTCGCGTTCGCCGGGCCGCGCGGTCTGTGGCTGGCCGGGCTGAACCCCGACTGGAAGTTCGCCCTGCGGGGCGCGGCGAGCGGCGCGCTCCACCCCGACATCACGGACCCGGAAGCGGTGGGCCGGCTGTGGGAGGAAGGGCTGTTCGCGGAGCGGGTCGCGCTGCTCGACGCCGTACGGGCGCAGGATCCGCCCACCGCGCTCGCCCTGCTCGCCACCACCTGGCCGGCCGAACGGGCCGAGGACCGGCTGATGTTCCTGGACTCCCTGCGGTCCGGGCTCGGGGGCGACGACGAGACGTTCCTGGAGCAGGCCCTGTCCGACCGCAGCCGCAACGTCCGCGCCACCGCCGCCGAACTGCTCTCCGCCCTGCCCGAGTCGGCGCTCGCCGGACGGATGGCGGCCCGCGCGATGTCCTGCGTGAACCCGGACCGTACCGGGGACGCCGCCTCCATAGCCGTGGAGGCGCCGCACGAGTGCGACGCGGCGATGCAGCGCGACGGCGTCGCCGCGGTCCCGCCGACCGGCCGGGGCGAACGGTCCTGGTGGCTCGGGCAGTTGGTGGAGGCCACCCCGCTGGGCATCTGGGAGGAGCGGTTCGGCGGACGTCCCGCCGCGGAGGTCGTGGCCCTGCCCGTCGCCGACGACTGGGCGGACGAGCTGCACGCCGCCTGGTGCCGGGCGGCCGTGCGGCAGCGGAATCCGCAGTGGGCCCGGGCCCTGCTCGGGCGCCCCTCGGCTCCCCCGGCGAGCGGCCCCGGGACGGCCTCGATCGCCGAGCGCTCGAAGCTCCTCGCGATCCTGGAGCAGGCCGAACGCGCCTCCTGGGTCGCCGAGTTCATCGCCGCACACGGCCTCTCGGAGGCGTTCCAGCTGCTCGGGGTGTGCACGGTCCCCTGGGCCGGGCCGCTCGGGCGTGCGGTGGTCGACGCTCTCGACATCGCGCGGGACGGCGGGAGCTATCCCTGGAGCTTCAGCGGAGTGATGGGCCTCGCGGAACGCTGCCTGGATCCGGCCGAGGCCGACCGGCTGGAGGTCCTGACGGCCGCGCAGGACGAGCAGGAAGGGGCATCGCCGGGGGCGGGCGGCTACTGGTCGGAAGCCTTCCAGCGCCTGGTCTCCACCCTGCGGCTGCGCGCCGCGATGGAGGCGGAACTGATGTCCTGATGCCGCGGGGGAAGCGGAGCGGAGCCGCCCACCGTCGTGACGAGCGACAACGACAACGACGGCCACAACGCGAGCACGCGGGCGACGGCAACAGCTACAGCTACAGCTACAGCTACAGCTACAGCGAGAACGCGGGCACGTACGGGGGCGACGGCCCGGGACGGCGACGGAATCGCCGTCGCCCGCGCGGGCCCCTACGCAGCGGGCCCGCTCCGGGGTCGGTGTTCAGGCCTGCGCGGCCTGGCGGACGTTGGCGTTGACCCACGTGACGATCTCGGTCGTCGTCGCCCCCGGGGTGAACAGCTCCGCCACACCCAGCTCCTTCAGGGGCGCGATGTCGTCCTCCGGGATGATCCCGCCGCCGAACACCTTGATGTCCTCCGCCTCCCGGGCCTTCAGCAACTCGATCACCTTGGCGAACAGCGTGTTGTGCGCCCCGGAGAGGATCGACAGGCCGATGGCGTCGGCGTCCTCCTGGATCGCCGTGTCGACGATCTGCTCGGGCGTCTGGTGGAGCCCCGTGTAGATCACCTCCATACCGGCGTCCCGCAACGCCCGCGCGATGACTTTGGCCCCGCGGTCGTGGCCGTCGAGTCCCGGCTTGGCCACCACCACACGGATCGGACCGGTCACACCCATCACTGCCTCCACCTGGTCTCCCGCGCCTGAAGGGCCGGGGATGTGAACGAACGTTATCCACAGCATCCCGCAAGGCGCTGTTTCGCGGCAGGCCGGGAGGGGGAAATCACATGTGGGACGTGTTCGCCCGGCGTCGTCGACCCGTAGGTGTCCGATCGGACACCGATCGGACACCCCCAGGAGAGCCGCCACGAGGTTGCCGTACCACCGCGCCGCCAGCCGCACGGCACGGTGGTGCGGCTCCCGTGGCCCGCAGGTCCGCGATCCTCGCGGAGACACCTCGCGGAGACACCCCATGAGGGCATACGGGGACGGGAGCCGCATCCCCGTACGCCAGTGCAGGAGGTCGGCCGTGAAGCTCCTCCCTCTCCTCTCCCTGCTGCCCCGCCTGCCGCGCCCCCGGCTGTCGTCCGCGCTGCTCGGCGCCACGGCGCTGGAGCTCGCCGTCCTCGCCGGGCACCTGGTCGCCTACCCCTTCGGCCTCACCCCGGAGCGCCGCCCGTCCCCCCGCCCGCCGGCCCGGCCGGCGGGCACCGGCGCCGACGGCCCGGATCACGGCGGGACCACTCCGCCCGAGGCCACCGCCCTGCCGGTCGCGCCCGCCGCCGCGCCGCCCGTCGTCCTGCTGCACGGCTTCATCGACAACCGTTCCGTGTTCGTCGTCCTGCGGCGCGCACTGACCCGGCACGGCCACCGCCATCTGGAAGCCCTCAACTACTCGCCGCTGACCCGCGACATCCGCATCGCCGCCGAACTGCTCGGGCGGCACGTGGAGGAAATCTGCGAGCGCACCGGGCACAGCCGGGTCGACGTCGTCGGGCACAGCCTCGGCGGCCTGATCGCCCGGTATTACGTACAGCGACTCGGCGGTGACCGGCGGGTGCGCACTCTGGTGACGCTCGGAACCCCGCACGGGGGCACCGCCGTCGCCCCCGGGGCGGGCGTTCACCCCATCGTGCGTCAGATGCGCGGCGGTTCCTCCGTGATCGAGGAACTGCGCGCCCCCGCTCCCGGCTGCCGCACCCGGTTCGTGAGTTTCTGGAGCGAGTTGGACCAGGTGATGGTTCCGGTCGGAACCGCGTGCGTCGATCATCCCGACCTCGACGCGGTGAACGTACGCGTCACCGGCATCGGACACCTCGCCCTGCCCGTGCACCCGACGGTGGCCGCCGCGATCCGTGAGGCTCTTGAGGCGCCGGAGGCCGGAGAGGACACCGCCACCGTCACCGGGTCCTCCACCGGGGCGACTTCCGCGGCCTGAAATAGAACATCAGTCGAACGTAGGGCCAAGGCTGCGCCTGCCGTCCACCGAAAGACGGCCGATTGCCCGTTTCCTGCGAACGCAAAACCTGTCGAAGATTGTCGTCCTCACATACCGCCGGGTACAGTCGCGGCCACTGCTTCCCCCTGGGACTCCCCTGACCGGGACCCAGAACAGTCCTGCTGCCGAGGCGAGAGAGAAGTTGGTGAACGACCAGCACCCCCACGCCGGGCATGTCGGGTACGACGACCGATCGACCGGCAGCTTCGACACCGACCCGCTCTTCGGCTCCCTTCCGGGCGGCCACGACACCGGCTACGACGCGGGTCACCCCGCCGCCGGATACGGCGACACCACCTACGGCGCCGGCTACGACACGACGTACGCGACCGGACAGCCGGACCACAGCGGCCAGTACGACTCCTCCGCGTGGAACACCGGCACCGGCGCACAGCAGGCACCCGCCTACGACGGTTACGCCGCCCAGGAACAGGCCCCGCAGCAGTGGGACACCTCCGGGGCCTGGCAACAGGTCGCCGACCAGAACCTGACCGGCCAGTGGGCGACCGCCGACACCGGCGCGTTCCCCACCACGGGCTTCCCAGCCGCCCCGTACGGCACGGACACCGCGTACGCCACGGAGGCGTACGGCACCGGGGCGTACGGGACGGACGCCTACGACACCGGTACGTACCCGGCCGGTACCGGGTACGGGGCCGACAGCGTCCACGACGCCGACGCCTACGGGACCGGGTCGTACCCGACCGGCGCGTACGGCTCGACGGCCGTCGCCGCCGACACCGGGACGTACGCCACCACCGCCTTCACCACCGGCACGTTCGACGCGGGCACCCATGACACCGGTGCGTACGACATCGGCGCCTACGGCACCGTTTCCTACGGCACGGGGACGTACGACACGGGCGCCTACGACGCGACCGCGTGGAACTCCGGCGCCACGCCCGGGGACACCGCGTACGAACCCGAACAGACGTCGCACCCGCTGTACGAACAGCAGCCGGCCGACGCGACAGCGCCCGGGGTGCCGGCCGAAGCGGACGGGACGGCCGAGGAACCGGAGACCGGCCACCACTCCACCGCCGAGTTCGCCGCCCTCGCACCGGACGCCGTGCCGGAGCCGGAAGCCGGCGACGGCTCCCCCTCCCCGCACTCCGTGAACCGCACCGCCGTCCGTCCCCCCGCCCCGCGCAACCGGGCCCGTCGGCGTTCTCCCGCCAAGCGTTCCGCCCTGCTGACCGTCGCGGTGCCCTCCGCCTGCGTGATGAGCGTCGCGGGCATCGCCGCCGCCTCGGTCGGCGGGATGCCCGGCGGCGAGGAGAAGCCGGAGGAGACGACCACATCACTGGCGGTGGCCGACCCCAGCACGGTCAAGCCGGTCGCCGCGAACAACCGGCTGGACAGCCAGCTGGAGCAGCTCTCCGAGGGCAGCGACGACTTCCGTGAGCGCGCGAGCCGCACCCAGGAGCGCATCGACCTGCGGGAGCGGCAGGCGGCGGAGAAGAAGAAGCGCGAGGAGGAGGCCGCACGCCGCGAGGCGCTGCGACCCAAGTTCGTCCTGCCGGTCAAGCAGCACGGGCTCAGCGCCTACTACGGCCAGGCGGGCGTCAACTGGATGTCCGTGCACTCGGGCATCGACTTCCC
This sequence comes from Streptomyces sp. McG3, assembly GCF_018619185.1. Lineage (GTDB taxonomy): Bacteria > Actinomycetota > Actinomycetes > Streptomycetales > Streptomycetaceae > Streptomyces. The sequence continues at coordinate 28,309 of NZ_JAAXYC010000061.1, read as the reverse complement.
CGTCTCGTACGGCACTCCGGTGATGGCCGCGACCGACGGCACCGTGCGCACCCAGCTGAACAGCGCGTACGGGGTCATGGCGATCGTGACCGCCGCCGACGGCACCGAGACCTGGTACTGCCACCTCAGCAGCACCAAGATCCGCTCGGGCCCGGTGAAGGCCGGCGACGTGATCGCGTACTCGGGCAACTCGGGCAACTCCACCGGTCCGCACCTGCACTTCGAGGTCCGGCCGGGCGGCGGTTCGGCGATCGACCCACTGGCGTGGCTGCGCAGCAAGGGCATCGACCCGAGCTGAGACGGCATCACGAGAACGGGTTTCGAAAGCGGCATCACGAAAGCGGGTGGGAGGGCCGAGGCCTCCCACCCGCTTTCGTCTGTCCTGCCTGCCCGGATCGCCCGCGCCCGGCCCGTCTACAGCTTCTCGACCGGCGCGTACCGCAGCAGCAGCTTCTTCGGGCGTTCGTCGCCGAAGTCGACCGTGGCCTTGGCCTGGTCGCCGAAGCCCTCGACGGCCGTCACCGTGCCGAGCCCGAACTGGTCGTGCGTGACCCGGTCCCCGGCCACCAGGGTGACCGTCGGCTTCTCCGCGCCGCCGCGCCGGGTCGCGAAGCCCGAGGGGCCGGAGCGGGAGCGGGAGGAGGACAGCGAGGACGTGATGCCGGAGGTGGGCCCCGCGGGGGCGGCCATCGGCCCCTTGCGCCGCCAGTCCAGGTGCGCTTCCGGGATCTCCTCCAGGAACCGCGAGGGCGGGTTGTACGAGGGCTGGCCCCAGGCGCTGCGCATCGCGGCCCGGGTCAGATAGAGCCGTTCGCGGGCGCGGGTGATGCCGACGTACGCGAGGCGGCGCTCCTCCTCCAGCTCCTTGGTCTGGCCGAGGGCCCGCATGTGCGGGAAGACGCCGTCCTCCATGCCGGTGAGGAAGACGACCGGGAACTCCAGGCCCTTCGCCGTGTGCAGGGTCATCAGCGTGATGACGCCGGAGCCGTCCTCGTCCTCGTCGGGGATCTGGTCGGAGTCGGCGACGAGCGCGACCTTCTCCAGGAACTCCGCGAGCGTGCCCGCACCCTCCTCGTCGCCGCGCTCCTGCTCGAATTCGAGGGCGACGGCGGCGAGTTCCTGGAGGTTCTCGATGCGGGTCTCGTCCTGGGGGTCGGTGGAGGCCTGGAGCTCGGCGAGATAGCCCGTGCGTTCCAGGACCGCTTCCAGCACGACGGCGGGGCCGGCACCGGACTCGACGATCGTGCGCAGCTCCTCCATCAGCGTGTTGAAGCGCTTGACGGCGTTGGACGAGCGGGCGGCCATGCCGTACGCCTCGTCGACGCGGCGCAGTGCCTGCGGGAAGGAGATCTTCTCGCGCATCGACAGGGCGTCGATCATCGCTTCGGCGCGGTCGCCGATGCCGCGCTTGGGGACGTTGAGGATGCGGCGCAGCGGGACGGTGTCCTCGGGGTTGGCGAGGACCCGGAGGTAGGCCAGGACGTCCCGGACCTCCTTGCGCTCGTAGAAGCGCACACCGCCGACGACCTTGTAGGGCAGGCCGACGCGGATGAAGATCTCTTCGAAGACACGGGACTGGGCGTTGGTCCGGTAGAAGATGGCGACGTCGCCCGCCCTGGCGTCGCCCGCGTCGGTGAGCCGGTCGATCTCGTCGGCGACGAACTGCGCCTCGTCGTGCTCGGTGTCGGCGACGTAGCCGGTGATGCGGGCGCCGCTGCCGGCGTTGGTCCAGAGGTTCTTGGGGCGGCGGCTCTCGTTGCGCTCGATGACGGCGTTGGCGGCGGAGAGGATCGTCTGCGTGGAGCGGTAATTCTGCTCCAGCAGGATCGTCGTCGCGCTCGGGTAGTCCTCCTCGAACTGGAGGATGTTGCGGATGGTCGCACCCCGGAAGGCGTAGATCGACTGGTCCGCGTCGCCCACCACGCACAGCTCGGCGGGGGCGTCGGCCTCCCCGGCCGGGCCGACCAGCTCCCGTACCAGCGTGTACTGGGCGTGGTTGGTGTCCTGGTACTCGTCGACGAGGACGTGGCGGAAGCGGCGGCGGTAGTGCTCGGCGACATCGGGGAAGGCCTGGAGGAGGTGGACCGTCGTCATGATGATGTCGTCGAAGTCCAGGGCGTTGGCCTCGCGCAGGCGGGCCTGGTAGAGCGCGTACGCCTGGGCCAGGGTCTTCTCGAAGCCGTCCGTCGCCTGCCCGGCGAAGGTCTCCTCGTCGATGAGCTCGTTCTTGAGGTTGGAGACCTTGGCGGTGAAGGACTTCGGCGGGAACTGCTTCGGGTCCAGGTCGAGGTCGCGGCAGACCAGGGCCATCAGGCGCTTGGAGTCGGCGGCGTCGTAGATCGAGAACGACGAGGTGAAGCCGAGCTTCTTCGACTCGCGGCGCAGGATGCGGACGCACGCGCTGTGGAAGGTCATGACCCACATGGCGTGGGCGCGGGGGCCGACGAGCTGCTCGACGCGCTCCTTCATCTCGCCCGCGGCCTTGTTGGTGAAGGTGATCGCGAGGATCTGCCCGGGGTGCGTGCCGCGCTCGGCCAGCAGGTGGGCGATGCGGTGGGTGAGGACCCGGGTCTTGCCGGAGCCGGCCCCGGCGACGATGAGCAGCGGTGACCCGGCGTGCACGACGGCGGAGCGCTGCTCGGTGTTCAGCCCGTCGAGCAGCGCGGCGGCGTCGATCGCCGGGCGCGGGTGACCGTCCCGGTAATACCCGTCCCGGGGCGGCGGGGGCGCGTCGTAGACGCCCTCGAAGAGGTCCTCCGGCACCGCTTCGGGCGCGTGGTCCTCGGGGGGCGGCGGGGGGCCGTCCTCCGCGGGCTGGAGGCCGGTCAGGAAACTGTCGTCAAAGAGGCTGCTCATCGCCTCCCGAGTCTAGGCGGCCGGACTGACAACTCTCCGCCGAAGGCGGGAAGGGGCCGCTCGCACCACACCGTCACCCGTACGCACGGAGACCGGACGTCGACGTTCCGTGAAGGAGTGCCCGGTCGGAGGGGGTGTCCGGCCCCCGATCCGGAAAGGTCACGAAAATGTATCGGGCATATCGCTCATCGTCCTTCCCAGCGGCGGGGCCGGTTGGCTAGCGTGCTCGGTCAGGTGGCCCGTACCTCCCTGAGGCGAACCACGCCTGACGGGCGCCTCTGCCGAATCCGTCCTGCCGCCCTGGCAGTTCGGAACCGGGGACCCACACGCAACACCGGGGTGAATCGGTCCGTGCCCTCGCAGCCGGACCGTAGGACAGCCTTCCGTTCCGTCCGAACCCGACAGCTAACCCGGTAGGCGGTCCACGGAAGGAGATGCCGGTCTTGGCATCGCATCGCAAGCCGCGCACGAAGGTGCGCACCACCACCCCCGCCGTCGGGCTGACGACGGCCGCGCTGGCCTCCGTGACGCTGCTCTCCACGCAGAGCGCCACGGCCGCGCCCGCGGAGCCGAAGCCCGCCATCGAGGAAGTGCGGAAGAAGGTCGACGCCCTGTACCGGCAGGCGGGCACCGCGACCCAGGAGTACAACCGGGCCAAGGCCGCCTCGGCGTCCCAGCAGACGAAGGTCGACACGCTGCTCTCCGACGTGGCGAAGCGGGCCGAGAAGATCAACGAGGCGCGGCGGGCGCTGGGCTCCTACGCGGCGGCCCAGTACCGCGACGGAGGCATCGCGCCCGCGGCGACGTTCTTCCTCGCGGAGAACCCGCAGGGGTACTTCGACCAGAGCCGGCTGATGGACCGGGCGACGGAGCGGCAGCAGAAGGCCGTCGACGAGGTCCGTGCGCAGCAGGCCTCGGCGGCGAAGAAGCGCGCGGAGGCGGTGAAGAGCCTGGAGACCCTCACCGAGACGCAGGCCACGCTCGCCTCCAGCAAGAAGGACGTGCAGACCAAGCTCACCGAGGCCCGGGGCCTGCTGTCGAGGCTGACCGCCGAGGAGAAGGCGCGGCTGGCGGAGCTGGAGCGCAGGCAGGAGGCCGAGGCGAAGGAGAAGGCGGCGCAGCTGGCCGCCCGGCAGGCCGCCGAGGCGAAGGAGAAGGCCGAGGCCGAGGAGAAGGCCCGCGAGGAGGCGGCGAAGGGGTCCGGCGGCGGTTCGGGCACGGGCTCCGGTTCCGGTACGGGAACGGATCCGGGCTCCGGCACCGGTACGGACAGTGGTTACGCCGCCAAGGCGGAGAAGGTCCTGGCCTTCGCCCGCGCCCAGATCGGGAAGCCGTACGTGTGGGGCGCGTCGGGCCCCTCCAGCTACGACTGCTCGGGGCTGACGCAGGCGGCGTGGCGGGAGGCGGGCGTGACCCTGCCCCGGACGACCTGGGACCAGGTGGAGGTCGGGACGCGGGTCGCCACGTCCGATCTGAAGCCGGGGGACCTGGTCTTCTTCTACGACGACATCAGCCACGTCGGCATCTACAAGGGCGACGGGATGATGATCCACGCCCCGAAGCCGGGTGCGAACGTGCGCGAGGAGTCGATCTACTCCATGCCGATCTACGGGAGCGTGCGCCCGGCATAGGGCGGGCGCCCAGCGCGAGCGTGCGCCCCGAGCGGAGCGGGCGCACGCCGTGCGGACTCAGGTCCAGACCGTGGCGATGAAGATGTTGGCGACCGTCAGTCCGCCGACCGCGGCGAACGCGCCCTTGTCCACCGTCTCGTCGTCCCGCTTGACGTAGACGAGGGCGAGGATCACGACCAGCAGCGCGAGCTTGATGCCGATCTTGACGTTGTTCACGGTCTGGTCGTCGGCCTGGTTGAGCCCGACCAGGGCGATGCCGGTGACGAGCATGGTCAGCGCGCCGTGCAGCATGGCGGGGATGAAGCGGGCGGTGCCCGCTCCCATGGCCTTCATCTGCGTCAGGAAGCCGCCCAGCAGGGAGGCGATGCCGATGATGTGCAGGGCGACGAAGACATTGATGAGTACGTCCATGGCTCCGGAGCCTAGCCAGGGCCAAGGATCTACCTTTCAGTGAGGCAAGCCTTCCTTGTGCGCTTCATCCGGGATTGACCGCAATGCCCTGATGTGCGGGCATATCAGTGATCAACCATGACCGATGAAACGTCACATCAGGGCAATAGAAGTCATGGCGACTCTTTTCCCGGCACCGGGATTAGCGTCCTTCACGGACCCGCCGGCATCCCCCGGCGGACAGCCGACAGGAAGGATGCCGCCCCCGTGGCAGCGCACCGCAGGTCAGCTCACCGAAAACCCAGGCAGCGCCCGCTCACCGGCTCTGCTGCCCGCACCGCCGCAACCCTGGCGCTCGCCGGGGCCGCCACCGCGGGATCGGTCACCGGGGCGGGCGCGGCCCCCGCCGAACCGGCCCCCACCGCCGCGCAGGTCAAGGCGAAGGTCGACCGGCTGTACCACGACGCCGAGGTCGCCACCGAGAAGTACAACGGGGCGAAGGAGAAGGCGGCCACCGCCACCCGCGCCGTCGACGCCCTGGCCGACGAGGCCGCCCGTCGCACCGCCCGCCTCAACACCGCCCGGCACGCCCTCGGTTCGCTGGCCACCGCGCAGTACCGCAGCGGCACCCTGGACCCGGCCCTGCAACTGGCGCTCTCCTCCGACCCCGACGCCTATCTGCAGCGCGCCTCCTACCTCGACCGGGCGGGCGACCGGCAGAGCGGCCTCCTGCGCGGCATCCGGCGACAGGTCTCCCAGATCACCCGCGTCAAGGCCCGCGCCGACCAGGAGACCGAACGCCTCGCCGCCCGCCGCACCGAACTGCGTGAACACCGCACCGCGATCCGCACCAAGCTGGCCGAGGCCCGCAGGCTGCTGGACACCCTGACCGCCGACGAGCGCGCCGCCCACGAGCGCTCCGCAGACGCCCGGGGCGCCGGCGGCCCGGCCCACGCCGACCGCTCGACCGTCCGCGGCGGTCCGGTCGCGGCCCCCGGTTCCCGTACGGCCCAGGCCATCGATTTCGCGTACGGCGCGATCGGCAAGCCGTACGTCTGGGGTGCGACGGGCCCGAACGCCTTCGACTGCTCGGGCCTGACCCAGGCGGCCTGGAAGGCGGCGGGCGTGAGCCTGCCGCGCACCACCTACACCCAGATCAACGCCGGAGCCCGCGTCCCCCGCTCCGAACTGGCCCCCGGTGACCTGGTGTTCTTCTACTCCGGGATCAGCCATGTCGGCCTCTACATCGGCGGCGGCCAGATGATCCACGCCCCGCGCCCCGGAGCGCCGGTCCGCATCGCGCCCGTCGATCAGATGCCTTTCGCCGGAGCGACCCGGGTGGCATAGTCCGCCGCGCAGGTCCCGATCTCCCGCCGGAGGAACTCCCGTATGACGTCGATGGCGAACGCCGTCCAGGACTACGCCCGGGCGCTCGCGCTGCGCTCCCCGGACCACTACCGGGTGGGCCCGTTCACCGTCCGGCACAACCCGGGCTGGGAGCTGAAGTACGCCAACTACGCCATCCCCGACCGGGACGCGGAACCCACGGCGGACCAGGTGGCGGCCTTGGTCGACGCGTTCGGGAAGCACGAGCGGCTTCCCCGCCTGGAGTTCCTGCCCGCCTGGGCACCGGCCGTCGAACCGGCCCTGCTGGCCGCCGGTTTCACCGTGGAGAACCGTGCCCCGCTGCTCGCCTGCGGCCGCGAGGACCTCCGGCCGCCGAAGCCGGTCGACGGTCTCCGCATCGGCACACCGGTCACCGGGGCGGAGTTCACCGAGGCCGCCCGCGTCCAGCACCACGGCTTCGGGGGCGAGGGCGAGCCCGAGCCGGGAATGACCGACTGGCTGCGCGCGGCGGCCACCGGAGACGGGGTCGCCGCTCTGGCCGTCCTCGACGGCGCACCGGCCGGGGCCGGCGGCTGCTCGGCCGCGATCGACGGCCTGAGCGAGCTGGCCGGGCTCGCCGTCGCCGCCCGCCACCGCCGCCGGGGCGTGGGCGCCGCGCTCTCCGCCTGGCTGACGGAACGGGCCTTCGGCCAGGGCTGCCGGGCGGTCTGGCTGGAGCCGGGCGACCCCGGCGTCGAGCGGGTCTACGCGGGCATCGGCTACCGCCGGATCGGCGAGAAGGTCAACATCTCCCTGGAGCCGAGGCCGGACCCGAAGCCAGGGTCGGGGCCTACGCCGAAGCCGGGGCCGGAGACCGTCTGAGGGCCCTGCCGGCTCAGACCAGCCGTCGTGCCGTCGCCCACCGGGTCAGCTCGTGCCGGTTGGAGAGCTGGAGCTTCCTGAGGACCGCCGAGACGTGCGACTCGACCGTCTTCACCGAGATGAACAGCTGCTTGGCGATCTCCTTGTACGCGTAGCCGCGGGCGATCAGCCGCAGCACCTCGCGCTCGCGCTGGGTGAGGCGGTCCAGGTCCTCGTCGACCGGCGGGGCGTCCGTGGAGGCGAAGGCGTCCAGGACGAAGCCGGCCAGACGCGGCGAGAAGACCGCGTCGCCCTCCTGGACCCGGAAGACCGAGTTCACCAGGTCGGTGCCGGTGATCGTCTTGGTGACATAGCCGCGCGCACCGCCGCGGATGACGCCGATGACGTCCTCCGCGGCGTCCGAGACGGACAGCGCGAGGAAGCGGACCGGGTTCTCGGCCGTGCCCATCATGGGGGCGCAGCGGCGGAGCACCTCGACGCCGCCGCCGCCCGGGAGATGGACGTCGAGGAGGACGACCTCGGGGCGGGTCGCCGTGATGACGGTGACCGCCTGGTCGACGTCGGCGGCCTCGCCGACCACCTCGACGCCGGTCTCCTCGGTGCGGCCGATCTCGGCCTGCACCCCGGTGCGGAACATCCGGTGGTCGTCGACGAGCACGACCCGTACCCGTCGCTCCGGGCCCCCGGTGGCTTCGGTGTTCTCGGTCATTCGCTCGCCCTCTCCATCTCCAGCTCGACCTCGGTGCCCCCGCCGGGCACCGAACGCAGCCGGGCACTGCCGCCGTTGCGCTGCATCCGGCCGATGATTGATTCTCGTACGCCCATCCTGTCCCCGGGAACCTCGTCGAGGTCGAATCCCGGACCCCGGTCCCGTACGGAGACGAAGACCGTGCGGCCCTCGACCTCCGCGAAGACCTGGACGGCGCCGCCCTCGCCACCGTACTTGGCGGCGTTGACCATCGCCTCGCGCGCCGCCTGCATCTGTGCGGTCAGCCGGTCGTCGAGGGGGCAGTCGCCGACCACGACGACCTCCAGCGGGACGCCGTGCTTGTCCTCGACCTCGGCGGCGGCCCGTTTGACCGCCTCCGCCAGGGTCTCCGGCTCGTCGTCCTCGTCCTTGCCGGTGCCCTCGGGGTTGTAGAGCCAGTTGCGCAGCTCGCGTTCCTGGGCGCGGGCGAGGCGTCTGACCTCGCCGCCGTCGTCGGCGTTGCGCTGGATCAGGGTGAGGGTGTGCAGCACGGAGTCGTGGACGTGGGCGGCGACCTCGGCCCGCTCCTGGGCGCGGATGCGCATCAGGCGCTCCTCGGACAGGTCCTGGGTCATCCGCACCAGGTAGGGACCGGCGAGCAGGGCGATGCCGGTGAGTACGGCGATGGCCGCGGTGAGCACGTTGCCCAGCTGGGCGGCCGAGCCGCGCACCACCATGAACACGGCGAGGCCGAGGCCGACGAGGGCCACTCCGGCGAGGCCGCGCGCCAGGTGCAGCAGCTTGCGGTTGCGGCCGGTCTCCATCCAGCGGGCGCGGCGGGCGTTGTCCGCCTGCCGCCAGACCAGGACGGAGCCCGCGCCGATCAGGAGGGTGGGCCAGATGTAGCGGTCGGCCTCGCTGCCCATGTCGACATTGACGACGAACGCGACGGCCCCGATGGTCAGGGCGACCAGCGCGAAGACCTGACCCCTGTCCGGTTTGCGGAGCTTGCGGCGGCCGTCCGCCGACGTCTCGAACACGGAGCGCGGGGCGTCGACGCCGCCGACGCCGAGCGGCACGACGATCCAGAACACCGCGTAGAGCACCGCGCCGAGGCCGTCGGTGAAGAACAGCCCGAGGAAGAGGAACCGCACCCAGGCGACGGGCAGCCCGAGGTGTCCGGCGAGGCCGCGCGCGACGCCGCCGAGCAGCCGGCCGTCGGCGCTGCGGTAGAGCTTGCGCGGTGCGGGCTCCTCCGGGTCGGCGGCGAGGGAGCTGGCGGCTCGGGCGGTGGCGGCTGGCATACCCCGATCGTCACACGCGCGGACGCGGCGCGGCATCAGGGTCGGCCCCCGAAGTGACCCTGATGCTGTCCCCAGCGCACGCCTGACGACAGCTCCCCTCCCCCGCTCCGCCGGGCGCGTGCGCCCCGGCCCTTCAGGGGCGTACGCGGGCAATATCAGGGACCGTCCAGGGTCGGCGCGGGTCCCGGCGGGCGGTCCGGACCGTCACCATGGAGGCATGACCGCTCCCTCGGACGCCGCTCCCGGCGTCGCGCCCCCCGAAGCGCCGAAGCCGACGCTGCGGCGCACCCCGCGACAGAAGGTCGTCGCCGGGGTGTGCGGCGGACTCGGCCGGTACTGCGACGTGGATCCGGTGATCTTCCGGATCGTGCTCGGTGTGCTGTCGGCGACCGGAGGCATCGGTCTGATCTTCTACGGCTTCGCGTGGCTGCTGCTGCCCGCGGACGGCGACGACGAGAACGAGGCGCGCAAACTGCTGTCGGGGCGGGTCGACGGGGCGTCCCTGGTGGCGCTGCTGCTGGCGCTGATCGGCTGCGGACTGTTCCTGTCGATGCTGCACAACCGGGGCATGCTGGCGTTCGCCGCGCTGCTGACGCTGGCGGTCGTCGGCTTCTCCGTGTGGACGCAGTCCCGGCGGACGGCGGGGGTCCCGGAGGACCCGGCGGCGCCGCCCGGCGCACCGGCGGCCCCGCCCGGCCCCGTACACACGGGCGGGCTCGGCACGCCTCCACCGGAGGTGAAGGCCCCGCCGACGCCGGGCAGTCCGTCGTGGTGGCGGGACCCGATCGTCAAGGACGGCACCACGGGACCGGTCGGCCCCGGCTATCTGTGGGGTCCGCCGGACACGGACGTCGGCGCGGCGCGCGCCGGGGCGAAGACCGGGCGGCCCACTCCGGACGCCCCGTTCCTGAAGCCGCAGCCGTCGCCCGTGGAGCGCGGGCCGCGCTCCATCGGCGGTCCGGTCTTCCTGGCGGCGCTGGTGGCGGGCGGTCTCGGCACCGGGCTGAGCTGGGAGCAGCAGCCGCTGGGCACCGCCCTCCAGATCGGCCTGGTCGCCGCTCTCGCCGTCTTCGGGCTCGGACTGCTGATCGCCTCGTTGCTGGGGCGGACGGGTTTCGGGACGGTCCTGATGGCGATGGTCACGGCGGGCCTGCTGGCGGGCGCGGCGGTGCTGCCGAAGGACATCGACACCTCGTGGGCGCGCCAGGAGTGGCGGCCGGCCTCGGTGTCCGCCGTCGCGCCGCGCTACGAGCTGCCTACGGGCGACGCCCGGCTGGACCTGTCCGGACTGAAGGTGGCCCAGGGCGAGACCGTGCGCACGGGGCTCGATGTGGCGGCGGGGCGGGCTGCCGTCGTCGTCCCGGCGAACGTGACGGTGAAGGTGCGCGCCGAGGCGGGTCTCGGGGAGATCCGGCTGGAGGAGGGGCAGCGGGTCCAGGTCCGGATCAACAGTGACGAGGCGAAGCAGCGGACGCTGCCGCCGCCCGCGGGCACGAAGCCCGCCGGAACGATCGAGCTGGTGCTGGAAGTCGGCATCGGACAGGTGGAGGTCACCCGTGCTGCGTCATGAATTCCGGCCCGGCCGCGCGGTGGCGGGCCTGACGATGCTGGGCCTGGCCGGCGGGTACGCGGCCGACGCCGCCGGGGCCTGGGAGGTCCCGTGGACGTTCTTCCTGCCGCTGTTCCTCGGCGGGCTGTGGCTGGCCGCGACGGTGACGTGGGCCGCCTACATGCTGCGGCGGCGGCGCGAGGCGAGGAAGGCGTCGGCGGAGAACACCGTGGCGCCCGCGAGTACCAGCGGCAGCCACGCCATCAGATAGGGCAGGTCGTTGCCGTAGTAGTACGGGGTGGCCTGCCAGCTCACGGTCAGCCAGAGGCTCAGCGAGATCAGCGCGCCGCCGAGCGCCGCGAGCCGGGCCCAGAGCCCGACAAGGGTGCCGAGGCCGACGAGGAGTTCCCCGATCGCGATGGCGTAGCCGAAGCCCTCGGGGCTCTTCAGCGCCAGGTCGACGAGGGCGGGGATCGCTGAGGAGTCGCGCACCCCGCGCATCATCTCGCCGATGGATCCGGTGCCGGTCGCGGACAGGAACGCGCTGTCCGTGAGTTTGTCGAGGCCCGCGTAGACGAAGGTGACGCCGAGGAAGATCCGCAGCGGCAGCAGGGCGTACGTGCCCGCCTGCTCCTTCAGTGTCCTGCGCTCGCCCAGACCGTACGATCCGCCGCCGTAACCGTTCATCACCGCTGCCCTGCTTCCCGAAGTCCCGTCACCTCGACCATACGTACGCCCTGGGCGCGCCGCTCACCAGGGCTGGGACACGATCGGCGGCGGAAATTCGCCCGGGGGTCCGGTACCGGTCAGTCCGTGACGTCGATCGGGCAGCGGTTGGTCTCCACCCCGGCGGCCGTGACGACCTGGACGTCCACGGTCCCCGGCTCGACCTCGACCGGGACGGGCACGGTGAGAACGGTGTCGGTCGGGTTGGCGAAGCCCCCGGCGACCGGGATCAGCGGTACGTGGACATGGACCGTGCCGATCCGCACGACGAGCCGGGCCAGCCGGTCGGGGCCGCCCGCGCCGGGCGGCACGAAGCCCGCGCCCCGGATCTCGATGTCGTCGCCGGTCCGGATCGGGGCGTCCAGGTCCCCGGCCTCCCGGGCCCGCACGACGGACAGCACGACGGGCCGGCCGCCCTCCGCGTACTTCCCGGCGAAGTAGGTCGCCGCCGAGACCGCCACGAGCAGCGCGAGCCCCCACGGCAGGTCGGGCAACTGCTCGGGGCGGCGGGCCAGGCGGACCGCCGCGAACAGGACGGCGACGGCGCTGACCAGCACGTACTGCACATCGGTGAAGGAGCCGCGCCCCGAGTCGTCGGTGAGCAGGTCGGCTGCGCGCGGCCGGTCCGCGCGCAGCTTCTGGAGCCGCTGGCCCAGCACCCGTACGGTCACCACGCGGCGCACGACGACGGCGACCGCGCACACGAGCGCCAGCACGGTCACGACCCCGGCGGAGCGCACGAGGTCGAGCCCCTCGATCAGCGCGTCCCTGTCCGCCGGGTCGGAGGCCCCCGCCAGTTGAAGGGCGAGCACGAGAACGGCGAAGACGGCCAGCAGCACCCAGACCCCGGCGACCGTCCGGGAGGTGGAGAGCCGGTTGTCCTCCCCGATCAGCGGAGCGAGGAGGCCGCCCCGGGCGCGGTGGAAGCGGGCGGCGGCGGTGAGCAGCCCGGCCGTGAGGAGGGCGGCGATCAGAGCGGCGGTACGGGCGGTGGACCAGCCGGCCCCGATCGCGGTGACGCTCGCACCGACGAGGAGGGCCCCGGCCGCACCCCAGACGGCGAACAAGGTCCCCCGCCAGACCTGGTGGAGCCAGGCGTCACCGGCTTCCCGGGCCCGCTCGGCGACGGTGCGGGCGGACCCGGTCAACTCGTCGGACACCCACTGCCGTGACGCGGACGCGGACTGGGCGACCCCGGCGGGAAGCCCCTTGCCCGCCGCCAGTTCGTCCCGTTTGGCCAGGAACGCGGCGACGGCGCGCCGGTGTCCGCGACGGGCTCCGTGCGGGCAGTCGCCACACGTACAGCCGCCGCTGTGCGCGCCGCTCGTCCTGGATTCGTCCAACGCCACGGAGGATTCAGCCCTTTCCCGCCCCGGTACAGCCAACTCACTTGCGATATCCGCGAATTGTGCCGTACCGGACGACCGGCTGCCGCATCGGGGCGGGCCGCCAGCGCGTGTCGTCAGAACGTTCGAGCGATCCGCTGCCACAGGGGCTGGTAATTGATCCAGGCCACCAGGTCGCCGCCGAGGTGGTCGCGGGTGGTGACGGCGTCGCGGTGCGAGATGAGGACGGGTTTCCCGGCGGCCCGTGCCAGCAGCTGCACCTGGCAGGCGCGCTCCATCGTGAGGAACCACCAGGCCGCCGCGTCCACCGAGCCGCCGACGGTCAGCAGCCCGTGGTTGCGCAGGATCACCGCCTTGTGCGGCCCGAGCGCGGCGGCGATCCGCCGGCCCTCGTCCTCGTCCACGACCACCCCGGAGTACGTGTCGTACAGCGCGTGGTCCTCGTAGAAGGCGCAGGATTCCTGGGTGATCGGCTCGATCGGCTCCCCGAGCGCGGCGAGCGCCCGCCCGTGCACGGAGTGGGTGTGCGCGACGGCCACCGTGTCCGGGCGGGCCCGGTGCACCGCCGCGTGGACGGCGAACGCGGCCTGGTTGACGTGGAAACGGCCCCGGACCACCTGGCCGTCGCCGTTGACGAGGATCAGGTCCTGCGGGGCGATGTCGGCGAAGGGAGCGCCGAACGGGTTGACCCAGTAGCAGTCGGGCAGCTCGGGGTCGCGGGCGCTGATGTGCCCGGAGACCCCGTCCTCGTACCCGAGCTGCCCGAACAGCCGCAGCGCGCCCGCCAGCCGCTCCCTGCGGTACGCGCGTTCCTCGTCCGGCGAGGCGTGCACGGGCGGCATCGCGAACTGGAGCTGCTCGACGGGGATCGGGGCGGGGGCGGGCACGGCGACCGGCTCGGACATGGCGGCTCCTCGGGTTCCCTGGGCGTACGGGACCGGAAGTTACCGCCGGGTGGGTCAGGTGGCCAGAGGCGTGACGCCCCGGGCGGGGGTCAGGTGCTGAGCACCAGATAGGCGAGCGTGAGATACGAGCGGTAGCCGCCGTAGTAGCCGGTGCGGCGGGCGTCGATCTCGGCGCTCACCTCGGCGTGCAGCGGATGGTCCGGGTGCTCCAGCGCCCAGCGCTGCCCCCGGCCGATCGGCCCCTCGGATTCGAAGAGGTCCCATTCGCGCTCGTCGGCGACGGTGACCTGGAGCGCGCGCAGCCCGACGGACTCCGCCAGCCGGATCAGCTCCAGCAGCGACCCGAAGTCGCCGGGCTCGGCGCCGATGCCCTCCAGTGCGGCGGGGGTCGGTTCCTTCAGCCAGATCCCCTCGCCGAACAGGACCCGGCCGCCGGGGCGCACGGTGGCGGCGAGGGCGGTGAGAGCCTCCCGGGTCGTGCCGGGCCAGGCGTGCGAGGAGCCGATGGAGACGGCGAGGTCGTACCCGTCCTCGGTCCACTCGGCGGCGGGCACCTCGTGGAACCGCACACGGTCACCGAGCCCCCGCTGCCCGGCGAGCTTCCGCCCGCGCGCCACGGCGTCGGGGTCGGTCTCGACGCCGTCCCCGGCGGCCCCGGGAGCGGCTTCGACGAGCCGCATCAGCAACTCGCCCCAGCCGGAGCCGAGGTCGACGATCCGTGATCCGGGAGCGGGGGCGCAGGCGGCGATCAGCCGATCCGCGTGCGCCTCGGAGAGCGGGGTGTTCCAGGTGAGGCGGTCGTTACCGGCGGCGGACACGATGGCGCGGACTTCTTCGGCGGACATGGGGCAGGAGCCTGGCACGCGGGCGGGGCCCGTGCCAGTGGTTTCCGGGGGCGGCGTACCCGTCCGATACGACCGTGCCGCCGCCCGGACGAATGAGCGACGGCATCGGCATTGACCCGGGAGCCTTATCGGCTCGCCAGGTGCGGGGAGGTCACTCCCACTCGATGGTCCCCGGCGGCTTGCTCGTCACGTCGAGGACGACGCGGTTGACGTCGGCGACCTCGTTGGTGATGCGGGTGGAGATCTTCGCCAGCGTCTCGTACGGCAGACGCGACCAGTCGGCCGTCATGGCGTCCTCGGAGGAGACCGGGCGCAGCACGATCGGGTGGCCGTAGGTGCGGCCGTCGCCCTGGACGCCGACCGAGCGGACGTCGGCGAGGAGGACCACCGGGCACTGCCAGATGTCGCGGTCCAGGCCGGCCGCCGTCAGCTCCTCGCGGGCGATGGCGTCGGCGTCGCGGAGCAGGTCCAGGCGCTCCTCGGTGACCTCGCCGACGATGCGGATGCCGAGGCCGGGGCCGGGGAACGGCTGGCGCTGGACGATCTCCTCGGGGAGGCCCAGCTCCTGGCCGACCATGCGGACCTCGTCCTTGAACAGCTGGCGCAGCGGCTCGACGAGCTGGAACTCGATGTCGTCGGGGAGTCCGCCGACGTTGTGGTGGGACTTGATGTTGGCGGTGCCGGTGCCGCCGCCGGACTCGACGACGTCCGGGTAGAGCGTGCCCTGGACGAGGAAGGCGACCTCCGGGCCGTCCTCCTGGAGGATCTCCAGCTGGGCCTGCTCGAAGACGCGGATGAACTCGCGGCCGATGATCTTCCGCTTCTGCTCGGGGTCGGAGACCCCGGCCAGGGCGTCGAGGAAGCGCTTCTGCGCGTCGACGACCTTGAGCTTCGCGCCGGTCGCGGCCACGAAGTCCTTCTCGACCTGCTCGGTCTCGCCCTTGCGCATCAGGCCGTGGTCGACGTACACGCAGGTGAGCTGGGAGCCGATGGCCTTCTGGACGAGAGCCGCGGCGACCGCGGAGTCCACGCCGCCGGAGAGGGCGCAGATGGCGCGCTTGTCGCCGACCTGCTCGCGGACGAGCGCGATCTGCTCCTCGACCACGTTGGTCGTGGTCCAGTTCGGCTCGATGCCCGCGCCGCGGTAGAGGAAGTGCTCCAGGACCTGCTGGCCGTGGGTCGAGTGCATGACCTCCGGGTGGTACTGGACGCCGTAGAGCTTCTTCTCGTCGTTCTCGAAGGCGGCGACCGGTACGACGTCGGTGGACGCGGTGACGGTGAAGCCCTCGGGGGCCGCCGAGCAGGCGTCGCCGTGCGACATCCACACCGGCTGCTCGGTGGGCGTGCCCTCGAAGAGCGTCGAGCCCGCCTTGCTGACGTGCAGCGGGGTACGGCCGTACTCACGGGCCCCGTTGTCGTCGACCGTGCCGCCGAGCGTGGTGGCCATCAGCTGGAAGCCGTAGCACATGCCGAAGACGGGCACCCCGGCCTCGAACAGCGCGCGGTCCAGGGACGGCGCGCCCTCCGCGTACACCGACGACGGGCCGCCGGAGAGGATGATCGCGCGCGGGTTCTTCGCCAGCATCTCGGCCACCGGCATGGTGGACGGGACGATCTCGCTGTAGACCCGGGCCTCACGGACACGGCGGGCGATGAGCTGGGCGTACTGCGCGCCGAAGTCGACGACCAGGACGGTCTCGGCTGCGGCGGGCGACGCGGGGGACGCTGAGGGCACTGCGGCGGCCTTCCGGCGGGTGATCGGGTGATTCATGGGCTGATCACAGGGGGTGGATGTCCACTGATTCTAACGGGGCCCCGGTCCGCTTCATTCCGTCTCGTCCCCGCGGAGGAACGCGCTCCGCACCGGGTCCGGCGGCCGCGTCGGCCAGTTCGGGCGCGGCCGCCCCGGGCGTGTGGGCCGTCTCACCATCCGGCCCGGTGTGCCCCGGGGCCGGGCGGCGGGTGCATACTGGCCTCGTGATCCAGCACCTGAGCTTCCGCTTTACCTATGGCATCCGGCCCGCCGGCTGCCATGGTCGTGCTGCTTGAGCTACTGACAAGCAACGTTCCAGGCGCCCCGGGCCAGCAGGCCCGGGGCGTCTCGCGTGTCCGGGCCTGCTCGCCCCGGGGGCCGTCACCCCACCGGGAGTCACCACCATGAGCAGCACCACCGGCACCACCGGCACCACCACTGTCACCCCCGCCGAGCTGACCGGCGCCCGCACCGACGAGGCCGCGGCCCTGATCGGCGGCGCCCGGGAGCGCATCGACGCCCTCGACGACCGGATCATCGGCCTCGTCCAGGAACGGATGGCCGTCTCGGCGGTGATCCAGCAGGCCCGCATCACCTCGGGCGGCCGACGGGTCAACCTCTCCCGGGAGACGGCCGTGCTCGGCCACTACAGGGACGCGCTGGGCAAGCCGGGCACCGCGCTGGCGATGACGCTGCTGGAGCTGTGCCGCGGCCGGGTGTGAGGCCTGGTGAGCGGTGCCCGGACGGAACGGTTCTCCGCTGGCCGGACAGGGGCCGTATCTGCGTTCGGGGCCCGTCTCACCCGTACGGCGCGTGACCGGGAGCGCGGTGCCTTCGTTGAGCCTGATGTCCGTGCCAACCAGGGGCGGCACCGGTAGGAAACCACGCGTGGCTCCGCCGGGACGTGTGACGTACTGCAGGTACGTCGTGGGACCACATCCCGGCGTCAGTGACCGGTCCGCAGGGGACAGCAGCCCGGTCACCCCACATGCGGCCGTACCCGGGGACGCCCGGGTCGGCCGCATCGGAACGTATCCGGGCGGAGGCCCGCTCCCTCCTCCGCCCCTTCTCCGCCGCCGGTCAGGCGTGCCGCCCAGCCCGTCGCCGCGCTGCCGTGAACAGCACCAGGCCCGCCGCCAGCGCCGCGGCCGCCGCGCCCGAGGCGACCAGGGCGACCGATCCCGTCGAGGCGAGGCCGCCCCCGCCGCCGGAGCCCCCGTTCGTACCCGCCGAGCCGCCGGACGTGGTGGAGGCCGATGGTCCGGAGCTGCCGGACGGGCTCTGCTCCGGGTCCGGGGCCGAGGTCGGCGGGGTGGACGGTTCGCCGGAGCCGCCCGTGGTGCCACCGGAGTCGGAGCCACCGCCCTCGCCGTTCAGGACGAGGAACGCGGTGTTGTTGGCCGGCTTCGGGTCGAACGGCAGCGCCGGGTTCTGCTGCCAGGTGCTGCGGACGGTCACCTCGCCGCTCGCGCCGATCAGGGCCCTGTCGATCCGCAGCTCGAAGGGCAGGCCCAGGTCGGCCCCGTCCCACACGGTCATCGAGGTGTCGCAGACGTAACGCGGC
Organism: Streptomyces sp. McG3; assembly: GCF_018619185.1. Classification (GTDB taxonomy): domain Bacteria; phylum Actinomycetota; class Actinomycetes; order Streptomycetales; family Streptomycetaceae; genus Streptomyces. The sequence continues at coordinate 10,544 of NZ_JAAXYC010000061.1, read as the reverse complement.
GCGGGGCTCTTCTGGTCCTCGCGGTACTTCCCGTCGGCCGTCACCGCGCGGCAGCGGTCCGGCTTCGCGGTGACCGACGCGCCCTGCGGGACGGTGAAGTCGAGGGTGGCGACGGGCTCGCCGGAGCGGAGGTGGCCGATCCAGGCGGGGCCCTCGTTGCGGAAGCCGATGTCGGCCTCCACCGTGGTCCCGGCGGCTCCGGACGCCTCGTCGCCGTACGCCACGAAGTCGGCCGTGTTCTTCGTACGGAAGTCGGCCTCCTGCTGGTTGTCCTCCGGGTTGAGGTCGCTGCCCCGGGCGGTCGCGCCCTGCTGGGGGGCCTTCACCGGGACCGCCTTCAGCACGGGGCCCGTGCCCCGCGCGAAGGGGGCGCCCGCACGCTGGGCGGTGCGCTGGGCGGCGCCGTCCTCGTGGATGCGGTAGACGAAGGTGTCGTAGTAGGCGCGGGTGGTGGCCTCAAGGGTCAGCGGGGTCGCCAGGGTGTACGTCTCGCCCGCCTCGAAGGCGCCCTCGACGGAGCAGAGGGCCGTGGTCCAGCCGATGCCCGGGACGTCCGGGTCGTCCTCGGTGTACTCGCAGTTGGCGTAGCGCTGCGGAATGTCGAGGCCGCGGGTGTACATGAGGGTGAGCAGAACGCCGTCGGCGTCCCGGCTGCCCCGGTTGGAGAAGGTGATCGGAGCCCGCTGCTCGTCGCCCGGGTTCAGTTCCTGGTCGAAGGGGAGCTCCTCCATGACCAGGTCGGTGCCGCCGACGGTGAGCCGGGTGGTGAACGGGGTGAAGGTCGCGCCCGCCGCCTCGCCGGTCACCCTGATCGTGCCCGTGTCCCCGGCCCGGCTGCCCTCGGCCGCGGTGACCAGGAGGTCGGCGGCGCGCTGGCTGCCCGGCCAGATGCCCCAGTCCTCGCAGACCGCCTTGGTGCCGGTGACCTCGCAGTCCGCGCTGCCGGACTCGCCGTCGAACGCCACCTCGGCGACTCCCTCGATGTCGCTGAGGTCGAACGTGAGGGTGAAGTCGCCCCCGTAGCCGCCGTTCTCCTCGTCCTGGCTCGGGTTGTCGACGGTGATTCCGACCGTGGAGCTCCGCGGCTCGCCGCTCTCCGGGTAGGGGTTCAGCCCCGTCTCGGCAGGGCCGCCGAGGGCGAACACCGGGACGTCGGCGGCCCCCGCCGGGGCGGCCGCCCCGGCGAGCGAGGCCGCGGCCAGGAGACCCGCGGCGGCGAGGGAGCCCGCCGCACGGCGCAGCGCGGTGCTCGGGGTGAAGGGTGTCATCGGGGACCTCTGGGACTCGGCAGGAGCTGTGTGACCGCTGTGACAGTTGTCGCGGCACGGGTTCGACCGCGCAGCTCGCCGAAGAGTTGCCCGGAGAAAGATCACGGATTGGGTACGGGTGTGTTCCCGACGCCCTTCACGTCCGCCCCGGCCTCCGCCGTCCCCTTCGGCGGCACCACGGGGATGCCCAGGAACGGCAGCTTCAGCGCGCCGAACGCCTCCTTCGGCACGGTCGGCGCGAGCGGCTCGACGGGGGTGAGCCGCTCGTAGGCCTCGCCCTGCTCCGGGCGCGGGTCCGCCTCGCCCTTGTTGGGCCAGAAGGACATCGCGCGCTCGGCCTGGGCGGTGATGGTCAGCGAGGGGTTGACGCCGAGGTTGGCGGAGACCGCGGAGCCGTCGACGACGCTGATGCCGGGGTGGCCGTAGAGGCGGTGGTACGGGTCGATGACGCCCTCGTCGGCGTTCGCACCGATCGGGCAGCCGCCGAGGAAGTGGGCGGTGAGCGGGGTGCCCATCAGTTCGCCGACGTTGGAGCCGGCGAAGCCGTTGATCTCCTCGGCGAGCAGGGTGGCGCTGTGGGTGGCCTCCGGTATCTGGGTCGGGTTGGGCGCGCCGTGGCCCTGCCGGGCGGTGAGCAGGCCCTTGCCGATGCCGCCCCGTTTGCGGTACGTCGTCAGGGAGTTGTCGAGCGACTGCATGACCAGGCCGATGATGGTGCGCTCGGACCAGTGGTGGTTGGAGAGCGAACGGGCGGCGAGGGTGGGGTGCTTGACCATGTTGGCGAGCCAGCCGCGCACCCGGTGGGCCCCGTAGGGGACCTGGAGTATCGACATCGCGCCCATGGCGTTGGAGCCCTTGCCGTAGCGGACGGGCTCGATGTGGGTGTTGTCGTCCGGGTGGATCGAGGAGGTGATCGCGACGCCCTGCGAGAAGTCGGCCTTGGCGGTGCCGTGCTTCTTGCGGTAGCGGCGGTCGCTGGTCTGGGAGCCGACCAGCGCCTCGGAGTTGGTACGGGTCAGCTCGCCGAGCCGCGCGGAGAGCCGGGGCAGCAGCCCCCGGTCCCTCATGGTGTGCAGCAGGGTCTGGGTGCCGTAGGTACCCGCGGCGACGACGACCTTGCGGGCGCGCAGCTTCGTGGGCTTCGCCCTGCGGCGGCGGTCGGTGGGGACGGTGAGGACCCGGTAGCCGCCCTCGGGGTCGTCGGTGACCGCGACGACGGAGGTCATCGGGCGGATGACCGCTCCGGCCTTCTCCGCGAGGTGGAGGTAGTTCTCGTTGAGGGTGTTCTTGGCGCCGTGGCGGCAGCCCGTCATGCACTCGCCGCACTCGGTGCAGGCCTTGCGGGCGGGGCCCGCGCCGCCGAAGTACGGGTCGGGGACGGTGGAGCCGGGCCTGGCCCTCGCGGTGCCGTCGGCGTCCTTGCCGTCGCCGAAGAAGACGCCGACCGGGGCCAGGTGGAAGGTGTCGCCGACGCCCATGGCCTCGGCGGCGGCCTTGAGGTGGATGTCGGAGGGGGTCATGGTCGGGTTGAGGCGGACCCCGAGCATGCGGCGGGCCTGGTCGTAGTACGGCTTGAGCTCGTCCTGCCAGTCGGTGATCGAGGCCCACTGCCGGTCCTCGAAGAACGGGGCGGGCGGCACGTACAGCGTGTTGGCGTAGTTGAGCGACCCCCCGCCGACCCCCGCCCCGGCGAGCACCATGACGTTGCCGAGGAGGTGGACGCGCTGGATGCCGAAGAGGCCCAGCGCGGGGGCCCAGAGGTAGTTCTTCAGGTCCCAGGAGGTCTTGGGGAGGGTGCCGGGGGTGAAGCGGCGGCCCGCCTCCAGGATCCCGACCCGGTACCCCTTCTCGGTCAGCCGGAGCGCCGACACCGCGCCCCCGAAGCCCGACCCGACGACCAGGACGTCGTAGTCGTACGCGGCGTCGTCCCCGGCCGGCACAGGGCTCGCCGGAACAGGGACCGGCGGCGCGGGGCTCACGGCCTGTTTCTGGGCAGGGCTGTCCTGGGACATGGCACTCCTCGGAACGGAATCGGTACGAAAAGGGCGGAGGTCGCTGTGGCTCCCGAGGCGCTCAGCGCAGCCGGAACGCCTTCATCGCCTTGAGGCTGCTGGTCATGAGCGCGGCGTACTTCTCGTCGTCCAGCCCGAAGGAGGGCGCGAGCGGCATCAGCCGCTGCTGGGCGACGGTCTGGGCCTCGGTGTACTTGAGGATGCCCTCGGAGCCGTGTCGTCGGCCGAGGCCGGAGTCCTTCATGCCGCCCATCGGGGCCTGGACGCTGCCGTAGGCGGGGGCGAACCCCTCGTTGATGTTGACGGTGCCGGTGCGCAGCCGGGCCGCGACCCGGTGACCGCGGCGGGAGTCGGTGGTCCAGACGCTGGAGTTGAGGCCGTACGGGGTGGCGTTGGCCAGCGCGATCACCTCGTCCTCGTCGCTGAAGCGGTAGATCGAGACGACCGGCCCGAAGGTCTCCTCGGTGCAGACGGCCATCGGGGCCTCCACCCCGTCGAGGATGGTCGGCTCGTAGAACAGCGGGCCGATGTCGGGACGGGCGACGCCGCCGGCGACGAGCTTCGCCCCCTTCTCGACGGCCTCGTCGACGTGGCGCGTGACGGCCTCCAGCTGGCGTTCACCGACGAGGGAGCCCATGTCGGCCCCGTAGGCGAGGGCGCTGCCGAGCCGCATGGCCTTGGTCCGGGTGGCGAAGCGCTCCACGAAGTCGTCGGCGACGGACTCGTGGACGTACAGCCGCTCGATGGAGATGCAGAGCTGCCCGGCGGAGGCGAAGCAGGCGCGGACGGCTCCGGCGGCGGCCTTCTCGACGTCGGCGTCCTTCAGCACGAGCATGGCGTTCTTGCCGCCGAGCTCCAGGGAGACGCCGACCAGCCGGGACGCGGCGCCGACGGCGACCTCGCGGCCGGTGCGGGTGGAGCCGGTGAAGGAGACGTAGTCGGCGCGGCTGACCACCTCGGGCCCCACGACGGGCCCCTCGCCGAGGACGACCTGGAAGACCTCGGCGGGCAGTCCGGCCTCGATCAGCAGGTCGCGGGCCCACAGGGCGGTGAGCGCGGTCTCCGTGTCGGGCTTCATCACGACGGCGTTGCCGGAGACGAACGCGGGCAGCGCGTCGCCCACGGAGAGTTCGAGCGGGTAGTTCCAGGGGGCGATCTGGCCGACGACGCCGCGCGGCTGGCGCAGTTCGGTGACCTTGGTGAGGATCGGGACGACGCCGGTGTGACGGCGGGGCTTGAGGTAGGCGGCGGCCTTGCGCCCGTAGTGGCGGGCGGCGATGGCGATGGCCTGCACCTCCTCGTGGGCGTGCAGGCGGGCCTTGCCGGTCTCCAGCTGGATGAGGTCGAGGACCTCGGACTGGCGGCTGAGGACGAGGTCGTGGAAGCGCAGCAGGACGGCGGCGCGCTGCCGTACGGGGACGGCGGCCCAGACGGGCTGGGCCGCGCGGGCCCGGTCGAAGGCGGTGGCGACGTCCTCGGGGGTGGACTCCGGCAGGTCGGCCAGCTTCTCCCCGGTGAAGGGGGTGTGGTTGGCCGTGAGGCCCGACCCGACGACGCCGCGGGTGAGCTGGGCGACCACCTCGGGGGTGACCACGTCGGCGGCGTTGCGCACACCGGCGGGGGCGACCGCCACGGGGTTCGTACCGAGAGGGGCGTCAGGGGCCTGCGAGTCCGTCATGAGGCCGAGAGTATGTCCCGTCGCAGCCTTTGGGTACCCGTGGGTAACAGTTTTTCACAGGACCCGCCACCCCTGTCGGGCACCTTCCTCGAACGAGCCAGTGATCGCTGGCGACATAACCGCTGATCAGTGGCTATGCGGGCCGAGCACCCCCGGCGGTCGGCCCGCGGCGCTCAGGAAGCGTGAATCTTCAGCCCTTCGGTGACCTCGCTGAAGATCGCGTCGCCGTCCTTGGCGGCCTGCCCCTCGGCGGGCATCCGCACCCGCACGTGCCAATAGGGGTCGCTCTCCTTCTCGCCGGGGATCAGCAGCTCCCGGAAGCGGTAGCGCACCGGGTCGTCGTCGGACGAGGCGTAGGGGACGAACTCGGTGGTCATCTCGACCGCCTCGCGCCCCTCGTGCGTGGCGTCCTTGTACGTGACGGAGGCCTCCTCCATCTGTGTGGTGCTCTTCCCGCCCTTCTCGTAGTACGCCTTGCGGGCCGCCGGGTCGACGCCGGGGTTGTCGTCGGAAGTGTCCTCGCTCTTCACGGGGCGGTGCCAGAAGACGATCTCGAAGACGCCGCTGGGGTCCGCGTACCAGACCAGTTCGCCGTCGTCGTCCTCCTGGACCCGCTTGTACTCCTCCGGCACGGCGACGTCCGCCGACAGGACCTCGTTCTCCGGCCGGACCTGCCAGCCCTCGGGCGGTCCGTCGCCCGCGAACGGGTTCAGCAGGAGCAGGACGAGCGCGACCGCCACCGCCAGTGCTCCGCCGCCGAGCGCGACCTGGGCGACGCGGTTGCGGTGCAGGACGGGCGGCACCCACTTGCTGCCGCCGCCCCCTCCGCCCGCGGTGACCGTCCCGTACGCGGAGGTCGCCGGCGCCGGGGAGGCCAGCTGCTGGAGCGTCCGGCGGACCTCGGCGGCCGGCGGGCGCGCGGCGGGGTCCTTGCGGAGCAGCTGCATGACGAGCGTGCCGAACGCGCCGGTGCCGCGGGCGGGCACCGGCGGCTCGGCGGACAGCACGGCCTGAAGAGTGGCCGGGGTGTGCGAGCGGCGGTACGGGGACATCCCCTCGACCGCCGCGTACAGCACGACGCCCAGCGACCACAGGTCCGACTCCGGTCCGGGGCGCTGCCCGAGGACCCGCTCCGGTGAGATGTACTCGGGCGACCCGACGAACGCGCCGGTCTCGGTGAGCTGCTGCTCGCCCTCGACCTGGGCGATCCCGAAGTCGGTGAGGACGACCCGGTCGCCGGTGCCGAGCATGACGTTGTCCGGCTTGACGTCCCGGTGCAGGATGCCGATCGCGTGCGCGGCCATCAGCGCGTCCAGGACGGCGAGTCCGATCCTGGCCGCCTCACGGGGGTCCAGGGTGCCTTCCTGGAGGCGGTCGCCGAGCGACGGGCCGCGCACCAGTTCCATGACGATCCACGGCTTGCCGTCCTCGACGGCCACGTCGTGGACGGTCACGACGGAGGGGTGGTCGATCCGGGCGGCGGCCCGCGCCTCGCGCTGCATGCGCTGGTGCACGGTGCTGTGCTCGCGCTCGCCGAGGTGTTCCGGTACGCGCGGTTCCTTGACGGCCACCTCACGGTCGACGACCTCGTCGTGGGCCCGCCACACCGTGCCCATACCGCCGTGCCCCAGCCGGGCGAGCAGCCGGTAGCGCCCGCCGATCAGCCGGTTCACCGCACGGTCCGGGGCGTCCGCGTGGGCGGTGGGGGACGGAATGTGCGCCGGAGGCGCGGGATACGGCGCGGAATGCGGCGCGCCGAAGCCGCCCGGTGCCCGCGGCGGCTGGATTCCGTAACTGGTGGGCTCGTTCGCCCGTCCCCCGTGATCTGTCATGTCCCCTATCCTGGTTCACCCGCCGGGCAGGACACCACCGGGGGTGACCACCGGATGCGGAGCCGTGACCGTCTCGCGACCGGGCCGGAGCATCGGGCGCCCGCCGGGCACCGCGCTCACTGCTGGGGTTTCGGGGCGCTCCAACTGCGCAGCATGATGTCGAACTTCTCCCGGCTGGACTCCCAGCCCTCCTGCGGGGCCGTCAGGTACAGCGCGTACTCCGGGCCGCCGGGACCGCCGTAGTACATCTGGTCGATCCCGTGCCGGGGCCCCGGGTGGTCCTTGGTCTCGTTCCAGGTGAACTCCCAGAGGGCGCCCGGCCGGTCGCGGAAGGTGTTCTTCTCCATGCCGATCCGCTGATAGCCCGGCAGCCGCTCGGAGAGCTGCTCCTCCATGTTCTCCATGTGCGGATACGGATGCTCGAAGTCCGGGTCCGGGTCGACGCTGATGCGGATCCGGTGGGCCCCGCCGTCGGGCGTGTAGTCGATCTGCCCGTCCTGGACCTGCCGGGTCCAGTCCACCGGCACCACCAGGCTGAACCCCGCGGGGTCGTCGACCCGGTGCCAGCCGTCGGGTATCTCCGGTATCCCCTCCGAGGACGCCGCCGGCTCCGGGGTGGTCCGCTCCGCGGACGGTGTGCTGCCGGCGGCCGTGCCGCCGCTCGTTCCGCCGGGGGCGTCCGAGCCCTCCCCGTACTTCATCGCGAACAGCCCGGCCGCGCCCCCCAGGACGGCGGCGGCGACGACCACGACGAGCACCGTGCGCCAGCGGGATCCGGCACGCCGGGTCACGGGGGCGGAGTCGGGGCCGGTGGCCGGGGCGGCGGCCTCCGGGCCGGGGGCGGACGGTGACGTCGTGGAGGGAGCCCCTCCGGGCAGCCGGGCGGTGGCGCCGTCGGAACCGCCGTCGCCGTTCGGACCGCCGGGGCCGCCGTCCGTGTCCTGGTAGGCGTACCGGGCGTCTTCGGGGAGGCGCTGGGTCGGCACGTGCGCCTGGGCGGCGCGGGGTTCGCGGCCGTCCATCGCGTCCAGCAGCATCTGCTCGGTCTGGGCGGCGGTGGGCCGGTCCTCCGGGTCCTTGCGGAGCAGCGCGGTGATCACGGCGCCGAGCGGGCCGGCGTTGACCGGGGTGGGCGGCTCCTCGGTGACGACGGCCTGCATGGTGGAGATCGGGGACGTACGGCGGAACGGGGAGGTCCCCTCGACCGCCGTGTACAGCGTCGCGCCCAACGACCAGAGGTCGGAGGCCGGTCCCGGGTCGCCGCCGCGTACCCGTTCCGGGGCGAGGTAGTCGATGGAGCCGACCAGTTCGCCGGTACGGGTGATGGTGGAGTCGCCCTCGATCGCGGCGATCCCGAAGTCGGTCAGCAGCACCTGCCCGTCGCGCGCCAGCAGCACGTTTCCGGGCTTGACGTCGCGGTGCAGCACCCCGGCCGCGTGCGCGGCGCGCAGGGCGCTCAGCACGTGCAGCCCGATCCGGGCCGCCTCGCGCGGGGCGACCTCGCCGCTCTCCTTGGCGGAGTCGGCGAGGGAGGGCCCGTCGACGTACTGCATGACGATCCAGGGGCGGTTGTCGTACTCGATCACGTCGTGGACGGTGACGACGCCGGGGTGCGTGATGCGCGCCGCCGCCCGCGCCTCCTTCTGCGTCCTGGCGTGCAGGACGAGCCGGTCGGCCTCGGCGACGTACAGCCCGGCGGTCAGCTCCTTGACGGCGACGGTGCGGTGCAGCACCTCGTCGTGGGCGCGCCAGACCTTGCCCATGCCGCCCCGGCCGAGGACGTCGCCCAGCCGGTAGCGCCCCGCCAGCACCAGTCCCGCGTCCGTGCTCTGTGATCGATCCACGTGATGTCCCCGCCCCGTTCCTCGAAGGGCCAGATTACGGAGGCGCGGCGGTGAGGCGGAACCGGGGATCGCCCACGAGACCGCACTGTGATGGTTGTCGGCACCGCACAACGCCCCTGACGGAACGAAGGGGATGACGAGTGATCAGGCGCGGTGCTCGGGCGTTCGGATGGGCGCGGCCGGGTGTGAGGGGCGGTCAGGTGACCCGGTACGAGGCGATGGCCTGCTCGTAGATCTCGGTGACCTTGTCCCGGTCGCTCTCGGGCCCGATGACCTGGATGACGTGGTACCTGCCGTCGACGATCATGGCGAGATTGCGGACGTACACCTCGCGCCCGCCGCTCTCCTGCCAGGTGAACTGCCCCTCGGCCATGGCCTGCCGGCCGACGTCGACCCGGCGCAGTCCGGACGAGGAGGACCAGGTGGAGTCGCGGAACGGCTGGAGCTCGGGCTCCTTGTCCCGCTGGTAGTCCAGCGGATCGCCGCCGCCCGCCTTCACCGTGTCCCGCCCGGGCACCACGAGCAGGGTGAACCCGTCGCTGCCGTAGCGGATCTGCCGGTTCGCGTTGGCGGGGCTGCGCTGCCAGTCCTTCGGTACGCCGACCTCGAAGCCCTCCGCGTCCTTGCGGAGCGCGTAGCCGGGGGCGAGCGCCACGGCCGACCGGCTGGTCTGCGGCTGCTGGGAGCCGGGATCGGCGGACCCGTCCGCCGAGGCGGACGGCTCGGGCTCCCCCGAGGCGGCGGGCGGTGCGGCGGAGCCGGCGGGCGACGTCGGCGCTCCACCGTCCTTGCCCGGCTCCTGCTTCGGCAGGAACATCACGGCGTACGCGACGGCGGCGGCCATCAGCAGCAGGATGAGGACGAGCAGCAGCCGGCCGAGCCTGCGCGGGGAGGAGGACTCCTCGCCCCGGCGCGGCGGTTCCCGCAGCACCCGGGGCCCCTTGGGCGCACGGGGTGCGCGGGCCGGGCGCTCCTCCTCCCAGGTCTCCACGGGCATCCGCACGGACCGGTCGGGCGGCAGCAGCGACTCCTGGCGGTCCCGCTGCTTGCCGCCGCCGCTCTGCTTCGGCGGCTGCTGACGCTTCCCCTGGCGGTGCCTGCCGTGCGCCGAGCCGCCGCCGAAGCGGCCCCGGCGCCGGCGGACCAGCTCGCCCCGGCGGCGTACGACGGGGAGCCGGGTGGCGTCGGGCGCGGGCAGGGTGACGACGTCGGCGCCCGCCTCCGGCTCCGGCGCGGAGCGCACCAGCGAGCGCAGCCAGCCGCGCAGCTCCTCGAAGTCCGGCCGCTCCGTGGGGTCCTGGCGCAGCAGTGACTCGACGACGGGCCGCAGGGGGCCGCACTCCTCCGCGAAGGCGGGCGGCTCCCCGCACACCATCTGGACGAGCTCGGCCGCGTTCTCCTCGGGGTAGGGGGCGTGGCCCTGGACGGCGCGGTAGAGGAGTGCGCCGAGCGCCCACAGGTCGGTGGAGGGGCCGATCGGGGGTGCGAGCTGCCAGTTCTCGTGGACGGGGCCCGCCTGTTCGGGGGCCCAGCGCTCGGTGACGGCTCCGACGACGGTGATCCGTGCCTGGCGGGCGCGTTCGGCCGCGAGCGGGGTGGCGGGGCCCCGGTAGACGGCGGGCTCGTCGCCGCCCGCGACGGCCTCCTCCCAGGCCCCGGGGGCGGTCCGCCCGTCCCGGTGCGTGGCGGTGCGGGCGAGCTGCTTGGGGGCCGGGGCCGGCGGGCCGGGCCGCCGGGAGTCGGCGCGGAGCGCGTCCTCGCCGGAGCCGCCCGCGGAGACGGGACGCGCACCGGGTCCGTCGTCCCAGGTCCCGGCGAGGTGCACGCGGCGGCCCGGCGGCCGGGGACCGTCCTCGTCGTCCTCGTCGTCCTCGTCGTCGTAGGGGTCCTCGGCGGGGATGCCCCAGGGG
>NZ_JAAXYC010000560.1 GCF_018619185.1 Streptomyces sp. McG3 | reverse complement strand
CTCGACGGGGGCGTCGGGGGCTTCGGCGTTCACCCTGCGAACCTACCTCCGGCCCCGGGTCCCCGGCCCGCCGGTTCGCGCGCCCGCCGGTTCAGGCGCCCGCCGGGGATTCCTTCGGCGCGAACTCGGTGACCTGGGTGATCCAGGGCGCGCTGTAGTTGCCGAGCTGCATCTTCTGGTCGTCCCAGGTGCCGAAGCGCGGGTTGACGTCGATGTCGAGGGCCTTCGACGCCTTGGTGAGGGCCTCGCCGACGACCTGCTGGCCGGCCGGTGTGCCGAGGTCCGCGCCGAGCGCCTCGGCCAGCTTCGGGAGCTGGACCTCCTGGCGCATGTCGGCGTCGATCTGGTCCGGGGCGACCCAGCGCTGCTGGAGCATCATCGCCTCGAACCGCTCCTCGCCGCCCTGCTGGGCGCCGCTGGCCTTCCGCATCTCCTGGATCTCCTTGCGGGTGACCGTGACCCCCGCGTCCGCGGCGGCGCGGTCGAGGATCCGGCCGAAGATCAGCCCGTGCAGCTTGGCGCGGTTGAGCTGGCCCGACTTGTTCACCAGCTGCGCGGCCTCCGGGGAGCTTTCCTGGGCGCTGCGGACGTCCGCGGCGCGGTCCTGGACCGTCGACACCTCGATCCGCTCGCCGCCCACGACGGCCGCGGCGCCGGGGTGGGACTGGTTGCCGCAGGCCGAAAGGAACGGCGCGGCGACGAGTGTCGCGGCGAGGACGGCGAGCGCGGTGCGACGACGGCGGTGCAAAGGAGCCTCCCGGGGAGAGTTTGTGCATCAGTGCACAAAGCCTTGCGGTGATCGATGTTAGGCAGTGGAGGTGGCCGGTGCCACCGATTCGACCAACGATTCGGGAGGAGTTGGGGATGTGGTCCGGTATGGGCGGCGCTGTCAGCCCCCGCGGACGTCCCGTTGGTGGCTGAGCAGGCGGCGCAGGTCCATCGGCAGCGCGTGGTGCGGCCCGTAGGTGCGCTCGGCGTCGTACAGCAGGGCCTGGAGCTGTGCCCGGCCCGCGGTGTGGTCGCCGACCGCCAGGAGCAGTTGCCCGATGCGGTGCCGGATGTCGAGTGCGCGGCCGGGGTCGGAGGCGATCGGCCCGTAGGCGTTCTCGTAGAACGGGAGGATCGCGCGGTACTCGACCAGCGCGGCCCCGGCCTCGCCGAGCTGTTCGAGGCACTGGGCGGCGTCGTAGCGGAACTGGAGGGCCTGGGCGTCGGTCCGGCCCGCTTCGGCGGCGCGGTCCTCGGCGAGGCGGCGCAGCTCGGGCAGGGCGCGGCGGTACTGCCCGTCGTCCATCAGTGTCGCGGCGTACTGCTTGCGCAGGATGCGGACGACCGGTGAATGCTCGCCGTGCTCGGCGGCGGCGGCCGGGAGCGTGGCGCCGAGGACGTCCACGGCCTGGGTGATCCGGCCCTCGCCGAGCAGCTTCTTGACCTCGTCCACGGCCCGTGCGACGTCCGGCCTGGCTCTTATACACATCTGACGCTGCCGACGACTAGTCGAGTGTAGAAATAAGGAGAAGGGGTGGA
>NZ_JAAXYC010000559.1 GCF_018619185.1 Streptomyces sp. McG3 | reverse complement strand
GGCTTCGGGGACGGCGGGGGAGGCGGCGTGGGCACGGCGGGCGCCACGACCGGCGGCTTCGCGACCGGCTTGGGCTCCGGCTTCGGCTGGTCGTCGCCGACGAGCGCCCACACCAGACCGGCCGCGGCGGCCACCACCACGGCGGCGGCGATCCCCGCCTTGGCTGGTGCGCCGAGCCCCTCGGAGGCCGCGGCGCCCCCGGCTGCCCCACCGGCGGAACCGGACCCGGTGGCCGCCGCGGCGGCTCCCGCTCCGGCGGCCCCGGCCGCTCCGCCGACCACGACGCCCGCGGCCTTGAGCGCGTACCCGGCGGCGAACCAGCCGATGACCGCGACGGGCAGCAGCGCCGGAATCCCGGCGTTCACATGGTCCAGCTCGCCGGCGGCCACCCGGCACTTGGCGCATGCGTCGAGGTGCTTGCGCAGCCCGCGCTCGGCCCGGGTCCGCAGGCCGCCCCGGGCGTGGGCGCCGAGCCGGTCGGCGTACTGCGCGCAGTCCCCGCCGGTGGTGAGCGCCTCGCTGACATGGGCCTGGAGGTAGGCCTGCTTGAGCCCTTCGCGGGCGCGGCTCGCCAGGACGGCGGTGGCGTTGGCGGTGAGGCCGAACAGCGGGGCGATCTCGCTCGGCGACTCCTCCTCCACCGTGGTGTGCCACAGGACCGCCTGCCAGCGCTCCGGGAGACTCCGGAACGCCTGCATGGCCATCGTCTGCTCGGCCTCGTGCATCGCGAGGACGTCGGCGCCGAGGTCGAGGGTGTCGTCGGACAGCTCGGAGGAACGGGAGGCCTGGGCGGCGAACACCGCGAAGTCGTCGACCAGATGCTCACGCTTCGCGCTCTTCGTCCAGGCGGCGGCGACATGCCGGACGGCGGTCATCAGGTAGGCCCGGACCGCTTCCGTCGGCCCCTTTCCGCCCCGGACGGCCTGGAGCGTGCGGGCGAACACCTCGGCCGTCAGGTCGTCGGCGGTGTGCGCGTCCCGGCAGCAACTGCGGGCGTAGCGCAGGACGGCGCCCGAGTGCCGGCGGAACAGCTCCTCGTAGGCCTGGTCGTCGCCGGCGCGCATGTCCTGGATCAACCGGGCGTCGGACAGGCCGAGTCCGGGGGCTCCGGCGCGGCCCGCGCGCTGCTGCGGAACCGCGTGGGTACCGGCCGCGTCGGAGGCGTCCTCCTCGGCGACGGCGGGCCACGGGCCGGGCAGTACGGTGCCGCCCTCGGCCGCCTCGTCCGACGAGCCGCGTACGGCCTGGGTCGGAACCTGGCTTACGGAAAGCCCGTCCGCTTTCGTGTCCTTGCCGACCGCTGCGGTCTCGCCGAGCGGCTCTTCCTGCTGCTCGTTACCGCTCATCGCGGAAGCCCCCGTATACACCCTCGGACCCGAATACCGGCCAAGACTGCCACATGGCTCAATCGCGCTGGCCCCTCAGCGCCGCCAACCACTCATCCGGGGCGTTTTCTCGAATGCGAGTACTAGAGGCCCTGCTTTTGGGGAATGACTCTCCGCTGATTCGTTCCCCGGAACCGGCTCAGCGATCACTCCCACCGGCCCCGCGCGTCCCGCAT
>NZ_JAAXYC010000558.1 GCF_018619185.1 Streptomyces sp. McG3 | reverse complement strand
GGCGACCTCTTCGCCGTCGTGCCCCAGCTCACCGAGGAGATCAACACCCGCAAGGGCTGACCCCCCGGCGAACACCCCGCCCCGGGCCGCACGGTGAACCCCACCGCGCGGCCCGCAGCCGTTCCGGCACCGTCGTCACCGCCGTTCCTCGGCCGGACGTGACGCCGAGTCCCGGCCGTCGCGGTCCTGCGCGCCGAGTCCGAACGTGGTGAAGGCGGTGCGTTCGGGCAGCGGGTAGAACTCCTTGCCCGTCAGCGCGTTGACGATGACGGCGGAACGCCAGGCGGCCAGGCCCAGGTCCGGGGCCCCGACACCGTGCGTGTGCCGTTCGGCGTTCTGGACGAAGACGGAACCGGCTGTCTCCGGTGCCAGAACGAGCCGTTGGGCCGCGTCGACCTGCGGGCGCCCGGCCTCGTCGCGGACGATGTACGGGTCGAGAGCGGCGAGCAGCGTGTCGACGGGGCGCTCCCGGTATCCGGTGGCGAGGACCACGGCGTCCGTGACGAGCCGCCCCCGCGCCTCCTGCTGCCCGTGCTCGACGGCCAGCTCGATGCGCCCCGCCCCGGTGGCGGCAGCGCCGGTGACCTCGATGCCGGGGGTGAGGGTGACGTCGGGCCAGCTTCCGCCGAGGCTGCGCCGGTACAGCTCGTCGTGGATGTCCCCGAGCGTGTCCCCGCTGACGCCCTTGTACAACTGCCACTGACGGGGCAGGAGCCGGTCCCGGGTCGCCTGCGGAAGTCCGTGGAAGTAGCGGGTGTAGTCGGGGGTGAACTGCTCCAGGCCGATCTTGCTGTACTCCATGGGCGCGAACGCCGGCGTCCGGGCCAGCCAGGTCAGCCCCTCCGCCCCCTGGGGCCGGGACCGCAGCAGGTCCAGCAGGACCTCGGCGCCCGACTGGCCCGAGCCGACGACGGTGATGTGGCGGGCGGCCAGCAGCCGGTCCCGCTGGGAGAGGTAGTCCGCGGAGTGCAGCACCACCGCGGCCGGGTCCCGGACCAGCTCCCGCAGCGGTTCGGGGACGTGGGGGGCCGTGCCGACGCCGAGGGCGAGGTTGCGGGCATGCGCGAGCCCGGTGGTGAGCGTCTCCCCGTCGGGTCCCAGCCGGGTGAACTCCACGGCGAACGCGTCCTGTCCGGGGTCCCAGGCCACCGTGTCGACCCGGTGGCCGAAGCGGGTGGCGGGAAGCTCGGTACTCACCCAGCGCAGATAGTTGTCGAACTCGGAGCGGTGGATGTGGAAGTGCTCGGCGAAGTAGAACGGGAACAGCCTGCGGCGGATCTTGAGGTAATTGAGGTAGGACCAGGGGCTGGTGGGCTCGACGAGGCTCACCAGGTCGGCCAGGAAGGGCACTTGGAGCGTCGCGCCCTCGATCACCGACTTCGTCCATACCTCCGCCCCCGGCGCCGCCATCGGGGTGCAGCTCGGCCACTCCGGCCGCAAGGGCTCCACGAGGCTGATGTGGGAAGGCATCGACCAGCCCCTGGAGGACGTCCACGCCCTGCGGGAGCCGCTTCTCCGCCTGCGGCGCGGCCGCGTTGCCGATGGGGTTGTCGTGCTGCGGTCCGCGGCAGGTCTCCGTCTTCCAGAA
>NZ_JAAXYC010000060.1 GCF_018619185.1 Streptomyces sp. McG3 | reverse complement strand
GCTCGGAGATGTGTATAAGAGCCAGCCGCAGGCCTACCCGGCCGCGCCTGCCGCACACGCCCCCGCCTGGGGCGCGCCGCAGCACGGCGGGCACGGTGGGCACTACGGCCACCACCGCCAGAAGGGCTTCGGCCGGATGCTGTTCTCGTCCTGACCGTTCCGATCGTCTCTCCGTGCCCCGGCGGCCACCGGGGCACGGAGAGGACGGACCGTAAGACGAAAGAACCCCCGGTCGTGGAGACGACCGGGGGTTCTCGGTGGTGCGCGATACTGGGATTGAACCAGTGACCTCTTCCGTGTCAGGGAAGCGCTCTCCCGCTGAGCTAATCGCGCAGGGTGAACCTGCGTGTACTGCGTGCGCGATACTGGGATTGAACCAGTGACCTCTTCCGTGTCAGGGAAGCGCTCTCCCGCTGAGCTAATCGCGCGGGGATCCTTGCGGACCGATGATCCTCGTGGATCAGTGGACGATACTGGGATTGAACCAGTGACCTCTTCCGTGTCAGGGAAGCGCTCTCCCGCTGAGCTAATCGTCCTTGGAGGTGGAGACGGGATTTGAACCCGTGTAGACGGCTTTGCAGGCCGTTGCCTCGCCTCTCGGCCACTCCACCAGGGATGGGAGCCCGGGAAGAATCCCCCACCTTCTGCGAGCGGACGACCAGGTTCGAACTGGCGACCTCAACCTTGGCAAGGTTGCGCTCTACCAACTGAGCTACGTCCGCTTGTCTGTTCCGGCCCGCTTGCGCGTCCCGGCGACGTGTTGAACTCTAGCGGATTCCTGGGCCAGTACAAAAACGCGTTTGTGCAGCGTGCTGCGGTGACCTCGCCCCGACGCAGGTCACCGCACACCGTCCTAGACTCATTCGCGTGTCCGACCTCGCCCCCTTGGCCCGTTTCGACGGCCTCATCGCCTCCGGTCTGCAGGATGTGACCCACGATCCCGCGGCTCTCGACTCATCCGGTTTCTGGGCGGTATGTGTAGATTTTGAAGGGCGTACCGTCTGCGCCCGCTTCTCCGATGTGCGCAAGGAGGCAGTGCCCCCTCCCGTGCCCGGAGCGTGGCGCGGGCCCTCCGCCGGGGAGTGGACCTCCTCGCTGGACCGTGACGCCTACACGGCGGGCGTACGGCGGATCCGTGAACACATCGCGGCGGGCGATGTCTACCAGGCCAACCTCTGCCGGGTGCTGTCCGCACCGCTCCCCGGCGGCGGGGCCGGTGCCGACGTGGATGCCCTGACCGCCCTGCTCGCCCGCGGCAACCCCGCCCCGTACGCGGGAACGATCCGGCTGCCGGGCCACGGTGTGGAGGTCGCCACCGCGTCCCCGGAACTCTTCCTCCGGCGCGACGATCGGACCGTGGAATCCGGGCCGATCAAGGGCACCGGCCGCACCGAGAGCGACCTGCTGGCCAAGGACCACGCGGAGAACGTGATGATCGTGGACCTGGTCCGCAACGACCTGGGCCGGGTCTGCGCCACCGGAAGCGTGAGCGTGCCGGATCTCTGCGTCGTCGAGAAGCACCCCGGTCTCGTCCACCTGGTCTCCACCGTCCGGGGCCGGCTGGCCGACGGAGCGGGCTGGCCCGAGCTGTTCTCCGCGGCCTTCCCGCCCGGCTCGGTCACCGGGGCGCCGAAGTCCAGCGCGCTGCGGATCATCGCCGAGCTGGAGCGGGCCCCGCGCGGGCCGTACTGCGGTGCGGTCGGCTGGGTCGACGCCGACCGGGGCACGGCCTCGCTCGCCGTCGGGATACGGACGTTCTGGATCGACCGGACCGGGCCCGCGCCGCTGCTGCGGTTCGGGACCGGGGCCGGGATCACCTGGGGGTCCGACCCGGATCGCGAATGGGACGAGACCGAACTGAAGGCCTCCCGGCTGCTCGCTGTAGCGTCGGGTGCGCATCCGGAGACAGGAAGGACCGCGCTATGAGGATCTGGGTCAACGGCGGACTGCGGGACGCCGACGACGCCCGGCTGTCGGTGCTCGACCATGGGCTGACCGTGGGCGACGGCATCTTCGAGACGGTGCGTACGAGCGAGGGGCGCCCCTTCGCGCTGACCCGGCACCTCGACCGGCTCACCCGGTCCGCCCGGGGCCTGGGGCTGCCCGATCCGGACCACGACGAGATCCGCCGCGCCGCCGCCGCGGTCATCGACGCCAACCCCGTCGCCCTGGGACGCCTGCGAATCACCTACACCGGCGGGCTGTCCCCGCTCGGCTCGGACCGGGGAACCGACGGGCCGAGCCTCGTCGTCGCCCTCGACGGAGTGAAGCGCCGCCCGGACAGCACGGCGGTGATCACCGTCCCCTGGACGCGCAACGAACGCGGCGCGCTCGCCGGCCTGAAGACCACCTCGTACGCCGAGAACGTCGTGGCCCTGGCACGGGCGCGGGAGAGGGGCGCGTCCGAGGCGCTGTTCCCCAACACCGCGGACCGCCTCTGCGAAGGCACCGGCTCCAACGTGTTCGTCGTCCTGGACGGCCGCATCCACACCCCGCCGGTGGCCTCCGGCTGCCTCGCCGGGATCACCCGCGCGCTGGCCGTGGAGTGGACCGGGGCCGAGGAGACCGACCTTCCGATGGATGTCCTCGCCGAGGCCGACGAGGTGTTCCTGACCTCGACGCTCCGCGACGTCCAGGCCGTGCACCGCCTGGACGATCGCGAGCTGACCCCGGAGATCGGACCGGTGACGGCGAAGGCCATGCGGATCTTCGCCGAGCGGGCCGGCGACGACCTCGACCCGTAACGGGCCCCGGTGCCCCCGAAAAGCGCGTGACGCGGCCTCGCGCAGGGGATACAAACCCTTGATGACCACGACACTCCGGCCGTCCGGGCCGCTTCAGCAGGGCGCCGACGGCGCGCGGGCCCGCCACTACGACGTGTGCGACAACGGGCGGCCCGTCGGCGCCGTCGCGATCAGCACCGACGACGCGTTCGGCGCGACCGCCGGGGTGCTGCGCTCGCTCAGCGTCGAGGAGCCCCGGCGCAGACGCGGCCGGGGCACCATCGCCGCGCTCGCCGCCGAAGAGGTGCTGCGGGGGTGGGGCTGCACCCGGGTGCGGGTGGAGGTCCCCGCCGACAACGACCCGGCCCGCCGCCTCGCGGCCGCCCTCGGCTACACCGAACGCAGCCGCAACATGGTCAAGGACCTCGGCCCGGACACCGCCCCGCTCCCCGCGGGTCTCACCTCGCGCGCGATGGGCGATGAGGAGTTCGCCGCCTGGCGGCAGGACGCGGTGCGCACGTACGCACAGGACTGGATCGACCGCGGCGTGCCGCCCGAGCAGGCCGGGCTCAAGTCCGAGGCCGACCACGCCACCCTCCTGCCGGACGGACTGGCGACCGACGGGGCGCGCTTCGAGGTGCTGGTGCACGCGGGCGAGGCCGTCGGCCATGTGTGGGTGGCCCGCCGGGAACTGCCGCCCGGTGGCGACGCCGGGTTCGTCTTCGACGTCGAGGTGCGCGAGGAACACCGGGGGCGGGGCCACGGCCGGACCCTGATGCTGCTCGCCGAGGACATCACCCGCACCTGGGGCGCGGACCGGCTCGGTCTGCACGTCTTCGCCTCCAACACGCCGGCCCTGCGGCTGTACGAGTCCCTCGGCTACGCGACGACGCGCCACAACCTGGCCAAGGCGCTGTAGCCGCTCCCCGGCCGCTGCCGACCGCTACCGGTCCTGTGCGGCCAGGACGTCGTCGACGATCTCCTCGATCCGCTCGCGCAGCCCGTCCTGGCTCTTGCCGCCGTCCAGCCGTTCGTCGCCGATCACATAGGTGGGCGTTCCGGTGACGCCGATCGCCTTGCCCTCCGCCTGGTCGGCGTCGACGATCAGCAGATGCCGGCCGTCGATCAGCGCGGTGTCGAACTCCTCGGCGTCCAGGCCCAGTTCCCGTGCCACAGTGAGGAGCACCGGCTCGCCCGTGCGGCCGAGATCGGCGGTGCGGGACAGCAGGGACTCGATGTACGGCCAGCCCTTGCCCTGGTCCGTCGCCTCCTCGGCGGCCTGGGCCGCGGCGTAGGCGTGCTTGTGCTTGTCCAGCGGGAAGTGCCGCAGCCGGATCTCGACGCGGTCCCCGTACCGGGCGCGCAGGGCATGCACATCGTCGAGGGCTCGGTGGCAGTCGGGGCATTCGAGATCGCACCAGAGGTCGAGGACGACCGGTGCCGCGGGGGAGGAATCGCTCATGCGCCCAGTCTTCCAGGCCGGGCGGGCGCGACCCAACCGGGACCCGGCCACCCCCTGGGGAGGAGTCCGGCCCTGAAATGTCCCTGATGTGGACGGCCACCGTGGCCCCGACGGCGGTCGCCGGTGCAGGATGGAAGGGACGTATCCCCTGCGCCTGGAGGCCCTGATGCTTGCCGAGACCATCTGTTCCGCGGTGTCGGCGGCCGGCCTCGGCATCGCCGCGGTGACCGCGTACCGTAAGCGGTTCCTCACGGCGACGAGGATCGCCGCCTACTCCCTCGTCCCGGTCGGGCTCGTGCTGACCGGGGTCGTCGAATGGGTCGCCGGGATCGCCTTCAAGCCGAGCGTCTGGCTCGGCTTCGGGGTGCTCGGCCTCTCCTGGCTCCTTTTCATGACCACCCGCGCCATCGAGCGCCGCAGCGGCACCACCCGCGCGGAACGCAAGGCCGCGCGGGCGGCCGGACGGAACGAGGCGGTGGCCCCGGCCGCCTCCGCTCCCTCGCTCGGCGCGGGCGGTGCGGCGGGAGTCGCGGCGGCGGCCGCGAAGCCGAAGTCGCAGCCGAAGAAGAAGCAGGAGGCCGCCGCGCCCGGCGAAGACTTCAGCGACATCGAGGCGATCCTCAAGAAGCACGGCATCTGAGACGGCGCCCGGCCCTCCGGGCGCGCGCTCGGGCCGCCGGCCCGAATGTCTGACGGCTCCCCGCACGCCGGAGCGATTATCGATGGCCACGGGACGGTGAACTCCCCGGGGAATGAAGCCGGTTGATCGCCAACACGGCCGCGGGTGCGTCATGATCACCCCGAGATGGTGGACACTTCCCGGGGCGATGCCCCCGCACCCCCCGCCGAAGAGCCCCGCGGCTGTCTCTTCGCGCTGTCCCAGCCGCCCCTGATGATCTTCCTGACGGTGATCGGGGGCCTGCTGCTGATGGCCGCCCTGCACGATCTCTTCGTGCTGTGACGCCTCGCACCACCGTGCGGGGCGGCGGCCCGGGCGTCAGCCGGCGGCTTCCTTGCGCCGGGCCCGGTACGCCGCGACGTGGAGGCGGTTTCCGCAGGTACGGCTGGAGCAGTAGCGGCGGGAGCGGTTGCGCGACAGGTCGACGAACGCGTGCCCGCAGTCCGGGGCCTCGCAGCGCCGCAGCCGCTCCTGCTCGCCCGCCACGATGATGAAGGCCAGCGCCATGCCGCAGTCGGCCGCGAGATGGTCGGCGATCGAGGCGTCCGGGGCGAAGTAGTGCACATGCCAGTCGTAGCCGTCGTGGTCCGTGAGCTGCGGGGTGGTGCCCGCCGCCGCGACGAGCCGGTTGACCAGGTCGGCGGCTGCGCGGGGGTCGGGCGCCGCGAAGACCTCGGCGAAACGGGCCCGGACGTCACGTACGGCGGTCAGGTCCTTCTCGCCGAGCGTGCCGACCCCGCTGATGAGATGCCGCTCCGCGAAGGCGTACAGCGCGGCGATATCGGCGAGACCGTCCTCGGATCCACCCGCGAGCCTGTGCGAGGGGTCGTCCTGCGGCGGCTCGTTCTCCGGTGCGGTGTTCACCAGATCGACCACCGTGTCGAGGGCGATCCGGGTGTCGTGAGGGATCAGCACGCTTCGCTCCCTGGCCTTCCGGCGGGCGGGCGCCTGCCGATGGCGGCTGACTCTACTGGCTCGACAGGCCGGTGCAGGGCCCGGCAGGGAGCGGAACGGACCCCTCCGCCCCTGGGGGGAGGAGCCGCGGCAGCCGGGCGCACCGGCGCCGTCGTCGCGGTGGTTTCCGCGACGACGGCGCCGGTGTCTGCCCTATGCGGTTGTCAGCACGACGCCGTCGCCCCGAGTCGGACGGCGTAGAGCGGCTCTCTGCCTGGCTCAGCTCTCGGCCAGGATGTGGGAGAGCTCCGTGTCGAGATCGAAGTGACGATGCTCGGTGCCGGGCGGAACCGCGGCGTCGGTCCTCTTCAGGAACGACTCCAGGGCTCGCGCCGGGGCTTCGAGCAGGGCTTCTCCCTCTGGGGAGCTCAGGGCGATGCATACGACGCCTTGACCGTGACTACGAGATGGCCAGACGCGGACGTCTCCGGTGCCGGTGGGCCGGTGCAGCCCTTCGGCAAGGAGGTCGCGGGCGAATACCCATTCGACCGTCTCCTCCGCTCCGGTGTGGAAGGTGGCGTGCACGGCATAGGGATCGGCCGTGTCATACCGCAGGCCCGCGGGTACAGGCAGTGAGGACTCGCTCGACACAACGAGGCGCAGGTGCAGCTCGCAGCTGACCGTGGTGTTCATAAGCGCCAGGGCCTTTCGCTCAGTGTGCGCTCGGGGATTCGCACGTCGGCGAAATCGACATGCCACCTACGGTGGCGTTGTAAACCCCTCTGACCCATTTGTGATGCTTCGGGTCCCTCGCTCAGCGGCGTGTAACTTTGAGTTATGCGCCCATTCCAGTGACGAAGACAGGTCGGGTAAGTTGAGCTTCATGAACGCGGAGAGTGACGAGCGGAGCGAGGTCGCCGACCAGGCGGCCCCGGCATCCGCCACGGGGGAATCGAACCGGGTGGAGCGTGAGCTGGGCTCGCGGGCGCCGGGATTCATCAAGGCGTCCAGAGCGCTCCATCTGAGCTGGCAGGTCGGCGTCTTCATCGTCGGTCTCGGCGTGGTGATCGCGGGCGTGCTCATGCTGGTGCTTCCGGGCCCCGGCTGGCTGGTGATCTTCGGCGGTATGGCGATCTGGGCGACCGAGTTCGTCTGGGCCCAGCTGGTGCTGCGCTGGACCAAGCGCAAGGTCACCGAGGCGGCGCAGCGTGCCCTCGATCCCAAGGTCCGGCGACGCAACATCATCCTCACCACGGTCGGGCTCGTGATCATGGCGGTGCTGGCCGGGATCTACGTCTGGAAGTTCGGGCTCACCATGCCGTGGAAGATCAGCGAGTAGCCCGGGGACGGTCCGGGAGCTCCGCTGACATGGGGTAATGTTTGCGGTGCGCCCGGGCGATTAGCTCAGTGGGAGAGCGCTTCGTTCACACCGAAGAGGTCACTGGTTCGAACCCAGTATCGCCCACCCGGACAGAGGGCCCGGGAGACGGAATCCGTCTCCCGGGCCCTCTGCGTTGCCCACCTGGCCCGGTCCGGGAGCCGCTGTGACCAGCGTGCCCCCGGACCGGGCGTGGCTCACCGCATCCGCCCCAGCACGTCCCTGAGCCGACGGGCGTCGCGCAGCCGCTGCTCGTACGTCGCCCCCACCACCAGAAGCAACAGTCCGGCCAGGGCCGGCGGCAGCCAGCGGGGGAGCGCACCCGCGACCTGCACCACGTACGGCGCCAGCTCGTGCAGCCCGTCCAGTGCCAGCACGGCCCCACCGAGCAGCAGCAGCGCCTGGAGGCGGTAGCGCGCGCCGAGCAGGGTGATCACCAGCGCCGCCACCCCCAGCAGCAACGGCCGGAGCCAGTCCGTGTCGGTCCAGGCGACCGCCATGCTCGGCAGCAGCGTCGCCGTGAGCCCCGGCCCGTACGCCGTCCACGAGGACGCCTCCGGGTCCCGGCGCCTCCGCAGCACGCCGACCACCAGCGCGGGCACGGTCACCGGCAGCGTGTACGCCTCCGGGAACGACACCTCCGAGGCCGCCAGCCGCACCCACGTGGCCAGCACGAACAGCGCCGCCGCCAGGTAACCCGCCACCGGCCGCCGCTCCGGCCGCACCGCCGCCCCCGCGGCCAGCACCCCGCACAGCGCCAGCACCAGGGCCAGGAACGGCGCGTCGGACACCGCGAGCCCCACGGCGACCAGCGCACCCAGCGCGCCCGTCAGCTCCACCGGCAACGCCACCGGGTTCCGCCGCAGCCGTGCCCCGAGCAGCACCGTCAGCGCGGGCACCACGAGCACCAGTGGCGCGGTCTCCTGCGGGGCGAGGCCCAGCGACCGGCCGGCCAACCCTGTGAGCACCGTGCCCCAGACCACCGCGGCGACCGCGAACACCGCACGCGGCACCTCGGCCCCCGCCCGGACCGCCGCCCCGGCGAACAGGGCCGCCAGCGCGCCGAACACCGCGTAGGAGGCCCCCTCGGACGCCAGCGCCAGCACCCCGACGCTCACCGCCCCGGCCACCGCCGCCACCAGCGCGGTCACCGGCACCGCCGTCGCGCCCCGGTCGCCCCCGGTACCCCGGACCGCCAGAGCGAGCAGACCGCCCACCAGAGCCGTCTCCCCGGCCACCGCGAGTGCGTAGGGCACGTCCAGCAGCGACCCGGCCAGCAGGAACGCGCCCCAGCCGAGAGCCACCGCCCCCGCACCGGTGACCCCGCGCAGCGTTGCCGAGGCAGGCCGCTTGCGGGCACCGGCCCCAGCACCGGACCAGCCGGACCAGCCGGGCCAAGGCGCCCCGGCCCCGGCCGCTCCCGGCGCTCCCGGTGCTCCCGCTCCCGGCGTGCCGGTGTCCGCCGTCCTCGGCGCGGCCAACGGCGCCGTGATCCGTACGACCGCGGGCCACCACCGGTACGCCGCCCCCAGCAGCCCGGCCACCAGCGCGAGCACCACCGGGGCCGCGGCCAGCTCCGCCCACGGCAGCGTCGACCCCAGCGCGGACCGGAAACCCTCCGGCGACCCCGCCCACACGTCCGACAGCAGCGTCACCGGGCCCAACAGCACCGCCGCGAGCGCCGGCAGCGCCCACACCAGGGCGCCGGCCACCACCGCCCCCGACGCCGCCAGCACCCCGCGGGCCGCGTCCCTCGGCACCCCTGCCCGTACCACCCCGGTCAGGGCGAGGCCGCACAGCAGATACGCGAGCACCCGCCAGCCGTCCGGCAGCGCGGAGGCAGGTACGCCGCCCACCGCGGCCACCGCCGCGAGGCCCGCCACCACACCGCCCGTCCGGGCGAAACCCTTCGGCGCGCGCCACGCCCCGGCCAGGGCCGCCGCAGCCGCTGCCAGCAGCAGTACGCCCGGAGCCACCGCCCCGAGCGGCCCGGAGGCCGTCGTGGACAGCGCCAGGCCCACCATCAGGGCCGAGAAGCCCATCGCCGATCCACCGACGCACGCCGTGACCCGCACCCCGGCGCCCTTGCCCCACAGGGCGATCGCGCCGTCCAGCACCGCGGTCGCCAGGAGCGCCCACCCGACCACCGGCGCCGGTGCGCCCGCGGCCCAGGCCCAGAACAACAGCGGCCACTGCGCCAGCACCACGGCGGCCGGCAACGGCAGGCGCAGCTTGCCCAGCGCCAGCCCGTACGCCGTCCACAGCGCCGCGAGCACCGCCGACGCGACGGCCGTGAAGCCGAGCCCGTCGGTGTCCGGCGCGGCCACCGCGTGGACCGCGTAGACGTCCAGCAGCGTCAGCACCAGGGCCAGGGCGGCCAGCGCCTCGGCGGTGGCCGCCAGCCCCCGCCGCAGCAGCACCGCCGGGGCGGCCATCGCCCCCAGGGTCACCACGGCCAGCACGGCCGACCGGCCGCCGATCCCCATCGAACCCCAGCTCACCAGGGTGAACGCGACGGCCGCGATCGTCAGCAGCAGTCCGCCCAGCGTCAGCAGGACGTTCTGCGCGCCGCGCGGGGCGGACGGCTGCTTCGGTACATAGCCCCACGGCTGCGCGGGGGCGCCCGGAGGGGCTCCCCAGCCGGACGGGTTCCAGCCCGGGGCGGCCGTCTGCGCGGGCGGCCGCAGCGCGGCGAGCAGCCAGGTGCGCCGGGTCAGCAGCTGGGCCCGGCGGGCGTCCAGCTCGGCCAGTTCTCGGTCGAGGCGGGCCAGTTCCTCGGCGGGCGGGGGCACGTGTTCCATGTACGGGAGTGTGGCCCCGGCCACCCGGCCCGTACATGCGCTCGGATACTCACTTCCCGGCCGCGGCGCCCTGAGTAGAGCCCGGCCGGAAGGAGTTTGAACGAAGCCCTCGAAGCCCTGTATGGTTCAACCCGTTCCCGGGCGATTAGCTCAGTGGGAGAGCGCTTCGTTCACACCGAAGAGGTCACTGGTTCGAACCCAGTATCGCCCACCGGGGAAAGCCGGTCCGCCAGCATCACGCGGACCGGCTTTCGCATGTCCCACGCCTCGAACCCCTCACGCCGCCGCGGGCAGTTCCGGGCGCAGCGGCCACGCCGGATCCACCGTCTCCGGCGTCCCGCTCTTCGCGAACCACGCCTCCAGGCCACGGGCCTGGGCCGCGTGCCAGGTCGCCTGCAAGGCGTGCAGCTCGGACGGCGACAGCCGCTCCAGCCGGGTCGAGAAGCGCCGGCACACCGCCCGTACCAGCTCCAGCGAAGCGGTCGCGTCGGCCGCCGCGTCATGGGCGCCGTCGAGCACCACCTCGTAACTCGCGCACAGATCCGTGAGCGTACGACGGCCCTTGCGGTAGCGGTCCAGGTGTTTGTCCAGCACCCGCGGATCCACGACGCGCATCGGCACCCCGTCCAGATAGCCGGCCAGCGACGACGCCCGGTGCCGTTTCAGCTCCCGGTCCAGCAGCGTCAGGTCGAAGGGGGCGTTCATCACGACGAGCGGCCGGCCGGTCGCGCAGCTCTCCGCCAGGGCCCGGGCTATCTCGTCCATCACCGGGGCGGGCCAACGCCCGTTTCGCTGAAGGTGATCGTCGGTCAGACCGTGGATCTCGGTCGCCCCCGGCGGGACCGGAACGCCCGGATTGACCAGCCAGCGCGTGACGCGGACGCGACCGCCCGCGGTGTCCTGCGCGACGAGAGCGGCCGAGACGATCCGGTCCTGCTCGACGTCCACGCCTGTTGTCTCCGTGTCAAAAGCGGCCAGTGGCCCCTCGAACCAGTGCATCATCCCCGAACTCCTCGCACCCGCACGGCAGATGGAATGATTCCTCTGCCCGATATCGGTGATACCCGGGCTGTTTGCCTGATACGCCGTTTGCGGGCGGTCCGATGCGGTGACAACACAGTTGGGACGCGGGGAAGTTGCCTCCGGCGTCCGACGATCCGTCCAGCCCACGACACCCGCCGGCAGACCACCTGCCATCGATCGGCACGCCCGGAAGGCACTCGGAGCCATGGCGCTCGCGCAGCCCGACCCCGGGGGGACCGCCCGCGCCGAGGCCATCGGGCCCCGGCCGCCGCAGCAGCTCGACGCGCCGCTGCGCGGCTCCCTCGCCACCACCGCCTGCATGGAGACCCTTCAGGTGGGCTATCTGCACGCCGTCGCGGCGGCGGCGGGATGCTCCCTGTCCCAGCCCTTCCCCGACAACGGCATCGACTGGCACGTCAGCCACGGCGCCCCGGCCCACACCGTCGACGACGAAGTGACCATCAAGGTGCAGCTCAAATGCACCTACCAGATACCGCCGCACCCGGCGGGCGGGGCGTTCTCCTTCACGCTCGACAACGCCCACCTCGTCAAGCTCGCCCGCAGCCCGGTGTCGGTGCACAAGATCCTGGTCGTGATGATCGTCCCCCGCAGCCAGGACGACTGGCTGCGCGCCGGGCCCGGGGGCCTCGACCTGCGCCACTGCTGCTACTGGACCAACCTGGCCGGCCACGCGGTGACGGGCCGGTACCGGACCACTGTGCGCATCCCGACCTCGCGGATCTTCGACGACCGCGCACTCTGCGACATCATGGCCCGGGTCGGGGCCGGAGGGAGACCCTGATGCACCGGTCGATGGACGAGCCCACGGGCGGAGCGGGACTGCCCGCCGCCCGCTCGCATCCCACCGCCCGCCCCGGGCCCCCGCCACTCGCCGGGGCCGGTGGCGAACTGCCCGACCCCGCCGTCCTCGGGGCCCTCCTGCGCCGGCACGGCTGGCAGCGGCGCGGGGGAGCACCGGGACGCTACGGCCGCTGGACCCCGCCCGGATCCGTCGCCGGGACGACGAGCCTGCTGGTGCCCGAGAGCGCGGGCTTCCCCGACAGCGGGGAGCTGATCGAGGAGGCCCTTCTCGCCCTCGCCCGCAGCGCCGCCCCCTCCGCCCGCGACATCCTCGTCTCCCTCACCCTGCCCAGCGACGAGATCCGCTGGTGGCGCGAGGTCCCCGAGTCGGCGGCCGGAGCCGCGGGCGCCTCGGGCTGGACCGAGGCGGAGGAGCTGCGCTCGGCCGCCCGGCAGGTCCTCATGGCCGGGGCCCTCGCGGCCCGCGGCCGGGTCGGCTACCACGGGGCCCGGCACCGCCGGAAGGCGCGCGCCGCCCTGGACGACGCCCTGATCGGGCCCGGAGCCGACGGCCGGGGCCTCACCGCTTACGTCCCGGTCGCCTCCGGCCGGGCCGTCGCCGTGCGGCTCTGCCACGCCCTGCACGCCACCCGCGAGGCGGTGGACTACCAGAGGGCCACCGGCGGCATGGAGGCCTTCGACAGCGCGGTCGCGGCGGGCGTCGGCCGGGAGCTGACCGAGGCGCTGATCGCCCTGGTGCGCGGCTCCGAGGGGGCCGGGATCGACCTGCGGTGGGCGCCCGCCGCGGGCACCCCGGACGGCTGCCCGGCCCGCCCCGCGCCCGTCGAGTTCTCCCCGGGCGACCTGCCCGCCCTGCGCGCCGCCGGAGCCCGCTACCTCCGCGACGAACCCGCCGTGCAGGTGCGGCTGACCGGCGCGGTGGTCCGGCTGCGCCGGTCGGGGCCGCGCGGCGCCGGGATCGTACGGCTGCGGGTACTGGCCGGGGCCGAGGTCGCTCACGTCCGCGTGGAGCTGGACGAGGAGGCGTACCGCATCGCGGGCCACGCCCACCTCGTGGGGCTGCCGCTGCGCGTGGAGGGGCGGCTGGAGAACCGGGGCGGCTTCCGGCGGCTCACCGGGGCCTGTCAGGTCGCGCCCGTCCAGGTCGACGAGGCGGAGCGGGACCGGCTGATGAAAGCCCTCCAGGAGAACGTCGACTTCTTCGAGGAGGCGTGCGCGGGGGAGGAGCCGTAGCCCGGCTCGGAAGGCGTTCGCGTCGGGGGCGTACGGCTCGGTACGATTCGCAGTGCTTGGCCATGTGAAGGCAGGCGCCCCCTCAGTCAGGAGAGACCGGTGTCAGACGTCCGTGTGATCATCCAACGCGATTCCGAGCGGGAAGAGCACGTGGTGACGACGGGCACGACGGCCGGCGAGCTCTTCCCCGGTCAGCGCACCGTCGTCGCCGCGCGCATCGGCGGCGAGCTGAAGGACCTCTCCCACGAGCTCCAGGACGGCGAGAGCGTCGAGCCGGTGGAGATCTCCTCCGAGGACGGCCTCAACATCCTGCGCCACTCCACCGCGCACGTCATGGCCCAGGCCGTGCAGGAGCTCTTCCCCGACGCCAAGCTCGGCATCGGCCCGCCGGTCAAGGACGGCTTCTACTACGACTTCGACGTCGAGAAGCCGTTCACGCCCGAGGACCTCAAGGCCATCGAGAAGAAGATGCAGGAGATCCAGAAGCGGGGCCAGAAGTTCGCCCGCCGCGTGGTCTCCGACGAGGCCGCCCGCGAGGAGCTGGCCGACGAGCCGTACAAGCTGGAGCTCATCGGCATCAAGGGTTCCGCCTCCTTGGACGACGGCGCGGACGTCGAGGTGGGCGGCGGCGAGCTGACCATCTACGACAACCTCGACCCGAAGACCGGCGACCTGTGCTGGAAGGACCTCTGCCGGGGTCCGCACCTGCCCACCACCCGGTTCATCCCGGCGTTCAAGCTGATGCGCAACGCCGCGGCGTACTGGCGCGGCAGCGAGAAGAACCCGATGCTCCAGCGCATCTACGGCACCGCCTGGCCGACCAAGGACGAGCTGAAGGCGCACCTGGAGTTCCTGGAGGAGGCCGCCAAGCGCGACCACCGCAAGCTCGGCAACGAGCTGGACCTCTTCTCCTTCCCCGACGAGATCGGCCCCGGCCTCGCGGTCTTCCACCCCAAGGGCGGCGTCATCCGCCGGGCCATGGAGGACTACTCGCGCCGCCGTCACGAGGAGGAGGGCTACGAGTTCGTCTACAGCCCGCACGCCACCAAGGGCAAGCTCTTCGAGAAGTCCGGCCACCTGGACTGGTACGCCGACGGCATGTACCCGCCCATGCAGCTCGACGACGGGGTGGACTACTACCTCAAGCCGATGAACTGCCCGATGCACAACCTGATCTTCGACGCGCGCGGCCGCTCGTACCGCGAACTGCCGCTGCGCCTGTTCGAGTTCGGCACCGTGTACCGGTACGAGAAGTCGGGCGTCGTGCACGGCCTGACCCGCTCGCGCGGTTTCACGCAGGACGACGCGCACATCTACTGCACCAAGGAGCAGATGGCCCAGGAGCTCGACCGCACGCTCACCTTCGTGCTGAACCTGCTCCGCGACTACGGGCTCACCGACTTCTACCTGGAGCTCTCCACCAAGGACCCGGAGAAGTACGTCGGCTCCGACGAGACCTGGGAAGAGGCCACCGAGACGTTGCGTCAGGTCGCCGAGAAGCAGGGCCTGCCCCTGGTCCCGGACCCGGGCGGCGCCGCGTTCTACGGCCCGAAGATCTCCGTGCAGTGCAAGGACGCCATCGGCCGCACCTGGCAGATGTCGACCGTGCAGCTCGACTTCAACCTGCCGGAGCGCTTCGACCTGGAGTACACCGGGCCGGACGGTTCCAAGCAGCGCCCGGTCATGATCCACCGTGCCCTGTTCGGCTCCATCGAGCGCTTCTTCGCCGTGCTCCTGGAGCACTACGCGGGCGCGTTCCCGGTCTGGCTCGCCCCGGTGCAGGCGGTCGGCATCCCGATCGGCGACGCCCACATCCCCTACCTCCAGGAGTTCGCCGCCAAGGCGCGCAAGCAGGGGCTGCGGGTGGACGTGGACGCGTCCTCGGACCGGATGCAGAAGAAGATCCGCAACCAGCAGAAGGCCAAGGTGCCCTTCATGATCATCGCTGGTGATGAGGACATGGCCAACGGCGCCGTCTCCTTCCGCTACCGCGATGGTTCGCAGGAGAACGGCATTCCGGTCGACGAGGCCCTCGCCAAGATCGCGAAGGCCGTCGAGGACCGCGTACAGGTCTGATCCGTCACGCGGGAACGGCCCCCGGAGCGTCAACCGCGCTCCGGGGGCCGTTTCTCGTCCTCCCGGGTGAACACCTGGATCAGCCAGGACGAGAACGACCCCGTGACCGCGCCGAGCAGCGCCAGGCCGCCGGCCATCAGCCCCGCCGCGACCGTCCGGCCCCAGAACGTGACCGGGGCGACGTCGCCGTACCCGACCGTCGTGAGCGTCGCGCACGCCCACCACACCGCGTCGCCGAACGTGCGGATCGAGGCGCCGGGGGCCGTGTGCTCCAGGTGGTAGACCGCGAGCGAGGCGGCGAAGCCGAGCAGGGCGGCGGTCAGGCCCGCGTACGAGATCACTCGCGCGTACAGGCTGAGCCGCGGTCGGTCGCGGCGTTGCTGCACCGCCGTGTACACCTTGACCATGCGCAGCGGGCGCAGCAAGGGCAGCAGCAGGACCAGGGTGTCGAGCCAGTGCGCGCGCGGGAAGCGCGCGCCCAGTCCGCTGAGCCGCAGCCGCGTCCCGTAGTCCACGAGGAACACCAGCCAGGTCGACCAGACGAGGATCAGGGCGAGGTCGTTCCAGGGCTCGTCGTCGTGCGGGGTCAGCACCCGGACCGCGTACCCGGCCAGGAAGAGCAGCCCCGCGGCGAAGAGCGGAACCTCCGTGCGCTGCTCCCAGCGGGTCAGCCGGGCGGGTGGCTCGGGGGCGGGTCGGTCGCTCATCGCCTCAGCATCGCGGGCGGCCG
The DNA here is from genome assembly GCF_018619185.1 of Streptomyces sp. McG3. Taxonomy (GTDB): domain Bacteria; phylum Actinomycetota; class Actinomycetes; order Streptomycetales; family Streptomycetaceae; genus Streptomyces. The sequence goes on along the minus strand of NZ_JAAXYC010000060.1, from coordinate 18,144 downwards.
GGCGGTGCGGCCCCGGCGACACGCTCCGCCGGGGCGACGCAATATGCTGATCGGCATGACGAGTGAGCCGGAGCAGCAGATCGGCGTGGGGACGCCCGACGCATTCCAGCGCCTGTGGACTCCCCACCGGATGGCGTACATCCAGGGCGAGAACAAGCCGAGCGGCCCGGGCGCCGAGGACGGTTGTCCGTTCTGTTCGATCCCTGCCAAATCCGACGAGGACGGGCTCCTCGTGGCGCGCGGCGAGCACGTCTACGCGGTGCTGAACCTGTACCCGTACAACGGTGGTCACCTCATGGTCGTCCCCTACCGTCATGTGGCCGACTACACCGAACTGGACGGCCCCGAGACGGCGGAGCTGGCGGACTTCACCAAGCGGGCGATGATCGCGCTGCGGGCCGCCTCCGGGGCGCACGGCTTCAACATCGGCATGAACCAGGGCTCCGTGGCCGGTGCCGGGATCGCCGCGCATCTGCACCAGCATCTGGTGCCGCGCTGGGGCGGGGACACCAACTTCATGCCCGTCATCGGTCACACCAAGGTGTTGCCCCAGCTGCTCGGCGACACCCGGGCGATGCTGGCGGGCGCCTGGCCGACGGGCGAACTGCCGGCCCTCTGAGCACGGTACGGAGAGGGGGGAGGCCCGGCCGGGCCTCCCCCCTCTCGTCACGTTCCTACGCGTCGTAGACGTCAGCCTTGCGCGGGGCCGGGTCCTGGACGAGGCCGCTCAGTATCATCGAGCGGTTGTCGAAGCGCTCCGTGTCGACGCCGTTCTCCGCGAGGACGCGCATCGCCGCCGTGTGGACGGCCCGCAGCACCGGGGTGGCGGCGCGCATCGCGTCGTCCGCCATGAAGCGGTGGTTCCACGGCTTGGCCGCCCAAGCGTGCCGCAGCCCGAACGGCTCGGGCAGCACTATCTTCCCGCCCAGGTAGTCCAGCAGCGGCGGATACCAGGTGAGCGGGGCGCGCAGGGCGAGCCGGACGACCTCCTTCGCGTCCACCAGCGCCAGCTGTACGTCACGGGTCTCCCAGAAGCGGACGGTCTTGTTGACCGTCTTCGTCTTCGCCGCCGGCTTGGAGAGGAACAGCCCGTGCACCGGCCCCAGCGCGTGGCCCGTGACCTCGATGCGCAGGGTCTCGTGGAGCACGGTGACGGTGATCATCATGGTGATCACCAGCTGGCCGTCCCACAGGGTGAACTGGACGCCCAGGTAGTGCCGGTCACCGCTGCCGAACTGCTGGTGATTGCAGATCCGCTGTATCTCGTGGGGCTTCACCTGGAAGGTGGCGACGTCCTCGCCCTCGGGGCGCGTGACGGAGTCGGCGTTCTCCCCGATGGGCGAGACGACCCAGTGCTTCACGGACGGCTTGGGGAAGCCGCCGGTGTTCAGCGGTCCGCGCTCCAGCATCTTCAGCTGGTCGTGGATGATCCGGATCAGGTCCCAGCTGCGGAACTGGTGGATCTCCTTCGTCGGGTCCTTGGGGAGCAGCTCCTCGGCCAGCTGCCAGCTGCCCCAACGGGTGCCCATCCCGAGGACGCCCTTGGGACCGGCGTAGAAGACGGCGTTCGACTGCTGCTCGGCCGACAGCTTCTCCAGGCCCTGGCGCATGGCCTCGCGGGCGGTCTCGTTGGGGTTCTTCGGCACCGCCTCGGGGATCTTCGCGATCACCCCGGTGCCGGAGAGCAGGCCTTCCCAGCGGGCCCGCATGTCCTTGGCCGAGGTCTCCGCGATCCGCTTGGCGATCAGCCAGCCGATCACCGGGGCGATGAGCGCACCCCGGACGTAGAGCGCGAGCAGCCCGTCCAGGGGGAGCTTGACCATCAGGACCAGCGCGCCGATCCCGAAGGCGGCCAGGAGGACCGTGCCGACCGCGCGGAACGCCGTGTCCTTGGACTTGTTGAGCGCGTCCCGGACCCGGAAGGCGATCACCCAGGCCAGCATGCCGGGCAGGAACAGGACGCCGAACACCACGGTCACCAGGGTGAGGCGGGTGTCACGGGCCTTGCGCAGGTTGTTCGCCGACAGGCAGTGCTCCACCACGGTCTGCGGGTCCGTGCCGAAGGACTGGATGAGCGCCTTGCGGGCGCCGCCGAGCATCCGGTCCTGGACGGCACGGGCGAACGCCTCGCCGAGATTCGGTTTGAAGTAGTCGGACTTGAAGAGTTTCGAGGAGCCCGGCTTCACCACCGACTTGTGCCACTCGCTGTTGGCGTCGAGGATCGTCTCCACCGGACTGTCCCGGTACGCCGCCGAGGCCAGGGCATTGGTCGCCACGGTCTGGCCGCCCGAGCCCTGGATCGGGATCTGGGCCCCGGGTGAGAAGTCGAATCCGTCGTTGGCCACCTGTCGCCCCCACTCGCCGCACGTCTGCTCCTGCGGTGTGCCCAACTACCGTACGCGGCATACCTTCTGAGCTGCGACCACAGCGTATCGTCCGGATCACACCACCACCGGTCACCCGCGCGCATCGGACGGTGTGTGCGACAGTGCGCCGGTCACGCGCCGGGTGGCCCGTCCGCCCGCTCCGCGCGGACCCGGTCGGCCACCTGCGGCGGCATCGCCTCGTGCCGGGCGTACGCGCGGTCGAACCGGCCGGTGCCGTGCGACAGGGAGCGCAGGTCCACCGCGTACCGGCCGACCTCGATCTCCGGCACCTCGGCCCGTACGACGGTGCGCCCGCCCGGACTCTGCTCGGTGCCCACGACACGGCCCCGACGCCCCGAGAGGTCGCTCATCACCGGGCCCACGTAGTCGTCGGGGACCAGGACGCTCACCTCGCACACCGGTTCCAGGAGCTGGATGCGGGCGTCGGACGCGGCCTCGCGCAGCGCGAGCGCCCCGGCGGTCTGGAAGGCGGCGTCCGAGGAGTCCACCGAGTGCGCCTTGCCGTCCAGCAGGGTGACGCGCACGTCGACCAGGGGGTGCCCGGCGGCCAGCCCCCGGGCGGCCTGGGCCCGCACGCCCTTCTCCACCGAGGGGATGAACTGGCGCGGCACCGAACCGCCGACGACCTTGTCGACGAACTCGATGCCCGAGCCCGGCGGCAGCGGTTCCACCTCGATCTCGCAGATCGCGAACTGGCCGTGCCCGCCGGACTGCTTGACGTGCCGTCCGCGCCCGGCGGCCCGCCCGGCGAACGTCTCGCGCAGCGGCACCCGGTGCGGTTCCGCGTCGACCCGGACGCCGTAGCGGCTGCGCAGCCGTTCCAGGGCCACCTCCTGGTGGGCCTCGCCCAGGCACCACAGGACGACCTGGCCGGTGCCCGGGTTCTGTTCGAGGCGGAGCGTGGGGTCCTCGGCGACCAGCCGGGTCAGGCCCTGCGACAGCTTGTCCTCGTCCGCTTTGCCGTGTGCCCGTACGGCCAGCGGGAGCAGCGGGTCGGGCGTCGACCAGGGTTCGATCAGGACGGGGTCGTCGGCCGGGGAGAGCGTGTCGCCGGTCTCCGCCTCGCCGAGCCGGGCCACGCACGCCAGATCGCCCGCGACGCACCGGTCCAGGGGGTGCTGCCGGCGGCCGAACGGTGAGGTGAGCGCCCCGACGCGGATCTCCGCCTCGTGACACGGACGGGGCGCGTGTCCCGTGGCGTCCAGGCCGTGGCCGCAGAGGTGTACGGAGTCGTCGGGGCGCAGGGTGCCGGAGAAGACGCGGACCAGCGAGACCCGGCCCACGTACGGGTCGGAAGCCGTCTTGACGACCTCGGCGACCAGCGGGCCCCCGGGATCGCAGACCGAGGCGGGCCGCGGCTTGCCCGACGGGGTGGTGACGGCGGGCGGGGTGCGCTCCAGCGGGGTCGGGAAGCCGCGGGTGATCAGGTCCAGGAGTTCCACCGTGCCGATGCCCTGCCGGGCGCCCTCGACCGCGGGCGCCGCGGTGAGGACGGGGTGGAAGGAGCCACGGGCGACGGCCCGTTCGAGGTCGGCGATCAGCGTCGCGACGTCGAGGTCCTCGCCGTCGAGATAGCGGTCCATCAGGGACTCGTCCTCGCTCTCGGCGATGATCCCCTCGATCAGCCGGTCCCGGGCCGCCCGCAGGGGTTCCTCCTGGTCGGGTGCCGGGGGCCGCTCGGCGCGTTCCCCCGAGGAGTAGTCGAGGACGCGCCGGCTCAGCAGCCCGGTGAGCCCGGTCAGCGGGGCCTGCCCGTCGGCGCCCTCGGGCCCCAGCACGGGCAGGTACAGGGGCAGTACGGCGTCGGGGTCCTCGCCCCCGAAGGCCTCGGCGCAGATCCGGTTCATCTCGCGGTAGGAGGTGCGGGCGGTGTCCAGGTGCGTCACGACGATCGCGCGCGGCATGCCGACGAGCGCGCACTCCTCCCAGGCGGCCCGGGTGGTCGCGGCCACGGTCGCCGCGTCCTGGGCGGCGGAGACGACGAAGAGGGCCGCGTCCGCCGCGCGCAGACCTGCCCGCAGCTCCCCGACGAAGTCGGCGTAGCCGGGGGTGTCCAGCAGATTGATCTTGCAGCCGTCCCAGGCCACCGGGACCAGCGAGAGCTGTACGGAGCGGTGTCGGCGCCGCTCGATCTCGTCGTAGTCGGAGACGGTCGCCCCGTCCTCGACCCGCCCGGCCCGGTTCACGGCTCCCGCCGTCAGGGCCAGGGCCTCGACCAGCGTGGTCTTGCCCGATCCGCTGGGGCCGACCAGCACCACGTTCCGTACGGCGGAGGGGTGGCCGGCCGTCGGTACTCCTCCGGCGGCCCCGGGGTGTGCGTGTGCCTTGTCGCCCATGGTGCGTGCCTCCCGGTCGACGGCGCGGTGCGGGGGAGGGCGACCGCGCGCGGAGCAGCGGTGGTCACGGGCACGGGGAGGCCGCCGCGGCGGCTTCGGCGGCGCCCGCGGTCCTTCGAGCTTGGCACCGCGACGGGGCCCCGTCCATACGTCGCGCACGGCGCGGTTCGCACGTCCCGAACCGGCACGGCCCGGATGTCGCGCACCGGCACGGGCCACAGCGTCGCGCACGGGCGCGGTACGGGCCGGGCGGGGGCCCGTGTGACACCCGGCGGCGGGTGCCCGTCCGGTGGAAGGCACCGGCGGTGACTACGATGGGCCAGCCGGTGGCCGAAGGGGCCGCTCGGCGAACCGAACCCTCGGGAAGGCCATGCTGAACAAGTACGCGCGTGCATTCTTCACGCGTGTCCTCACACCGTTCGCCGCTCTGCTGCTCCGCCTCGGGGTCAGCCCCGACGCGGTCACTCTCGTCGGCACGGCCGGAGTGATGGCGGGTGCGCTGGTCTTTTTCCCCATGGGGGAGTTCTTCTGGGGCACGATCGTCATCACGATCTTCGTCTTCTCCGACCTCGTCGACGGCAACATGGCGCGGCAGGCCGGGATCTCCAGCCGGTGGGGCGCGTTCCTCGACTCGACGCTGGACCGGGTCGCCGACGGGGCGATCTTCGCCGGGTTCGCCCTCTGGTACGCGGGCAGCGGTGACGACAACATCCTGTGCGCCGTCGCGATCTTCTGCCTGGCCAGCGGCCAGGTGGTCTCGTACACCAAGGCGCGCGGCGAGTCGATCGGCCTGCCGGTCGCGGTCAACGGCCTCGTGGAGCGCGCCGAGCGCCTGGTGATCTCGCTGGTCGCCGCCGGCCTCGCCGGACTGCACACGTTCGGCGTCCCCGGTATCGACATCCTGCTGCCGATCGCGCTGTGGATCGTCGCCGCCGGCAGCCTCGTGACACTGATCCAGCGCGTGGTGACCGTACGCCGCGAATCCGCCGAGGCGGACGCCGCGGAGGCCGCCTCGGGACCGGCCGCCGTGGACCCGTCCGCCGCCGGTTCCGCCGGTCAGGTCGGTCAGGTCGGCCAGGGGAGCGAGGGCGACCGGTGAGCGGCGCGTCCGACCTGAAGGGGCGGCTCACCGACGGGCTGTACGGACTGGGCTGGGGCGCCGTCAAGAAGCTGCCCGAGCCCGCCGCCACCCGGCTCTTCCGCACCATCGCCGACCAGGTGTGGAAGCGGCGCGGCAAGAGCGTGCTCCGCCTGGAGTCGAACCTGGCGCGGGTCGCCCCCGACGCGGGCCCGGAGCGGCTGGCCGAGCTGTCGCGGGCCGGGATGCGCTCCTACATGCGCTACTGGAGGGAGTCCTTCCGGCTGCCCGCCTGGAGCCCCGAGCGCATCAAGGACAGCATCGACATCGCCGACGTCCACCACCTGACCGAGGGCCTGGACGCCGGGAAAGGCGTGATCGTCGCCCTGCCGCACCTGGCCAACTGGGACCTCGCGGGAGCCTGGGTCACCACCGACCTGAAGGTCCCCTTCACCACCGTCGCCGAACGCCTGGAGCCCGCGACGCTCTACGACCGGTTCGTCGCCTACCGCGAGGGCCTGGGCATGGAGGTGCTCCCGCACAGCGGCGGGGCCGCGTTCGGAACCCTGGCCCGGCGGCTGCGCGCGGGCGGGCTGATCTGCCTGGTCGCGGACCGGGACCTGTCCGCGTCCGGCGTCGAGGTGTCGTTCTTCGGCGCCACCGCCCGGATGCCCGCGGGCCCGGCGCTGCTCGCCCAGCAGACCGGCGCGCTCCTGATGCCGGTGACCCTCTGGTACGACGGCACACCGGTGATGAAGGGGCGCATCCACCCGGCGGTCGAGGTGCCGGAGGAAGGCACCCGCGCCGAGAAGACCGCCGTCATGACCCAGGCGATGGCCGACGCCTTCGCGGGCGGCATCGCCGAGCACCCGGAGGACTGGCACATGCTCCAGCGGCTCTGGCAGGACGACCTGGACCCCCGGGGGGAACCCACGTGAAGATCGGCATCGTCTGCCCGTACTCCTGGGACGTACCGGGCGGCGTGCAGTTCCACATCCGGGACCTCGCCGAACACCTGATCGGGCTCGGCCACGAGGTCTCCGTCCTGGCCCCCGCCGACGACGAGACGCCACTGCCCCCTTACGTCGTCTCGGCGGGCCGGGCCGTCCCCGTCCCGTACAACGGCTCCGTCGCCCGGCTGAACTTCGGCTTCCTGTCGGCGGCCCGGGTGCGGCGCTGGCTCCACGACGGCACGTTCGACGTCATCCACATCCACGAGCCGACCTCCCCGTCGCTGGGCCTGCTGGCCTGCTGGGCGGCGCAGGGGCCGATCGTGGCGACCTTCCACACCTCCAACCCGCGCTCCCGGGCGATGATCGCCGCGTACCCGATCCTCCAGCCCGCGCTGGAGAAGATCAGCGCCCGGATCGCCGTCAGCGAGTACGCCCGGCGCACCCTGGTCGAGCACCTCGGCGGGGACGCCGTCGTCATCCCCAACGGCGTCGACGTCGGCTTCTTCGCCCAGGCCGAGCCGAAGGCAGAATGGCAGGGCCGGACCCTCGGCTTCATCGGCCGCATCGACGAACCCCGCAAGGGCCTGCCCGTCCTGATGAAGGCGCTGCCCGCGATCCTCGCCGCCCACCCCGAAGCCCGGCTGCTGGTCGCCGGGCGCGGCGACGAGGAGGAGGCGGTGGAGACCCTGCCGAAGGAACTGCGCGAGCGCGTCGAGTTCCTCGGTATGGTCAGCGACGAGGACAAGGCCCGGCTGCTGCGCAGCGTCGATGTGTACGTGGCCCCCAACACCGGCGGCGAGAGCTTCGGCATCATCCTGGTCGAGGCGCTGTCGGCCGGTGCGCCGGTGCTGGCGAGCGACCTGGACGCCTTCGCACAGGTGCTGGACCAGGGCGCGGCGGGCGACCTGTTCGCAGGCGAGGACGCCGACGCGCTGGCCGACGCGGCGATCCGGCTGCTGGGCGACCCGGAGCGCCGGGCCGGACTGCGGACGCGCGGCGAGGCCCACGTGCGGCGCTTCGACTGGGCGACGGTGGGGGCCGACATCCTCGCGGTGTACGAGACGGTGACCGACGGGGCCGCCTCGGTCGCGGCGGACGAACGCTCCGGGCTGCGGGCCCGGTTCGGGCTGGCCCGGGACTGAGCCCCGGGGGCTCCTGTTGAAGCGGGGGCCCCCGGCGACGGTAGCGTGTGGGCCCGTGACCGTAACCCTCATCGTCTGGATCGTCGTCGCCCTCATCGCGGTCGGCGTGTACCTCAGCTGGACCGCAGGCCGGCTCGACCGCCTGCACTCCCGGATCGACGCCGCCCGCGCCGCCCTCGACGCCCAACTGCTGCGCCGCGCCTCGGTCACCCAGGAGCTGGCCACCTCCGGCGTCCTTGACCCGGCCGCCTCGATCGTCCTGTACGAGGCCGCGCACGCCGCCCGGCAGGCCGAGGAGGACCACCGCGAGGTCGCCGAGAGCGAGCTGAGCACCGCTCTGCGCGCCGTCTTCGGCGAACCGGCGCAGGTCGACGCGGTGAAGGAGGTCCCCGGCGGCGAGGAGGCGGCCACCGAACTGGCCGCCGCCGTACGCCGCGTCCCCATGGCCCGGCGCTTCCACAACGACTCGGTACGCGCCGCCCGCGCGCTGCGCAGGCACCGTACCGTCCGGCTCTTCCGGCTGGCCGGGCACGCGCCGTTCCCGCTCGCCTTCGAGATGGACGACGCCCCGCCGGTGGCCCTCGCGGACCGGCCCGGCACCTGAGAGCGGCTGTCGGGGATCGATTCAGGGGGCGATTCAGCGATCGGTCCGGGGACCGATCCAGGGCCAAAACGATCCACGGCCTGTCCATTGGCCCTTGCTGTGGACTGGTCCCGGGGCGTTTGCTCGGCGTTGCAGTATCCAGCGTCTTTTCACCGAGTGAGGTCCCGTGTCCACGCTTCCCAGCACCCCGCAGTCCGCCGAGTACCCCGCCACCGGCACCGCCCGCGTCAAGCGCGGCATGGCCGAGCAGCTCAAGGGCGGCGTGATCATGGACGTCGTCGACGCCGAACAGGCGAAGATCGCCGAGGACGCGGGCGCCGTTGCCGTCATGGCCCTGGAGCGGGTCCCGGCCGACATCCGCAAGGACGGCGGCGTGGCCCGGATGTCCGACCCCAACATGATCGAGGAGATCATCGGGGCCGTCTCCATCCCCGTCATGGCCAAGTCCCGCATCGGCCACTTCGTCGAGGCGCAGGTGCTCCAGTCCCTCGGCGTCGACTACATCGACGAGTCCGAGGTCCTCACCCCGGCCGACGAGGTCAACCACAGCGACAAGTTCGCCTTCACCACCCCCTTCGTCTGCGGCGCCACCAACCTGGGCGAGACCCTGCGCCGCATCGCCGAGGGCGCGGCCATGATCCGCTCGAAGGGCGAGGCCGGCACCGGCAACGTCGTCGAGGCCGTCCGCCACCTGCGCCAGATCAAGAACGAGATCGCCCGGCTGCGCGGCTTCGACAACAACGAGCTGTACGCCGCGGCCAAGGACCTCCGCGCCCCCTACGAGCTGGTCAAGGAGGTCGCGGAGCTCGGCAAGCTGCCCGTCGTGCTGTTCTCCGCCGGTGGCGTCGCCACCCCGGCCGACGCCGCGCTGATGCGCCAGCTCGGCGCCGAGGGCGTCTTCGTCGGCTCCGGCATCTTCAAGTCCGGCGACCCGGCCAAGCGCGCCGCCGCCATCGTGAAGGCCACCACCTTCTACGACGACCCGAAGGTCATCGCGGACGCCTCCCGCAACCTGGGCGAGGCCATGGTCGGCATCAACTGCGACACCCTGCCCGAGTCCGAGCGCTACGCCAACCGCGGCTGGTAACCACTGATGAGCGACACCCCCCTGATCGGCGTGCTGGCTCTCCAGGGCGACGTACGGGAGCATCTGATCGCCCTGGCCTCGGCGGACGCCCTGGCCAGGCCGGTCCGGCGCCCCGAGGAACTCGCCGAGGTCGACGGCCTGGTCATACCGGGCGGCGAGTCCACCACCATGTCCAAACTGGCCGTGCTCTTCGGCATGATGGAGCCGCTCCGCGAGCGGGTCCGGGCCGGGATGCCGGTCTACGGCACCTGTGCCGGAATGATCCTGCTGGCCGAGAAGATCCTCGACCCGCGCTCGGGCCAGGAGACCGTCGGCGGCATCGACATGATCGTGCGGCGCAACGCCTTCGGCCGCCAGAACGAGTCGTTCGAGGCCGCGGTCGAGGTCGGCGGCGTCGAAGGCGGCCCGGTGGACGGTGTGTTCATCCGGGCGCCGTGGGTCGAGTCCGTCGGGGCCGAGACCGAGGTCATCGCCGAACACGGCGGGCATATCGTGGCCGTCCGGCAGAAAAACGCCCTCGCCACGTCGTTCCATCCCGAACTGACCGGCGACCATCGCGTACACGCTCTGTTCGTGGACATGGTGCGCGCAGTGAGCTGAGCGGACCCCGGTAGGATCTCTCGGGTTCGACTCGATTTTGGTGACGCGAAGGAGAAGGCAGATGTCCGGCCACTCTAAATGGGCTACGACGAAGCACAAGAAGGCCGTGATTGACGCCAAGCGCGGCAAGCTCTTCGCGAAGCTGATCAAAAACATCGAGGTCGCGGCGCGCTCCGGCGGCGTGGACCCCGACGGCAACCCCACGCTCGTCGACGCCATCCAGAAGGCGAAGAAGAGCTCCGTCCCGAACAAGAACATCGACTCCGCGGTCAAGCGCGGTGGCGGTCTCGAAGCGGGCGGCGCCGACTACGAGACGATCATGTACGAAGGCTACGGCCCCAACGGTGTCGCGGTGCTCATCGAGTGCCTCACCGACAACCGCAACCGTGCCGCGTCCGACGTACGTGTCGCGATGACCCGGAACGGCGGCTCCATGGCCGACCCGGGCTCCGTCTCGTACCTGTTCAACCGCAAGGGCGTCGTGATCGTGCCCAAGGGCGAGCTGACCGAGGACGACGTCCTCGGCGCGGTCCTCGACGCGGGCGCCGAGGAGGTCAACGACCTCGGCGAGACCTTCGAGGTGGTCAGCGAGGCCACCGACATGGTCGCGGTGCGCACCGCGCTCCAGGAGGCGGGCATCGACTACGACTCCGCCGAGGCCAACTTCCTGCCGACCATGCAGGTCGAGCTGGAGGAAGAGGGCGCCCGCAAGATCTTCAAGCTCATCGACGCGCTGGAGGACAGCGACGACGTGCAGAACGTCTTCGCCAACTTCGACGTGTCCGACGAGGTCATGGAGAAGGTCGACGCCTGACGGCACGGCCGACAGGTCTCACACGACGGGCCGACGGGGCACTCCCCGTCGGCCCGTCGGCCTGTGGTTGCGACGGATTGTCAGTCCGAGCCGATAGCCTGCGGGAACAGATGATCGAGCGGGCGCGGCGTGCGCCGGCGACGGGCTGAGGACAGGGGGGCTCCATGCGCGTTCTGGGCATTGACCCGGGGCTGACCCGGTGCGGTGTCGGCGTGGTCGAAGGAGTCGCGGGAAGACCCCTGACCATGATCGGCGTCGGTGTCGTGCGCACCTCCTCCGACGCCGAGCTCGGCGACCGGCTCGTCGCCGTCGAGCGCGGCATCGAGCAGTGGCTCGACGAACACTCCCCGGGCTTCGTCGCGGTCGAGCGCGTCTTCGCCCAGCACAACGTCCGCACCGTGATGGGCACCGCCCAGGCCAGCGCGGTCGCCATGCTCTGCGCCGCCCGCCGGGGCATCCCCGTCGCCCTGCACACCCCCAGCGAGGTCAAGGCGGCGGTCACCGGATCCGGCCGCGCGGACAAGGACCAGGTCGGCGCGATGGTGACCCGGCTGCTGAGGCTGGACGCACCGCCCAAGCCCGCCGACGCCGCCGACGCCCTGGCCCTGGCCATCTGCCACATCTGGCGCGCCCCCGCGCAGAACCGGCTCCAGCAGGCCGTCGCCGCCCACCGCACGTCCGGCGCGTCCCGCACACCCGGGGCTCCCGGCACGTCCCGCACGCTGAAAGGCCGCACCACATGATCGCGTTCGTCTCCGGCCCGGTGGCCGCCCTCGCCCCGACCACCGCCGTCATCGAGGTCGGCGGCATCGGCATGGCGGTCCAGTGCACCCCGCACACCCTCGCCGACCTGCGCGTCGGCAAGGCGGCCCGGCTCGCCACCTCGCTGGTCGTCCGCGAGGACTCCCTCACCCTCTACGGCTTCCGGGACGACGACGAGCGGCAGGTGTTCGAGCTGCTCCAGACCGCCAGCGGCGTCGGCCCCCGCCTCGCCCAGGCGATGCTCGCCACCCACAGCCCCGACGCCCTGCGCCTGGCGGTATCCACCGGCGACGAGAAGGCGCTGACCGCCGTCTCCGGCATCGGGAAGAAGGGTGCGCAGAAGCTGCTCCTGGAGCTCAAGGACCGGCTCGGCGAACCGGTCGGCGCGCACATCGGCCAGCAGGGCATCGGTACCCCCGTCACCTCCGGCTGGCGCGACCAGCTCCAGGCCGCGCTCATCGGCCTCGGTTACGCGAGCCGCGAGGCCGACGAGGCCGTCAACGCCGTCGCCCCGCAGGCGGAGGCCGCCGTCGCCGAGGGCACGGCACCCCCCGTGCCGCAGCTGCTGCGAGCCGCCCTGCAGACTCTCAACCGCGCCCGCTGACCGGCACCGAACCACCGAAGAGGCCCTTGATGAACTGGGACGAGACCGGACCCGAGACCGACGAGCCGACCGGCCCGGTCTTCGACGACCGGCTGGTCGACGCGGACGCCGACGGCGAGGACACCGCGGTCGAGGCGGCGCTGCGCCCCAAGGACCTGGAGGAGTTCGTCGGCCAGGAGAAGGTCCGCGAACAGCTCGACCTGGTCCTCAAGGCCGCCCGCGCCCGCGGCGCCACCGCCGACCACGTGCTGCTCTCCGGCGCCCCGGGCCTCGGCAAGACCACTCTTTCGATGATCATCGCGGCGGAGATGAACGCCCCGATCAGGATCACCTCGGGTCCCGCCATCCAGCACGCCGGCGACCTCGCGGCGATCCTCTCCTCCCTCCAGGAGGGCGAGGTCCTCTTCCTCGACGAGATCCACCGCATGTCCCGGCCCGCCGAGGAGATGCTCTACATGGCGATGGAGGACTTCCGGGTCGACGTCATCGTCGGCAAGGGCCCCGGCGCCACCGCCATCCCGCTCGAACTGCCCCCCTTCACCCTGGTCGGGGCCACCACCCGGGCCGGGCTGCTCCCGCCCCCGCTGCGCGACCGCTTCGGCTTCACCGGGCACATGGAGTTCTACGCCCCCGCCGAGCTGGAGCGCGTCATCCACCGCTCCGCCCGCCTCCTCGACGTCGGCATCGACGTGGAGGGCGCCGCCGAGATCGCCGGACGCTCCCGCGGCACCCCCCGTATCGCCAACCGCCTGCTGCGCCGCGTCCGCGACTACGCCCAGGTCAAGGCGGAGGGCACGATCGACCGGGAGATCGCGATGGCCGCCCTCAAGGTGTACGAGGTTGACGCCCGTGGACTCGATCGGCTGGACCGCGCCGTCCTCGGCGCCCTGCTGAAGCTCTTCGGCGGCGGCCCGGTGGGGCTGTCCACGCTGGCGGTCGCGGTGGGGGAGGAGCGGGAGACCGTCGAGGAGGTCGCCGAGCCCTTCCTCGTACGGGAAGGACTGCTGGCCAGGACCCCGCGCGGCCGCGTCGCCACCCCGGCGGCCTGGGCACATCTGGGACTGGTCCCGCCGCAGCACGGAGCAAAGGGACAACAGGGCCTGTTCGGGGCGTGATGCGTCACAGGTTCGCGTGCACAGGAACCCCGGTGCCATGCTGGGCGTTGTTCCATCGATGCGGACTCGCTTAGACTCCGCCGATGCCGCCCTTACCGGTCGGTGTACCCACCCCCGTATATACAGGCCGCATTCCAGCGCGGTCGTGCGAAGGAATTCCCGTCCCGTGGATATCTTGACTCTCCTCCCCTTCATCGTGCTCATCGGGGCCATGTTCCTGATGACCCGCTCCGCCAAGAAGAAGCAGGCGGCGGCCGCGCAGATGCGCAACGACATGCAGCCCGGCACCGGCGTCCGGACGATCGGGGGCATGTACGCCACCGTCAAGGAAGTCCACGACGACACGGTTCTCCTCGAGGTCGCTCCCGGCGTGCACGTCATCTACGCGAAGAACTCCATCGGCGCCGTCCTGGACGACGCGGAGTACAACCGCATCGTGCACGGTGACGACCAGGAGCTGGACGCGGACGGCACCGTCGTTCCCGACGACGCCTCCTCGCTGACCGGTGAGTCCGATTCCGCCGAGGTCGCCAAGATCGACCTGGCCAAGGACGACACGGCCGACGACGCCGATTCCGAGGACGCCGAGGTCAAGGACGCCAAGGGAGTCAAGGACGTCAAGGACGCCAAGGACGAGAGCAAGACCGACGGCGACGCCGACTCCAAGTAGTTCTCACGATCCCGGGGACGTCGCGCGCCCACCGGCGCGCGGCGTCCCCGGGACCGTGCGGTCGTCTGCGGGGGCAGGGTCCCCACTACACTTCGTGGCCGCTCGGGCGCGTACCCGGCGCGGGGCGGTTGGACAGGGAGAAACGAGAAGGTGGCAGCACCCAAGAAGGGCCGAGGGCCGTCCGGCGGTCAGGGCAGGCCGGGGCGTGCCCTGGCTCTGATCCTCATCGCCATGGTCGCGCTCACCGGCGGGATGTTCCTGTCCGGGCACACGACGCCGCGGCTGGGCATCGACCTGGCCGGCGGGACGTCGATCACGCTGGAGGCACAGAACCAGCCCGGCAAGCCGAACGCGATCAACCAGACCAACATGAACACAGCGGTCGGGATCATCGAGCGGCGTGTCAACGGTCTGGGCGTCTCCGAGGCCGAGGTTCAGACCCAGGGCTCGAAGAACATCATCGTCAACATCCCCAAGGGGACGAACTCCAAGCAGGCCCAGGAGCAGGTCGGCACCACCGCCCAGCTCTACTTCCGGCCTGTTCTGACGGTTCAGGCGAGCGGCCCCGAGCAGCCCACACCCTCCGGCTCCGGGACTCCCTCGGGCAGCGCCACCCCGAAGCCCGGCGAGTCCGCCGAAGGTGAGGACAAGCCCAAGGACGGGGGCGAGGAGGCCACCGGTTCGGAGGCCACCCCCTCGGCGAGCGCCACCACCCAGGGCCGTGCGGTCACCGGGGCCCTGACGAAGGACGACCCGACCCCCGGCGCCTCCGACAAGCCGAAGCCGTCCGACTCCCCCGAGGCCACGCCCTCCGCGGACCCGGCCACGGCCAAGCTCCAGGAGGAGTTCGCCAAGCTCGACTGCACCGACCCCAAGCAGCGCACGGAGGCCGGCAAGAACGCCAAGCCCACCGACTCGATCGTCGCCTGCGGTTCGAACGTCCCGGGCAGCTACGAGAAGTACGTCCTCGGCCCGGCCGAGGTCTCCGGCAGCGACGTCGACGACGCCAAGGGCGCCATCGAGCAGCAGACCGGCGAGTGGATCGTGTCGATGGAGTTCACCTCCGCCGGCGCCAAGAAGTTCCAGACGATCACCGGTCGGCTCTCGCAGCAGCAGCCGCCGATGAACCAGTTCGCGATCGTCCTCGACGGCGAGGTCGTCTCCGCGCCCTCGGTGCGCACGGCGCTCAGCAAGAACGCCCAGATCTCCGGCAGCTTCGACCAGCAGTCCGCCGAGGACCTCGGCAACATCCTGTCGTACGGTGCGCTTCCGCTGACCTTCGAGGAGGTGAGCGTCACCACGGTGACCGCCGCCCTCGGCGACGAGCAGCTCAAGGCGGGTCTGATCGCCGGTGCGATCGGTCTGGCGCTGGTCGTGATCTATCTGGTCGCCTACTACCGGGGGTTGGCGTTCATCGCGCTGCTGAGCCTCTTGGTCTCGGGCATCCTGACGTACACGATCATGGCCCTACTGGGCCCGGCCATCGGCTTCGCGCTGAACCTCCCGGCGGTCTGCGGTGCCATCGTCGCGATCGGCATCACAGCGGACTCGTTCATCGTGTACTTCGAACGCGTGAGAGACGAGATCCGCGAGGGACGCACGCTGCGCCCGGCCATCGAGCGCGCCTGGCCACGTGCCCGGCGCACCATCCTGGTCTCCGACTTCGTATCCTTCCTGTCCGCGGTCGTCCTCTTCATCGTCACCGTCGGCAAGGTGCAGGGCTTCGCCTTCACGCTCGGCCTCACCACCCTGCTCGACGTCGTCGTGGTGTTCCTCTTCACCAAGCCCCTGATGACGCTCATGGGCCGGACGAAGTTCTTCTCCAAGGGCGGTCCGTGGTCCGGGCTGGACCCGAAGCGGCTCGGCGCCCAGCCGCCGTTGCGCCGCTCGCGCCGTGTCAACGCCCCCACCGAACCGAAGGAGGCGTGAGATGTCGCGACTCGGCAATCTCGGCGCCCGGCTCTACCGCGGCGAGGTCGGCTACGACTTCATCCGCAACCGCAAGATCTGGTACGGCATCTCGATACTGATCACCATCACGGCCATCATCGGCGTGGCGGTCGGCGGTCTCCGCATGGGCATCGAGTTCAAGGGCGGCGCGGTCTTCACGACCGACACCAAGGCCCAGATCTCGACCTCCCAGGCCACCGACGTGGCGACCGAGGCCTCCGGCCACCTGGCGATCGTGCAGGAACTCGGCAACGGCGGTCTGCGCATCCAGATCACCGAGGTCGACACCGCCAAGGCCAACGAGATCAAGGAGACGCTCTCCGACGAGCTCGGCATCCCCGCCAACGACATCAACGCGGACCTGGTCGGACCCAGCTGGGGCGAGCAGATCGCCAACAAGGCGTGGACCGGCCTCGGGGTCTTCATGATCCTGGTGGTGATCTATCTCGCCATCGCCTTCGAGTGGCGGATGGCCGTCGCCGCCCTCATCGCGCTGATCCACGACATCACCATCACGGTCGGTGTCTACGCCCTGGTCGGTTTCGAGGTCACCCCGGGCACGGTGATCGGTCTGCTGACCATTCTCGGTTACTCCCTGTACGACACGGTGGTGGTCTTCGACAGCCTCAAGGAGGGCCAGAAGGACATCACCAAGCAGACCCGCTTCACGTACAGCGAGATCGCCAACCGGTCGATCAACAGCACGCTGGTCCGCTCCATCAACACCACCGTGGTGGCGCTCCTGCCCGTGGCCGGTCTGCTGTTCATCGGCGGCGGCGTCCTCGGCGCGGGCATGCTGAACGACATCTCGCTGTCGCTGTTCGTCGGTCTCGCCGCCGGTGCCTACTCCTCGATCTTCATCGCCACGCCGCTCGTCGCCGACCTCAAGGAACGCGAGCCGCAGATGAAGGCGCTGAAGAAGCGGATCCTCGCCAAGCGGGCCGCCGCGGCCGCCAAGGGCGAGTCCCCCGACGACGACGGTTCCGAGGACCTGCGCGACGACACCGAGACGGCGGGCACGACGATCGGCCGCCCCCGGTCGCACGGCCGCACCCCCGGGAAGCGCTGAGCGATGACGAGCACCACCGAATCCACCCGAGAGCTGCTGCTCAGCCGGATCCGCGATGTCGCGGACTACCCGAAGCCGGGCGTGATGTTCAAGGACATCACCCCGCTGCTCGCGGACCCGGTGGCCTTCACGGCGCTCACCGACGCCCTCGCGGAGCTGTGCGCCCAGCACGGCGCCACGAAGATCGTCGGCCTGGAGGCGCGCGGCTTCATCCTGGCCGCGCCCGTCGCGGTCCGGGCGGGCATCGGGTTCATCCCGGTCCGCAAGGCCGGGAAGCTCCCCGGCGCCACGCTGAGCCAGTCCTACGAGCTGGAGTACGGCAGCGCGGAGATCGAGATCCACGCGGAGGACCTCGACGCGGAGGACCGGGTCATGATCATCGACGACGTCCTCGCCACCGGCGGCACCGCCGAGGCCTCGCTGGAGCTCATCCGGCGGGCCGGCGCCCAGGTCGCGGGCGTCGCGGTGCTCATGGAGCTCGGCTTCCTCGCGGGCCGGGCCCGCCTGGAGCCGGGCCTCGCCGGCGCACCGCTGGAGGCCCTGATCACGGTCTGATCCACCGGTCACCGTCCCGCGACGGACACCGGGCACGAGGGATGGGCACCCGGGAACACCGGGTGCCCATCCCTCGTTGTGCAGGCTCCCACCGTCCCCGGGCGAGGTCCCGCCGGGGGATCGATACCATGGGCTCTCCGGGTACCCCGGATCCGCACGAGGAGCGCTCTTGCCAGACGAGGCCCAGTCAGCCGCCGCCCCGCAGCCCGACAAGCCCGTGGCGGCCCCCGCCACGCCGGAAAAGGCCGCGCCCTCGAACGCGCCGGAGCCCGCGCCCGCCGAGCCCGGCGCCGACGCCGCGCGCCCCCCGGCCGCCGCGAAGCCCGCCGGGCCGGCCGCCCCTCCCTCGAAACCCGCGGGCCCCGAGACGCCGCCGGATCCGGCCGGGACGACGGGCCCGCGGGTTTCGAGGGAGGGG
>NZ_JAAXYC010000557.1 GCF_018619185.1 Streptomyces sp. McG3 | reverse complement strand
CGCACCCAGATGACGCGCCACCTGCACCGCCGCCATCCCCACACCACCAGCACCCGCGTGCACCAGCACCGCGTCACCCGCCCGCACACCCGCGAGATCCACCAACCCCATCCACGCCGTCAGGAAGGCGACCGGGGTTGCCGCGGCGGTCTCGTACGACCAGCCCTCGGGCAGCCGGGCGAGGAACCGGTGGTCGGTCCGGGCCACGGGGCCGATGGAGTCGGGCAGGAGCCCGAACACGCGGTCTCCGGGCAGCAGGTCCGGCACGCCGGGCCCGGTCTCGACGACGACCCCGGCGGCCTCGTTGCCGATCGCGGGCGCGGCCCCACCGCCCGGGTACATGCCGAGGGCGATGAGGATGTCGCGGAAGTTGAGGCCCGCGGCGCGGACGGCGACCCGTACCTCGCCGGGGCGCAGGGGCTCGTCGGCGGGGTCGGGCAGCGGCGCCAGCACCAGGTCCTCCAGGGTGCCCGTGCCGCCGCGCACCGCGAGCCGCCAGTTGGGGGCGCCGGAGGGTACGGGCAGCGTGTCGGCGGAGGCAGCACGGGCGAGTCGAGGCCCGAACAACTGCCCTTCTGTCATCCGGAGTTGGTTTTCACCGGTTGCCACGGCGCCCGCCACCTCGGCCGCGTCGTGCAGGTCCTGGTCGGTTTCGAGCAGGAAGAACCGCCCCGGGTTCTCGGTCTGCGCGGTCCTGAGCAGACCCCACACCGCCGTGTGGGCGAGGACGCCGGCACGGGTGACGACCGCGAGACGGGTCGTGTCGTAGCGGGTGTCGCCGAGGAGTCGTTGCAGCAGGGCCAGGGTGTCGCCGACCGCCTGTCGCACGTCGGCGGCGGGATCCACGTACGTAACGAGGAGTTCGGGGATTCCGCGGGCGGCGACGTCATCGAGTTCGGACGCCGCGCCGAGGACGACGGAGACCGGCGCGTGGCCCTCTGCGGCGGCGAGCGGCACCCAGTCGACGCGGTAGAGCGAGTCATGGCCGGCGGACGACGCGCGCAGGGCCTCCGCGGAGACGGGGCGCAGCGTCAGCGCCGTCACGGACACCACCGGCTCCCCGGCCGCGTCCGCCACGAACAGCGACACGGAGTCGCCCCCGACCGGGGTGAGGCGCACCCGGACGACGGACGCGCCGGAGGCGTGCAGTTCGACCCCGCCGAAGGAGAAGGGCAGCAGAGTGGCGCCCTTGTGGGCGTCCACGAGTCCGCCGAGGCCGATGGGGTGCAGGGCGGCGTCCAGCAGTGCCGGGTGCACACCAAAACCGGCGGCCTCCACCCCATCGGGCAGGGCCACCTCCGCGAAGACCTCCCCGGCACTCCGCCAGGCGGCCCGCAGCCCCCGGAAGACCGGCCCGTACGCCGAACCGGCAGCGGCCAACTCTTCGTAGAAGGAGCCGAGATCGACAGGCTCCGCGTCGGCGGGCGGCCAGGCCGCCAGGTCGTCCGGCTCGGCGCCGGCGGGCTCGGTGAGCAGTCCGGTGGCGTGGAGGGTCCAGGTGTCGCCGTCGTCGGGCCGCGAGTGCACGGCGACGGGCCGGCCACCCGTGGCATCCGGACCCTCGACCACCACCTGGAGACGCACACCGCCCCGCTCGGGAAGGATCAGCGGGGCCTGGAGCGTCAACTCCTCGACCCGGCCGCACCCGACCTCGTCCCCCG
>NZ_JAAXYC010000556.1 GCF_018619185.1 Streptomyces sp. McG3 | reverse complement strand
CCCCACTCCTCCGCAACCTCATCCCCCGCCGCACCACAACCACCACCGCGAAGCAGGAGGACGGCAGGGCGTTCGGCGCATCGCTCGCCGGTCTCGACGAGGCGGAGCAGCAGGTACGGGTGCTGGATCTGGTGCGGACGCAGATCGCGTTCGTGCTGGGCCACAACGACGCCGGCGCGATCCCTCCGGACATCGCGTTCGAACAGCTCGGCTTCGACTCGCTCACCGCGGTGGAGCTGCGCAACCAGCTCACCAGGGCGACCGGCGTGCAGCTGTCGGCGACGCTGGTGTTCGACCACCCGACGGCGACGGCCCTGGCCGAGCACCTGCGCGACACGCTCGCCCCCAGTGGCCGCAAGGCCGCCCGGGCCAAGCTGGACGAGGTCGCGGCGCTGCTGTCGACGCTCGTCGTGGATTTCGACGATCACTCGCTCATCACCGAGCACATCGAAGAGCTCCTCACCCAGTGGCGCCGCACGGGCGACGAGCCCGGATCCCTCACCGACGACTCCGACCTCAACGCAGCGAGTGACGAAGAGCTGTTCAGCCTCGTCGAAACGAACAGGAAGGCCTGACGGCAATGGCGAACGAAGCGAAGCTCCGCGAGTACCTCAAGAAGGCGATCGCCGACACCCGCCAGGCCCAGCACGAGTTGCAGGAGGTCCGGGGCGCGGCGAGCGAGCCGATCGCGGTCATCGGCATGGCGTGCAGGTTCCCCGGAGGTGTGACGGACCCGGAGAGCCTCTGGCGGCTCGTGGCGGACGGCCGGGACGGGATGACGGACTTCCCCGTCAACCGTGGCTGGGACAACGAGGGCATCTACGATCCCGACCCGGAGGCGTTCGGCACGACCTACGTGCGCACGGGGGGCTTCCTGCACGACGCCGACCGGTTCGACCCCGAGTTCTTCGGCATCTCGCCCCGCGAGGCGACGGCGATGGACCCGCAGCACCGTCTGCTGCTGGAGACGGCGTGGGAGACGCTGGAGGACGCGGGCATCGCCCCGCAGTCGTTGCACGGCAGCAGGACCGGCGTCTACACGGGCGTGATGTACCACGACTACTCCTCGCGGGTCAGTGAGGTGCCGCCGGCCCTGGAGGGCCTGATCGGCCCGGGCAACGCCGGGTCGATCGCCTCCGGTCGCATCTCCTACACGCTGGGCCTGGAGGGTCCGGCCGTCACGATCGACACGGCGTGCTCGTCCTCGCTGGTGGCGACGCACCTGGCGGTACAGGCTCTGCGTACGGGCGAGGT
This sequence comes from Streptomyces sp. McG3, assembly GCF_018619185.1. Lineage (GTDB taxonomy): Bacteria > Actinomycetota > Actinomycetes > Streptomycetales > Streptomycetaceae > Streptomyces. The sequence goes on along the minus strand of NZ_JAAXYC010000556.1, from coordinate 426 downwards.
GTCCTACGCGCTGAGCGGCGGCATCGCGGTCATGGCGACGCCGGAGACGTTCGTGGAGTTCAGCCGCCAGCGGGGGCTCGCGGCCGACGGCCGCTGCAAGGCGTTCTCCAGTGACGCGGACGGCACCATCTGGGGCGAGGGCGTCGGGCTGCTGATGCTGGAGCGGCTGTCCGACGCGGTGCGCAACGGGCACACCGTGCACGCCGTGATCCGTGGCTCCGCGGTCAACCAGGACGGCGCTTCCAACGGCCTCACCGCGCCCAACGGTCCGTCACAGGAGCGGGTCATCCAGTCGGCGCTGAAGAACGCGCGCCTGTCGGTGTCCGATGTGGACGTCGTGGAGGCGCACGGCACGGGCACCACCCTGGGCGACCCCATCGAGGCCCAGGCCCTCCTCGCCACCTACGGCCAGGGCGGTGCCCGTGC
>NZ_JAAXYC010000555.1 GCF_018619185.1 Streptomyces sp. McG3 | reverse complement strand
GGTCCAGGTGATCGGCCGGGTCGTGCGTTCACCCTGGCCCGCGATCGTCCTGGCGTCCCTCCTGTTCGCCCTGGCCCACGGGTTCGGCGAACTCTCCGGCTTCCTGCTCCTGCTCTACTCGGCGCTGTGGTGGGGCTGGCTGGTGATCCGTACCGGCGGTCTCGAAGCGGTGATCGTCCTGCACGTCGCCAACAACGTGCTGGCCTTCGGCCTGGCGGCGGGCTTCGGGGAGCTCGACGACAGCAGCACCGCCGCCGACGCCCCCTGGCAGGCCCTGGTCCTCGAACTCGTCTTCGCCCCGCTGTACTGCCTGACCATGGCGAAGATCGCCGAGCGCCGCGGCATCGAGCGGGTCAGCCCCTGACGGACGTCCTCCTGACGCCCGTTGTCCTGACGTGTCCTCCTCACGTCCGTCCTCCTCACGTCCGTCCTCCTGACGTCCGTCCTCCTCACGTCCGGACTCATCAGGTCGCGTTCAGCGCCACCGTCGGGTGCAGGCGCGAGGCGCGGATCGCCGGGTAGAGGCCCGCGACCACGCCGATCAGCAGGGTCGCGGTCAGGCCGCCCGCCAGGGACCAGGGCGGGACCACCGTCGTCCACCCCTGCGCCCGCGCGAACCCCCACGTGGCCGCCGAGCCCAGCAACGCGCCGGCGGCGCCGCCCAGCGAGGACAGGAGCAGCGACTCGGTCAGGAACTGGAGCCGGATCGCGTTGCGCGTCGCCCCCAGCGCGCGGCGCAGGCCGATCTCCTGACGGCGCTCCAGCACGGAGATGACCATCGTGTTGGCGACGCCCACCCCGCCGACCAGGAGGGCCACCGCGCCGAGCCCGAGCATCAGGGCCGTCAGCCCCTTGTCGGCGGCGGCGCGGGCGGCCAGCGCGTCCGAGGGGCGCGAGACCCGGACACCGGCCTCGTTGCCGGGGCTGACCGTGCGGGCCAGCACCGCCCGTACGTCCTCGACCGAGGCGTCCGTGGAGCGCTCGAAGATCGTGGTGGGGTGGCCGTCGAAGCCGAAGTAGCGTGTCGCGGCCGGGAATCCGATCAGGGCCACCCGGTCCAGGGTCGGGACCAGCTCGACGGGTTCGAGGATCCCGACGACGGCCACCCGGGTGTCGTTCAGCATGATCGTCTCGCCGGGGCGGGTGATGCCGAGGCGGTCCGCCGCCACCGCGCCCAGGACGGCGGTGGGCAGCCGCTCGCCGGCCGGGGTCAGCCAGGTGCCCCGGGCCACCTCGCCGCCGAGCGTGGAGAGCAGGTCGGTCCGGGCCGCCTGGGTGGTGACCCCGGCCGTGCGTTCCTCGGGGACGACGTCGCTGCGGCGGATGCGGGCGTCGACCTCGGCGGTGGCCGTGGCGTGTCGCACCGGGCCGATCCGCTCGACCATCGCCACCGCGTTCTCCGGCAGTCGGACGGTGCCCCCGAGGGGGTCCTCGGCCGCCTCGGCGGTGAGGAGGTTGGTGCCGAGCCGGTCGAGCCGGGACATCAGGTCCGCGCGGCTCGACTCGGACAGGCCGACGACCGCGACCATCGTCGCGATGCCGATGGCGATCCCGAGCGCCGAGAGCACCACCCGGGCCCGGCGGGCCCGCAGCCCGACCGCGCCGACGCGCAGGACGTCCCGGGGGGAGAGGCGGGCGGGCCTGAGATCATGGGTACGGGTCATGCGCCGGCCTCCGTACGGGGGGTGGGTG
>NZ_JAAXYC010000554.1 GCF_018619185.1 Streptomyces sp. McG3 | reverse complement strand
CGACACCGAGCACGTCAACCGCTTCTGGAAGCATCGGTAGCTCAGCGAGGTCACATTGCCTCTGTTGGGCAGGGCACCTCTCCGTCGGGGTCACGCGGCCTGGCCCGGCTGGACAGACCCTTGGGCAGGCGGCGGGGTGAGCGAGGGGTCACCAGCTGTGCTTGGGTGGCCCTTTGGAAAGTCGTAACCACACGGACCGCCATATCTGAGCGCTGCCACCACGGGTTGCGCCAGGTCCAGGACCAGCTCACCGGCTAGCCCCACCGCCCGGTGTGCCAGTGCCTCCACCTGGACACATTGGTCGTAGCCGGCCCGGCTCCTGCCTCGGATACCGTGTTCCTCTGCGGGGTGCCATAACGGATGTGACGCCCCCTACCGGAGGTAGTCAGCGTATGAGTTCAAAGCGCAGCAAGAATCCAGCTCTGCCCGTACTTGACGACGCATTCCGACTGGCGTCGGTCAAGGACGCCGAAGAGTCCACCCGTGACTTGGCCGCGCGGCTGGCCACCACCGAGCTGCGCCGCGTTTCCCACCCGGGCCGGGTCACCTGGGAGCCCACCGATCAGGCCGAGCCCGTACCGGTCCCGCCGACTGTGGTCGACGGTGACGGGGACCTGTGGCTGCGGGACCGGGGCACTGGCACCTGGACCATGCCCGAGTTCGCCCCGAAGGAGTTCCCGGCCCGCTGTGGCGAGGTTCTGTCGTGGAACGAGCTTGCCCGGGAGTTCGGCCCGCTTACCGGACTGGCCGACGACCGCCGGCTCGGCGGCGGCCGGCGCTGACCGCGCAGCCTTCTGGGATGACCGCGCCCCCGAAGCGCCCGTTCCGGGTGGTTGGGAGCTCCAGTTCACCGGGCGACCATCAGGTTGCCCCAGCAGGGAGCACCCTGCTCCGGCGTGTTCCGCCGTTCTTCCGGTCCGGACATCCGCTCTCTCCTCCAGAGATCCTCGCCACGCCCAGAGCCCCCCCGGCACGGTCGACCGAGCTCACCTGCCAATCATTCCAGAACGAGGCTCCCTCACCGCGGGACCCAGCTGCGGATTTCGCCAGCCGCGGGTGGCAGACCGGGCGCCGAGTGGCTTCTTGCAGCAGCTCGCCGTAGGACCATTCCTGCAGGAGAAGAGCGGACGGGATGCGTACCGCGCGGTGTGAGGGGCAGATGGTCGTGGCGAATGGGGAGGGCAAGCCACTGCTGGCCCCGACAGGGCCGCCGGTCGTTCATGGACGTAGCCGTCGACGGCAGAGGGCTTCCCTCCGGAATTCCCGTCACGGAAGTACGCGGCCAGCTCCGGGGCGAGGTCGGCGACCTCTCGAGGAAAGTGGGTCCGCCCGCTCTATCAGGCCTGCAGCGGGCCGGGCCGCCAGGAGCTGCAGAGCTCACTCGAGGTAGTGGGCGTGCCCCTGGTCATCGAGGCCAACGGCCCCGGGACCCTCGGGGATGATGCAGAACTCGTTGCCCTCGGGGTCGGCCATCACCAGAAAACCGCCTTCGGTGTATTCATGCAGGCGTCGTCCTCCGAGCGCCTCGGCCCGCTGCTGCTCGGCTGCCGGGTCGGGAGAGGCTATGTCGAAGTGCATGCGGTTCTTCTCCGGCCTGGGCTCCCCGGCCTGTTGGAAGCCGAGGCCCAGCCCGCTCTCCCGCCGCAGCCAGATATAGGGGCCCGTACGGTCCACGATCGGTCGGCCGAGCAGCTCGGACCAG